>JAYZYX010000117.1:0-10341 GCA_036139795.1 Pseudomonadota bacterium | reverse complement strand
ACTCACCGGTCACCGGCGCTTGTCATTTTAGCAAACTCGTGTATATCGGCGCTTCCTTCGCAAATAACTGAACCGCGCGGCCTCTCGTGGGTGGGGCGAAGGATGCAAACCCGCCCTATGAAACGCGCTTGTATATGAACGGAGATATAACATGGCTCTCTACGAGCATGTCTTTATCGCGCGCCAGGACCTTTCCGGCGCTCAGGCCGAAGGCCTGATCGAACACTTCTCGACCGTCCTGAAGGACAATGGTGGCAACGTCGTCGGTAGCGAATACTGGGGCGTCAAGACCATGGCCTACAAGATCAACAAAAACCGCAAGGGCCACTACGCCTTCCTGCGCACCAACGCCCCCTCGGCAGCGGTACAGGAAATGGAACGCCTGATGCGTCTGCATGACGACGTGATGCGCGTTATGACCATCAAGGTCGACGAGCATGCAGAGGGCCCCTCGGTCCAGATGCAGAAGCGCGAAGAGCGCGGCGAGCGTAGCGAACGCCGTGAGCGTCGCTGAGCGGTTTAGGAAAAGGAAGTAAACCATGGCTACCAAACCGTTTTTCCGCCGTCGCAAGGTGTGCCCCTTCTCGGGCGACAACGCACCCAAGATCGACTACAAGGACACCCGTCTGCTGCAGCGCTACATCTCTGAGCGCGGCAAGATCGTTCCTTCGCGTATCACCGCCGTTTCGGCGAAGAAGCAGCGTGAACTGGCCCGTGCCATCAAGCGCGCTCGCTTCCTCGCTCTGCTGCCCTACGCTGTGAAATAAGGAGATACTACAGTGCAAGTTATCCTTCTTGAGCGCGTAGCGAAGCTTGGCCAGATGGGCGAAGTCGTTGACGTCAAAGCGGGCTACGCCCGTAACTACCTGCTGCCCCAGAAAAAGGCTCTGACCGCCTCGAAAGCAAACATCGCTGCTTTCGAAGTCCAGAAAGCCCAACTGGAAGCACGTAACCTGGAAACCAAAAAAGAAGCCGAAGCACTGGCCGAAAAGCTGGATGGCCAGCAGTTCGTCGTGATTCGCGCCGCATCGGACGCAGGTTCGCTCTACGGTTCTGTCACCACCCGTGACGCCGCAGACGCAGCTGCCGAAGCTGGTTTCTCGGTTGACCGCAAGCAGGTTGTTCTGACTGCACCGATCAAAGAACTGGGCCTGCACGACGTACACGTCGTTCTGCACCCCGAAGTTCAGGCAACCGTTCAGCTGAACGTTGCCCGCTCGGTGGAAGAAGCAGAACTGCAGGCTTCGGGCAAGTCGATCCAGGAACTGGCTGCCGAAGAAGAAGCTGCTGCAGAGTTCGAAGTATCACAGCTGTTCGACGATCTCGGCTCGGCCGCATCGGACGACGACGAAGAGACCGCTTCGGAGTAAGGCATTCGCCTTACCCAAATCCCGAAGCTATGACGCCGCGCAGCCCACCTGCGCGGCGTTTCTTATTGGCAGATCAGATCAACAGCGACAGATCCCGCCAACCATAGGCCACAGCCCGTACCTCTGCCCCGCCGCGCTTCTCAAGACGCTCGGCAACAGGCACGCCTCCCAGCGCTTCATAAAACCCGCGTGCGCCCTTATTGCTCTCCAGCACCCACAAGGCTGCGCCATCCAATCCGGCCGCCCCCATACGCACCGCAAGCCAGCGCATCAATTCCCGTCCAATCCCGCGCCCCTGCGCCTGCTTCAGCGCATAGAGGGCCGAGACCTCAGCCCCGTATCCCGCAGCCCTCAACCCGCCATCTGGCTGTGGTCGCATTGAGGCAAAGCCAACACACTCCCCGCCCATCTCAGCCACACATACCACGAGATCATCTCGATCTGCCGCAAGAGACAAAACCTCATGCCACAAACCAAGCTTCTCGGACGGCTTCAAACTGTCCAACAAGCCAGACGGCAACAATCCACGATAGGTCTCTTGCCACGCAGCCACATGAATTTCGGCAATAGCCCCGGCATCCGCCAAGATCGCTTCTCGCACATTCCCCACGACAACCTCCGGCTTCTTTATCGACCAAATACTCATGGCCTTTCCCATCCAACAGGCGCTCCGCCGGAAAGCGCGCGATGGCGTATTTTCATCAAGAAAAAGCCCCTCAGCGATCGCGCTTCTTTCTGACTTAAATACTCACTGCGCAGCACCGGCCAATGGCAAGCGGCATGAAAAAAGGGCCGCCCCATTCAGGAGCGGCCCTCAATCTCTAACGCAGTGCGCCTGAATTAGGCAACTTCGTCTTCCAGCGCGTCAACAGCTGCTTTCAGCTCGTCCTTGCTGATCTCTTTCTCGGTCAGTTCTACCTGAGCGAAGATGTGGTCAACGACCTTGTCTTCGAAGATCGGCGCGCGCAGCTGCTGCTGCATCTGCGGGTTCTGCTGGATGAATTCAAAGAACTGACGTTCCTGACCGGGGTACTGACGCGCCTGCGCCATAACCGCCTGGGTCATTTCCTGATCGGTCACTTCGACTTCGGCTTTGTTGCCAAGCTCGGCCAGCAGCAGGCCCAGACGCACGCGGCGCTCGGCCAGCTTGTTGTGCTCTTCGGTGGGCTCGATGGCGCCGTGGTTGTGGTCGTGAACCTCGGGGTTCTCTTCGTGCCACAGTTGGTGCGCGATCTGCTTGGCTTCTGCTTCAACCAGGCTCGGCGGCAGTTCGAAGGTTACCAGACCGTCCAGCGCGTCCAGCAGCTTGCGCTTGGTCACCTGACGGGCGGTGTTCGCGAAGTCTGCTTCCAGACGCTCACGGATCTGACCCTTCAGGGCTTCCAGATCGTCTGCACCGTATTTCTTGGCCAGCTCATCGTCGATCTCGGCTGCTTTGGGCGCCTTAACCGCTTTGATCTTGCACTCGAACACAGCTTCTTTGCCGGCCAGATGCGCTGCGCCGTACTCTTCGGGGAAGGTCACGGTCACGTCTTTTTCTTCACCGGCTTTCGCGCCGACCAGCTGATCCTCGAAACCGGGGATGAAGCTGTTCGAGCCCAGAACCAGCGGGTAATCTTCGGCTGCGCCGCCTTCAAAGGCTTCGCCGTCTACTTTACCAAGGAAGTCGAATACGATCTGGTCGCCGTCTTCTGCAGCAGCGCCTTCGTCACGATCATCAAAGTCCTGAGCGTTCTTTGCCAGGCTTTCCAGAGTCTCGTCGATCTGCGCGTCGTCAGCTTTGACAACCAGCTTTTCCAGCTTCACGCCCGACAGGTCCACTTCGGGGATCTCGGGCAGCTTTTCGTAAGACATCTCGACAGCAACGTCGTCGCCTTCTTTCCAGTCCTCATTGGTCATTTTGACCTGAGGCTGTGCGGCAGGACGGTCGCCCGACTGCTCAAAGTGCTGGTTCATCGCGCCGTCGATGGTTTCCTGCATGGCTTCACCCAGCAGACGCTGGCCGTACTGCTTTTTCAGCAGAGCCATCGGGACTTTACCCTTACGGAAGCCCTTCATCTCGATTTCGGGCTGCGCTTCGATCAGCTTCTCGTTGACCTTGGCATCAAGTTCGGCTGCGGTGACGGTGATCGCATAACCGCGCTTCAGACCTTCGTTCAGCGTCTCAGTGACCTGCATTCGTTTCCCCATAGAAATTAAGGCAGGCACGTGCCCGCCGGATCGGTTTCGGGCCTTCTAAGGCGCTGAAGCCAAGGGCGCAAGGCGTATTTGCGCCCTGCCCCTTACCTATAGGGAATGCGCTGCGGCGCAGCATAATCAAGGCGAATCCTGCGACCGACCATTACGGGCAGGCAAAGCGCCTTTAATTAAGAAAGATTTCGCCGCGCGCCGAAAAGGTTAACGCCCCTTGCAGGCATTTTGCGCCATCCGTCGCAGTCGCCCCGTCAGGCCACCGCGCCAACCATAAATCCTGCGCACAGCAACAGACGCATGCCAAGCGGCTACACCGTTTGCCAACAAAAGATATCGATTTTGAGGAAATCCGTGGTGCGGGTGGAGGGACTTGAACCCCCACGCCTTGCGGCGCCAGAACCTAAATCTGGTGCGTCTACCAATTTCGCCACACCCGCATCGGAGGTGCTGATTAGCAAAGCTCGGCGGCGGTGGCGAGAGGCAAAATGAATTTTTTTAACCCCGCCTTAATTTCGCCCCGATTACTCTGTTTCTCTAGAGACACTTCTGGGGGGAAGTGCTTTTTTAATGAGGTGGCGATGTATTTCGACGCAAACCTGGCATCCGATGTGGCTCAGAACATCCAACGCTCTTGGGGCATTGCCGCTGGCACGCAGATATTAACTGCAAAGGGTGCTGTTGACGTCGAATCTCTAAAGGCCGGTGACCGGATCATTACGCGGGATGCGGGAATGGTCGCAGTCGCGCGGGTTGAGATTGAGACCATCGAATGTGACGCCATCCGAATCCGCGCCGGAAGCCTTGGCCATGATCGCCCCGAACAGGATACGCTACTGCCCGAAGGGCAAAAGCTGTTGATCCGCGATTGGCGATCGAAGGCGATGACCGGAAAAGCACAGGCCCTGATGACCGCAGCTGCACTGGTCGATGGGGAATTTCTGAAAAAGGTAGAGGATGCGCGCCTGAAGGTGATCCGCCTCTACTTTGATCAGCCGCGCATCGTCTATGCGGACGGGCTAGAGCTGCACTGCCCTGCGGCCTAAAACCCCAGTTCTCTGAAAACCATCGGTAGCTGCTCTGGCAGATCCTCTGCGATCAGGCCGGGGCCAAAGCTGCGGGCACATTCCACGTGCAGCCACGCCGCCACGGCGGCCAGATCAATCGCATGCGAGATTTGCGCCATCTGCGCGGTAGAAAGCCCGGTAATCAGCCCTGCCAGCACATCGCCAGCCCCCGCTGTGCCAAGCCACGGCGCTTTGCGATCATATAAAGCACTGTGAATCGCACTGGCGCCCCGATGATCGGCCAGAACTGTGGCCTCACCCTTCAACAGCACCGTTGCCCCCAGACGCTCTGCGGCACGCAGGGTCGCCTCGACCTTGCCCATAGCGGGCTTTGACGGATCGCTGCGGCGCACCCGCTGGCCCAGATCAGGGAAAAGCCGTGCGAACTCTCCTTCATGGGGCGTAATCGTCACGCCATCGTGGCAGGCTTTGAACAGATCCTCGGGCGCATCGGCAAAACTTCCCAACGCGTCGGCGTCCAGAATCACGCGACGTCCATCCTCGGCGGTCATGCGAAGTGCGGTCAGAACCAGATCACGGGTCCGCTGGCCAACCCCAAGCCCCGGCCCCATGCAGATCGCGCTAAGACGGTCATCTTCCAGCATTGTTGCCAACGCTTTGGCGTCCGCAACCTCCGAGAGCATAATGGCGTTCAACTGCGCCGCATTCTCTGGCACCGCCTCAGGCGGGACGGCCAGCGTCACAAGCCCCGCGCCCACACGCAGCGCCGCACGGGCGGCCATACGGGCAGCGCCCCCTTTGCCCACACCACCGCCAAGGATCAGCGCATGCCCTCGGTCATACTTAAGTCCGCCGGCCCCGATGGCGGTGACAGCCCGCACCCACGCCTTGGCGGGCAGTTCGGGCGGCGGCACCTGCACCGTTGGACCACCGGCGGGAATCGGCACCTGCGCCGCCGCATCAGTGTCCAGACCGATATCAACCAGCGCTGGCGCCAGATCACTGACCTCTGTCAGACAATGCCCCATTTTGAGCGCATGAAACGTGACACATATATCTGTGTGCAATGGCAGCAAACGCGGGCGGACAGTCTCGGGGAAGTAGGCCATGACAGCCTCGTCATCCGCGTCCTCTTCCAGAGCAGGCACCAGCACCTCGCCCGAATCCACATCAAGCCCCGAGGGGCAATCGACCGCGACAACAAAGCACCGCTTTGCACCGTCATCGGTCTGACGCTTTGTGACGGCCTCAAACGCGCGGGCGCAGTCGATGGGAATCGGGCGACTGATCCCGATCCCGAACATCGCATCAAACAAAAATGTAGGTCGGGCGCCCTGCCCTGCGGCCTCGGCCGTCATCGGGCGAATCTCTCCTAGGGCGGCCCAAAGATCGTGCATGTGGCGGGCGTCATCGGACAGAGCATCGGCCTTGCCCCAAAAGAACACCTCAACCGTCCAGCCCATCTCGGACAGGGTTCGGGCAATCACAAAGCCATCGCCGCCGTTATTGCCCGGACCGCACAGCACAACCGCATGATGATTGCAGGAAGTCAGATCGCCCATTGCACGAATCGCGGCGTCAACCACACCGCGACCGGCCCGCTCCATCAGCTCCAGCCCCGAGGCTGCGCCACTGTCCATGATGCTTTTTTCTTTGGCGCGCATTTGTGCAGCCGTCAGGATTTCGCCCATCAATTCACCCCAAAGTTTTCAAACTGCCCAATTCTTGATCACCTTGCACATTTTTTATACGCGCCTATAAATTCGGCGGGGGCACGCTAGGCTAGAATAAGCTATCCGATTGTGGACCTGAAACAGAAATGATCTGAAGTGACCCAACCCGACATGAGGAGGCAGGCCATGAAGAAAATCGAGGCGATCATCAAACCCTTCAAACTCGACGAAGTGAAAGAAGCACTTCAGGAGGTAGGCGTACAAGGCCTCTCCGTGGTCGAAGTCAAAGGTTTCGGACGCCAGAAAGGCCACACCGAACTGTACCGTGGCGCGGAATACGTCGTCGACTTCCTGCCCAAAGTGAAGATTGAGGTTGTCCTGCCTGCCGATCAGGTAGACGCCGCGATTGAAGCGATCATCAATGCCGCCAAGACCGACAAGATCGGTGATGGCAAAATCTTCGTCAGCCCCGTTGAGCGTGCAATTCGCATCCGGACCGGCGAAACCGACCAAGACGCGCTGTAATTTCCGACAGCTGTCTTAAAACCAACCCACCAAAGAGAGGAAAAGGGAACATGAGCAAAGACGCTGTTCTCAAGCTGATCGCAGATGAGGACGTCCAGTACGTTGACATCCGCTTCACCGACCCGCGCGGTAAGCTGCAGCACGTGACCGTTGTTGCCGATCTGGTAGATGAAGACTTCCTGGAAGAAGGCTTCATGTTCGACGGCTCGTCCATCGCAGGCTGGAAGTCGATCGAAGCATCGGACATGAAACTGATGCCCGACACTGACTCGGTCTACATCGACCCCTTCTATGCCGAAAAAACCATCGCGATCCATTGCTCGGTCGTTGAGCCCGACACCGGCGAAGCCTATGAGCGTGACCCCCGCGGTACCGCTGCAAAAGCAGAAGCCTACCTGAAAGCATCGGGTATCGGTGACGTTTCCTACTTCGGCCCCGAAGCAGAATTCTTCCTGTTCGACGACGTCCGTTACTCGGTTGCACCCAACAAAGTATCGTACCAGATCGATGCAGAAACTGCTGCATGGAACATGGACGCCGAGTTCGAGACCGGCAACCTGGCACACCGCGCTGACTACAAAGGCGGCTACTTCCCCGTAAACCCCGTGGACGACGCACAGGACATCCGTTCGGAAATGCTGTCGACCATGAAGGCGATCGGCATGAAGGTGGACAAGCACCACCACGAAGTGGCGACCAGCCAGCACGAACTGGGTCTGATTTTCGGAACCCTGGTTGAGCAGGCCGACAACATCCAGAAGTACAAGTACATCATCCACAACGTAGCGCACGCCTACGGCAAAACCGCGACCTTCATGCCCAAGCCGATGGCGGGCGACAACGGTTCGGGTATGCACGTGAACATGTCGATCTGGAAAGACGGCAAGCCCCTGTTCGCTGGCGACAAATACGCTGACCTGTCGGACGAAGCACTGTTCTTCATCGGCGGTATCCTGAAGCACGCGAAAGCGCTGAACGCCTTCACCAACCCCTCGACCAACAGCTACAAGCGTCTGGTTCCCGGTTTTGAAGCACCCGTTCTGCGCGCTTACTCGGCACGCAACCGCTCGGGCTGTGTCCGTATTCCGTGGACCGAATCGCCCAAAGCAAAGCGCGTCGAAGCTCGCTTCCCCGATCCGGCAGCGAACCCCTACCTGGCCTTCGCAGCTCTGCTGATGGCTGGCCTCGACGGCATCAAGAACAAGATCCATCCTGGCGAAGCATCGGACAAGAACCTGTACGACCTGCCCGCAGAAGAACTGGCTGGTATCCCCACCGTTTGCGGCTCGCTGCGTGAGGCTCTGGACGAGCTGCAGAAAGACATGGACTTCCTGCTGGCTGGCGACGTGTTCACCAAAGACCAGATCGAAGGCTATATCGATCTGAAGATGGAAGAAGTGTACTCGTTCGAGCACACTCCTCACCCCGTCGAATACAAAATGTACTACAGCTGCTAATCTCTTCCGGATTGCACTGAATGAAAGGGCGTCCCTCGCGGGCGCCCTTTTTCTGTTTCGTGTAAGGCGGTTGCGGGTTGTTCTGTGGCCAAGGCGGGCTAAGCTGGCGATATATTTTACGCCCTTTCCACCATAGGTTTTGCCTGATGAAACTGTTGTCTGCCCTTGGACTGATCCTGACCCTTGGCACCGCCCCCGCCTTTGCGGCGCCCTGTAGCAACACCTCGGCGGGGTTTGACGCGTGGAAGGCCGACTTCGCCCGCTTGGCCATTCGCAATGGCGTGGGTCAGGCCGGATTGGATGCACTGGCGCAGGCGCGCTATTCCACGGGAACGATCTCGGCCGACCGGAACCAGAAAAGCTTCAAGTACAGCCTTGAAAAGTTCATGCAGGTCCGCGGCGCCACCACCATCGTCAGTCAGGGGCGTAAACGTCTGGCTCGTGATCGCGCCTTCTATGATGCGCTAGAGCGGATCTACGGCGTTCCCGGCGGCGTTCTGATCGCGCTGCACGGGATGGAGACCGGATTTGGCGGGTTTATGGGTGACACGCCGGTGGTCTCGGCCATTGTGACGCTGGCCTTTGACTGTCGCCGCAGCGATTTCTTCACGCCTCACGCGCTGTCGGCTCTCGTGCTGGTGGATCGCGGGTCGATCACTGGCGCGACCAAGGGCGCCAAACATGGCGAGTTGGGGCACACCCAGTTCCTGCCCGGCAACGCTCTGCGCTACGGAGTGGATTCGGATCGCAACGGGCGCATCGATTTCTACAATCTCTCGGACGCTATGGCCTCGACCGCAAATTTTCTGGCGCAAAAAGGCTGGCAGCGCGGCGCCGGCTTTCAAGAAGGCCAGCCGAATTTCCGCGTCATTCAGGAATGGAATGCCGCCAGCGTCTACCAGAAAGCCATCGCTATCATGGCCCGCCAGATACAGGGCTAAGCCCCTTTAACCAGCGTGGTTGGCGATAAGAAACGTGTGGATCGAGAAGACGACCGCACCGCTTTCAGGCAGACGAAAGATCACCTGACGCTCGGACCGGCGATAGGCTGCGCCGCCATCTTCGTGCCGGCGGGGCTGTAGCACGCTTTTGGGTTGATGCAGCGCCGGATTGCTGTGCCACAGATTATTGGCCCGCCACAAAGGCCGCCCTGCCTGCACACCGTCAAAAAGCCGCTGCACGCGCTTTGCCAAATCCGCGTCGTACTGAGGCACCGGAACATGAATGTCGGTCAGAGGACGCCCCGCCTTTTCGCTAAGCATCCAGCTTGAGGGAAAACACAGAATCGCCGCGGTCAGAATGTGTTCGTCCGATCCTTCGGGCTTTTGCAGGATGCAGTAATCAGCCTGCGCAATTTGCCCCAAAGTCCGCAAAGGCGCAGCCCAATCTAGCGGAACCCTGTGCCCGTCCGGCCTTGTAACGCTGTCCTCGGAAACGGAAAAACCGCTTTTATGGCGCAGATCGTCCAAAGCCATCGCCAGCAACTCTCGGGCCGCATCGCTTGCCGCATCGGCCATGTAATGCACCGCCTCGGGCTGAGCTGCGATCAACTGGTCCCGCAAAGCCATCTGGGCTGCATAGACCTCGTCCACCCACAGCCAGTCGCCATCTTTCAATGGTTGGATACCGGGTAGGCGCGGCTGCGCTTCAAACGGGATGGATTTGTGAAGGATCGGTTGGTCTTGCATCGGGCACTTCTATTTTTATTCAGGTGAAACACCGCAAAGTGATCACCTCATCGGCATTCTTGTTTCAATCCTCTTGCCCAAGCGCGCCGTTTGCAACAGCTAGTAAAGAAACGACTTCGGGGAAACGCATGCCATTGGAAAAAGTGACCTTCACGGGACACGCGGGCCATACGCTGTCTGCGCGATTGGAACAGCCGAAAGGTCCCCATCTGGCGACCGCGCTTTTCGCCCATTGTTTTGCCTGCACCAAGGATTCGCTGGCCGCCAGCCGCATCTCGCGCCGTCTGGCAGCCGCTGGCATTGCGGTGCTGCGGTTCGACTTTACCGGTCTTGGCCAGTCCGAAGGGGATTTCGGGGCCACGACCCTGACCACTAACCTTGAGGATCTGAAAGCCGCCGCTGCCTATCTG
>JAYZYX010000116.1:0-3161 GCA_036139795.1 Pseudomonadota bacterium | reverse complement strand
TTGGTCGACAGCGCCTTACAGGCATTAAAGCCCGCAATCCCGATTTCCGAGATCGCGCTTTCCGCGCCGCCAGCAACCATCACATCCGCATCACCATGCTGAATCAGACGGGCCGCATCGCCAATGGCATGGGCGCCGGTCGAACAGGCCGTCACAACAGCGTGGTTGGGGCCTTTGAAACCGAACTTGATGCTCACCTGACCCGAGATCAGGTTGATCAGTGCACCGGGAATAAAGAACGGCGACACACGGCGCGGGCCCTTTTCCTTGATCAGCAGCGCCGTCTCGGCGATCGAGTTCAGACCACCGATCCCTGAGCCGATCATCACACCGGTGCGCAGCAGGCTTTCCTCGTCCTCGGGGGTCCAGCCCGCATCGTGAACGGCCTGAGTCGCTGCGGCGACACCATACAGAATGAAATCATCAACCTTGCGGCGCTCTTTGGCGGGCATCCATTCGTCGGGATTGAAGGTCCCGTTGGTGCCATCCCCGTAAGGAATCTCGCAAGCATAGGTGGTTGCCAGCGCGCTGGCATCAAATCTCTGGATCGGAGCCGCCCCCGATTCACCAGCAAGAATACGCGTCCAAGTTTCTTCGACCCCGCATGCCAGCGGTGTAACCATACCCAGACCTGTGACCACGACGCGACGCATGTGACTGCCCTTCTTCGTTGATGCTTTGCCGCTCATTACCCCGCCTTTCCCTGTCGGGGCAAGGCCTTGGCCACATTCTGGGCCCGGTTTTGCGGCTTTCCGCGACGCTGCACTGCCGCATTCGCAGCTTTCATTGGCAGCATGGCAGGATTGATTCGCCAAAAAAAACGGCGCCCGCTTGGGGCGCCGCCTGTCTCTCACAAAGAGAGAAACTTAGGAAGCTTCGCTGATGAATTTAACAGCGTCGCCGAAGGTCTGGATGGTTTCGGCTGCGTCATCGGGGATCTCGATGCCGAACTCTTCTTCGAACGCCATCACCAGTTCTACGGTGTCCAGGCTGTCTGCGCCCAGATCGTCGATGAACGAAGCGTTCTCGGTGACCTTGTCTTCTTCAACGCCCAGATGTTCTACAACGATCTTCTTTACGCGTTCTGCGACATCGCTCATGTCAATTCCTCATCACTTCTTAGGCTTATCGCCCGATTGTTGCCCTCGCCCCGAGGGGTGGACGGTCTCTTTGCCCGTAAGGGCGGCTCTCATTCCGGAGACAAGTGCCGCCGGTCGAACAGCCGAAGCGTCTGTGACAAACACTTCCGGCTAAAAATCTGCGCCGCCTATAGCACATCGCATCGCCTACGCAAACGCTTTCGCACAAGGCCGCGCAGAAGCGCTTATAGCATCGCCATGCCGCCGTTGACGTGGATGGTGGTGCCGGTCACGTAACCCGCCTCGTTGCTGGCCAAATAAAGAGCCGCCGCCGCGATCTCTTCGGGGTTGCCCATACGGCCCGCAGGGATCTGGGTCAGGATCGCTTCTTTCTGCTTGTCGTTCAGCTTGTCGGTCATGGCAGTGGCGATAAAGCCCGGCGCAATCGCGTTCACGGTGATGCCCCGTGCGGCCACTTCATAGGCCAGCGACTTCGACATGCCGACCATGCCCGCTTTTGCGGCCGCATAGTTGCCCTGACCGGGGTTACCGGTGGCACCCACGATGCTGCTGATGTTCACAATCCGGCCCCAACGTGCCTTCATCATCCCGCGCAGAACGCCGCGGCACAGACGGAAAGTCGATGTCAGGTTGATATCCAGAACCTGCGCCCACTCTTCATCCGACATGCGCATGAACAGGTTGTCACGGGTGATACCGGCATTGTTCACCAGAATATCCACGCTGCCCATGGCCTCGACTGCCTGCTTCGGCAGCGCCTCGACAGCTTCCGCATCACCAAGGTTACACGGCAGCACATGGGCACGCTCGCCCAGTTCCGCCGCCAGCGCTTCCAAGGGCTCTACACGGGTGCCGCTCAGACCTACGGTCGCGCCCGCTGCATGCAGGGCCTTGGCAATCTCGCCGCCAATCCCGCCCGAGGCACCCGTGACCAGTGCATTCTTACCGCTCAGATCAAACATCTCTAAATTCCTTCCTCGCAGGACCCTATTTCATCTTGGTCCAAATACCTTGCGGGGGTCCGGGGGCGCAAAGCCCCCGGCCTTACCGATCAACCGGCCTCGACAGCCGCTTTTACATCATCAGGGGTGCCAACAGCGCGGGTCGCAACGCTCTTGTCGATGCGCTTCACCATGCCGCTCAAGGCTTTGCCCGCACCGATTTCCCAGATCTCGGTCACGCCCTGCGCCGCCATCCACGCAACGCTCTCGCGCCAGCGGACGGAACCTGTGACCTGCTCGACCAGCAGATCGCGGATCAGACCGCCTTCGCTCACAGCTTCGGCGCGCACGTTGGCCACCAGCGGCACGACAGGAGCCTTGATCTCGACGCCCGCTAAGGCCTCGGCCATCGCATCCGCTGCGGGCTGCATCAAGGCGCAATGGAACGGAGCGCTCACGGGCAGCAGCAGCGCGCGCTTGGCGCCCTTTTCCTTTGCCAACTCGCAAGCACGCTCGACCGCCGCCTTGTGCCCCGAAATCACGACCTGCGAAGGATCGTTATCATTTGCCGCCTGACAGACTTCGTCGCCAGCCGCCTCGGCAGCCACTGCCGCAGCGGTTGCGAAATCCAGCCCCAGCAAGGCGGCCATCGCGCCAACGCCAACCGGCACAGCCGCCTGCATCGCGCTGCCACGTAGACGCAGCAGACGGGCGCAATCGGCCACCGACAGGGAACCCGCTGCCGCCAATGCCGAATATTCCCCCAGCGAGTGGCCCGCCACGAAAGCGGCCGAAGACACCTCGATGCCTTCCGCTTCCAGCGCGCGCATGGCCGCCAGCGAGGTTGCCATCAGCGCAGGCTGCGCGTTCTGGGTCAGGGTCAGGGTCTCGATATCACCGTCCCAGATCAGACCGGACAGGTTCTCGCCCAGAGCCTCATCAACCTCGTCGAAAACCGCCTTGGCTGCCGGATAGGCTTCGGCCAGCGCCTTGCCCATTCCGATCGTTTGCGCCCCTTGTCCCGGGAACACGAAAGCACGTGTCATTGGTTATCCCCTTTAACTGCGTTTCGCCGAGGGATAGACGCATCTTCTCCCTACGACAAGCAGCGGCACAGATA
>JAYZYX010000115.1:0-27916 GCA_036139795.1 Pseudomonadota bacterium | reverse complement strand
CGATAACAAAAGCGGTTAGCGATATGACTCTCCGGGCAGTGGTCAAAGGTGTCGGGCATTATCTGCCTGAGCGCGTTGTCCCAAACAGTGAATTCGAAGCGACGATCGAAACCAGTGACGAGTGGATCCGTTCCCGTTCAGGCATCGAACGACGCCATTTCGCAGCCGAGGGTCAAACCACTTCTGATCTGGGCATCCGTGCCGCGAAAGCTGCGCTGGCCGATGCGGGCCTTGAGGCCAATGATCTGGATGCGATCATCGTCGCGACCTCGACCCCTGATCTGACCTTCCCGTCGGCAGCCACCATGATTCAGGCCGGTCTTGGCATGGAAAAGGGCTTTGCCTTTGACGTGCAGGCCGTATGCGCGGGTTTTGTCTTTGCCCTGACCAACGCCAACGGGCTGATCCTGTCGGGTCAGGCCAAGCGTGTGATGGTAATCGGCGCTGAAACCTTCAGCCGCATCATGGACTGGGAAGACCGTGGCACCTGCGTACTGTTCGGTGACGGGGCTGGCGCCCTGATTCTCGAAGCGCAGGAAGGCAACGGCACAAATGCGGATCGCGGGATTCTGGCGACCGATCTGAATTCCGATGGCCGCTACAAGGACATCCTTTACGTGGACGGCGGGGTCTCGACCCAGTCCACCGGCTTCCTGCGGATGCAGGGCAAAGAGGTGTTCCGCCACGCCATCGAAAAACTGGCGCAGACCGCCCATACCGCTCTGGATAAGATCGGCATGACCAGCGATGAGGTCGATTGGATCGTTCCCCATCAGGCAAACCTGCGCATTATCAAAGGCACCGCCCAGAAGATGGGTCTGCCTTTGGAGCGGGTCGTTGTGACCGTGCAAGATCACGGCAACACATCGGCTGCATCGATTCCCCTCGCCCTCTCGGTGGGCAAGCAGCGCGGCCAGATCAAGGAAGGTGACGTTGTCGTCACCGAGGCGATCGGCGGCGGTCTGGCTTGGGGCTCGGTTGTGCTGCGCTGGTAACGGAAACAACCACTTCCAAGTTGTTGATATTGACTCGGAAAATTGAAGCGCCCTATTGTTCGTGAAGCAATGGGGAGAGCAACCATGGGTGAAAAGACCCTGACACGGATGGATCTGAGCGAAGCCGTCTTCCAAGAAGTCGGTCTGTCGCGTAACGAATCCGCGCAACTGGTAGAGAGTGTGCTGGAACATATGTCCGACGCGCTGGTGCGCGGCGAGCAGGTGAAGATCTCGTCCTTCGGCACATTCAGCGTCCGCGAAAAAGCGGCACGCATCGGCCGCAACCCGAAAACCGGCGAAGAGGTTCCGATCCATCCGCGCCGCGTTCTGACATTCCGTCCGTCCCATCTGATGAAAGACCGCGTTGCCGACGGCAACAAAGGCTGACACTGACTGATGGCCAGCAAGTCCCGCGACGCCTTCCGCACGATCAGCGAAGTTGCAGATTGGTTGGACACGCCAACCCATGTTCTGCGCTTCTGGGAAAGCAAATTTGCCCAGGTTAAGCCCGTAAAGCGGGCGGGCGGGCGTCGCTACTACCGCCCTGCGGACATGGAGCTGCTTGGCGGCATCAAAAAGCTGCTGCACGAAGACGGGATGACCATCAAAGGCGTCCAGAAGGTGCTGCGCGAAAGCGGCGTCAAGCATGTGGCGTCCTTGTCTCCTGCCCTCACCGCACAAGCCGACGACGCAAACACTGACGCGCCTGAGGCCGTCGCAGAGGTGCCCGCAGAGGCAGTCGCGCCCGAGGTGCAGGAAACACCTGATGCGCCGGATGAGCCGATCCCCCTGCCCCAGACCGCACCTCGTAAGGTGCTGGATGCGCCGCGTCCCAAGGATAATCTCTTTGCCCAAGGCAGCCTCTTCGACTTTGACGAAGATGATGACGGCAACCTGTTCGAAGACGCGCCAGAGGCGCCGACTGAGGCACAGGTGATTCCCCTGCGCAAACCAGTGGAGGCGGCCGAGCCCGCGCCTGAGACGCCCGCTGAAGCGCCTGAGATGTCTGAGTCCCAGTCTGACACCGCAGCCGAGTCTGCCTCGGAACCTGACGCAGCCCCTGCGCAGCCGGTCGTGTTGCCCGAAGATCCGGAAGATTCGCAGGTCCTGCCCCGCAGATCGGCCTTGGCCATCGCGCTGGAAATGCCCCGCGAAAAGCGTGCGGCCCTTGCTACATTGGCTCCGCGCATCACCGAAATCCGGGACCGTTTGCTGGCTGCAAAATAATTTCATTTTTCTGTCAAACGGCACTTGCGCCCGCCGTCCAGAACTGTAGAAAGCCCTCATTCGGGCTATAGCGCAGCCTGGTAGCGCGTCCGTCTGGGGGACGGAAGGTCGCAGGTTCGAGTCCTGCTAGCCCGACCATTACAACGCCCGTAGGCTTCTAGCCACGGGCGTTTAATGCATCTAGGGGGTCCATTCCCCGGGACGGAGGGTGAGATGACCGAAGCCGCAGGCGTACTGCCAAGTCAGGCAATTTCCGAACTGGTTACCAATGGTGCGATCACCATCGACGCGCCGCTGCTGGATGGCCAACTACAACCCGCCAGTCTGGATTTGCGTCTTGGGACAGTGGCTTACCGGATTCGCGCCTCGTTCCTGCCCGGTCACGGCACCGCTGTTCTGGACCGCGTGAACGATTTCACCATGCACCGCATCGACCTGTCGGGTGGCGCTGTTCTGGAGAAGGGCTGCGTATATCTGGTCCCTCTGATGGAAGGTCTGAACCTGCCCCACGGCATCACCGCTGTGGCCAACGCCAAAAGCAGCACAGGCCGTCTGGACCTGCTGACCCGCGTTGTGACCGATGGCGGGACCGAATTTGACCGCATTCCCGCAGGCTACAAAGGCCCCCTCTACGCCGAGATTTGCCCGCGCAGTTTTTCGGTGCTCGTGCGCCCCGGAATGCGTCTGAACCAGATCCGCTTCCGCAAAGGACAAAGCGTTCTGGATGACACCGAACTGGCGGCTCTGCACGCCTCGGACACGCTGGTGGACGGGGTTCCGGTGATCTCGGACGGTCTTGGCTTTTCGGTCGACCTCAAGCCCGCTCAGGGCGATCTGGTGGGCTACCGCGCCAAGCCCCACACGGGCGTCATCGATCTGGAGAACATCGGCTACTACGATCCAGCCGAGTTCTGGGAAGAAATCCGCACCACCACAGGCCGTATCATTCTGGACCCCGGTGCCTTCTATATTCTGGTCAGCCGCGAGGCCGTCCACATTCCCCCCGCCTATGCCGCCGAAATGGCGCCCTATCTGGCGATGGTGGGAGAGTTCCGCGTCCACTACGCAGGCTTTTTCGATCCGGGCTTTGGCCATGCAGCCGTCGGCGGCAGCGGTGCGCGCGGTGTGCTTGAGGTCCGCTGCCATGAGGCGCCCTTTGTGCTGGAACACGGCCAAGTCGTGGGTCGCCTGATCTATGAGAAAATGTCCCAGACGCCAGAGACCCTCTATGGGGCCGATCTGGCCTCGAACTATCAGGGACAGGGTCTGAAGCTGTCCAAGCACTTCAAATAAAGCAAAGCGGCCCTCGGGGCCGCTTTTCAATTTAATAAGAGATCAGAACCGGCGCATGAACCGTGCCGCTTGGCGGGCACGTTTGACCATGTCTTTGGCCTGCCGCGCCCCTTGGGGATTGGGCTGGCCGCCACGTTGGCTGAACTTGTCGATGCCAGCGTTGATGCCCTTGTTCATCAGCTTACGCATGATCATACGCACGGCCATGTTGATCATCTGATTGGCGTTCATCGCGCGCCTCCGTTGCCCTTTCCACAAAGGTACGCAAGTTCTACGCGTTTTCAACCAGAGCGTGGAAACAATTCCCGCCGGATCAATCCTCGAACAGTTCGGACTGACCCATCACGTCTTCTTCGTCCTCATCGCCCGAGTTCGGCATCGGCATGTTGCCAACCCCGAGCATCCGGCTGTCCAGCAGACCCGCTGCCCGCAGTTCCGCCAACCCGGGCAGATCGCGGGCGCTTTCCAGACCGAAGTGATCCAAGAACTGTTGGGTGACCACAAAGGTCACCGGACGGCCCGGAGTCATCCTGCGGCGACCAAATCGAATCCACTCCATCTCCAAAAGCTGGTCGATGGTGCCGCGGCTCACGGTCACACCGCGAATCTCTTCAATCTCGGCGCGGGTGGCGGGTTGGTGATAGGCGATGATGGCCAGTGTCTCGATCGCGGCGCGGGACAATTTGCGGGTCTCGATCCGTTCCTGTTGCATCAGGAAGGACAGGTCCGGCGCAGTCCGGAACGCCCAAGCATCGCCCACGCGCACCACACGCACGCCCCGCCCCTCATAACGCGTGCGCAGGTATGCCAGCGCCTCGGCAGCATCACAGCCATGGGGCATACGCTTGTTCAGATCGGCCACGGTCACCGGCTCGGCGCTGGCGAACAGAATCGCCTCGACCATACGCTCTTGTTCGGCAATGGGCGGCGCGTCGAAAAGGATTGGCTCGTCAGTGTCGCGATCAATGCTCACGGGGGCGTTCCCTTCTTCTTAGCTGGATCGGGGCAAAGGTTTCGGTCTGGCGAATGTCGGCCTTGCCCTCTTTCACCAGTTCAAGCGAGGCGGCAAAGGTCGCAGCGGTCGCCGAGCGGCGGCGTTTGGGGTCTTCGGACCAGCCGTCTGGCAGATAAGAGGACAGGTCCACCCATTCCCCGACATAGCCGATCAGGCCGCGCATCCGTTCCAGCGCCTCTTCCATGGTGAAGATTGCATCACGGTCCAGCACGAAGGGGCGAAAATCATCCTTGGTGCGGATACGGGCGTAACCCTGCATCAGGTCGATCAGAGTGGCCGAGTACTTCACCCGCCGCACCCGCTCCATGTCTTCGGGCAGGCCACGGGCAAAGAAATCACGGCCTAATTGGTCACGGGCCATCAACTGCGCTGCCGCATCGCGCATGGCTTGCAGGCGCTCCAGCTGGAAGGCCAGATGTGCGGCCAGTTCCTCGCCCGAAGGGCCATCCTCGGTGGGATCAGGGGGCAGCAGCAGACGCGATTTCAGAAAGGTCAGCCACGCCGCCATCACCAGATAATCGGCGGCCAGTTCGATCCGCAGCCGCTTGGCCTTTTCCACAAAGGCCAGATACTGCTGCGCCAGCCGTAGAACGCTGATCCGGCGCAAATCCACTTTCTGGGTTCGCGACAGGGTCAGCAACACGTCCAGAGGCCCTTCAAAGCCCTCAACGTCCACGATCAGGGCTTCGGCCGCCAGCCGGTCCTCGACCGAGGCACCGTCACCGCGGCCACGTGGATCATCGCTGAAGAGGTCGTCCATGCCTCACCCTTTCACAAGGGTGGAAAATTCGGCCTGAAACGCCTCTTTGTCAATATCACTAGCATAGTCGCGTAAAGCCAGCGCCCGCTCGGCGCGGGTTTGGCCCGCCTCGGACAGATCGCCAACCACGTCGGCAATCGCCTCCATATCGGCCATTTCGCCATTACAATGCAGCACCAGATCACAACCCGCCAGAATCGCCCGTTCCGAGCGGCGGGCCACAGTGCCGCTGAGGGCTCCCATACTGATATCATCGGTCATCAGCAGACCATCAAAGCCGATGTCCTGACGGATCATCCGGATCAGCTTGGGCGAGAGCGTCGCGGGACGATCATCCAGCGCCTCATAGACCAGATGGGCCGTCATGCCCAAAGGCAGATCGTTTAGCGCCTTGAACGCGGCGAAATCCACATCGCGCAAGGACGCCTCATCTGCAGTGACGCGGGGCAGATCCAGATGGCTGTCCACCTGCCCGCGCCCGTGACCGGGGATGTGTTTTAGAACGGGCAACACGCCGCCATCCAGATGCCCCTGCGCTGCGGCGCGGGCATTGGCAGTCACCGATTCCAATGAGGAGCCATAGCAGCGGTTGCGCAGGAACGGATGGGTCTGGTCGTTCGCCACATCCGCCATCGGAGCGCAGTTCACATCGATGCCGTAGGATTTCAGCTCCGCCGCAATCAGGCGATAACGCAGGTAGAACGCCCGTTCTTGGTCTGCGCCCGCAGCCTCTGCCATGTCCAAGGGCGGCAGCCACTCGCTGGCCAGAGGCGCGCGTAGTCGGGCCACACGGCCCCCTTCCTGATCAATCAGGATCGGTGCATTCCAACCAACCGATTCCCGCAGGTCCGCAGTCAGGCGGCGCAGTTGTTCGGCATTCTCGATATTGCGGGCAAACAGGATAAAGCCCCAAGGTTGGGCGACCCTGAAAAAGTCACGCTCGGCGCCTGACAGTTCAGGCCCCGAGCATCCAAAGATTGCAGCGAGATGCATGGGTTAGCGCACGACCACCGGAATACAGTCGTCCTTGCCCGACACCAGAACCGAGCAGAACCGGCGTGCATCCGACAGATCGGCAAAGCCATGAACCCGAAGGCGGTAGAACACACGGCCACCGCTTTCGGCACGTTCGATCACGCGATCTTTTCCTGTGAAGAACTCGGCATACTGCCCTGAAATCTTTGACCATTCCGAACGGGCAACGTCGGCGCTTTCATAGGCGCCAAGCTGTACCAGACGGGTGCCGGAACCCAGCGTCGCGGGGTCCAGTTCGCGTGCCGCATTGGCCACCGGTTGCGCCGCAACCATATCGCTGGCCGAGGTCGAGGCCAGACGAACGCCCGCGGGACGCTGCTTGGGACGGACCGATTCTGCGATTCCACCGGTGACCGCATTGGCGGTCTCGGTGCGGGCGTCGGCGACGCTGGTCTGCACTTCAGCCACATCGCTGAGGTCCAGCGCGGACAGTGGCGTCACGTTCATCGCCAACTGGTTGGCCAGCGCCATGATGCCATCCTCGGTATCCAGCGATGCATTGGTGATGACCGCTTCGGGTTGCGTGGCCTCAATCGCGGGCTGGGGCACGATGGCCACGGCCTGCTCGACCTGCATATTCTCAAGCGCTTCGGCTTCCAGAGCTTCAGCTTCAAAGGCGGCCATCTGGGCCAGCGGCGCATCCTCTTCGGTTACACTCTGCGGATCGGGCGCCAAGGTGACCTGCGCGACGGGGGCATCATTCGCCCCTTCGGCGATCACTTCATTGACAGAAAGTCCAATGTTTGCAGTCAATTGACCGCCAGGGTTCTCAGGCTGGACACGCACCGGCTCTTTGCTGGCGGCGACCACGGGAATGCCGCTCACATCGCGCACAATGGTGTTGTAGCCCCATGTCATCACACCGGCGACCAGTGCAATCGACGCCACCGAGCCAACAACATTCAAAAGCTTCCGAAGGGGCGGCTGGTCTGCTTGTGCAAGAGCTGCGTCCAGCTCATCCACATCGTCCCAGCCAAACTGTGCGCCATACTGATCGAAGGGCGTGTAACCGCCCTGCATGGATTGGTAATCCGCCATCACTGCCTCTCTGGTCCAACGATCCCGGTCGTCGGTTATTTTTTAACTGCTCAGGTTTGCCTGCGGGCTGCGTACTTAGCGCAATTCCTCTGCTGGCTTGACCCCGAGGATACCAAGACCGGCTGCAATAACAACGGCTGTCGCACGAGCGAGCGAAATTTTTGCTTGCGATGTGGCCGAATCGTCGTCCTGAATGAATCGCAGGGCCGGAACATCGTTCCCACGGTTCCACAATCCATGCAAATCCGACGCCAATTCATAGAGATAGAACGCAATACGGTGCGGTTCGTTGGTGCGGGCGGCGATTTCCACCAGACGCGGCCATTCGGCGATTTTCTTGATCAGATGCAGCTCGGCCTCGTGATCAAGCTTGGTTTGATCAGCCGAAATCAGGGCGTCATCGCTGACGGTGATTCCCGCCTCGGCTGCTTTGCGCAGCACTGACGACACCCGTGCGTGCGCATATTGCACGTAGAACACGGGGTTCTCTTTGGACTGCTCCAGTACCTTGTCGAAGTCGAAGTCCAGCGGCGCGTCGTTCTTGCGGGTCAGCATCACAAAGCGGGTCACATCGGGGCCGACCTGTTCGACCACGTCGCGCAGCATGATAAAGGTCCCTGCCCGCTTGGACATCTTGAACGGCTCGCCGTTTTTAAACAGCTTCACCAGCTGGCACAGCTTGATATCCACGGGCACGCGGCCACCGGACAGAGCGCTGACAGCAGCCTTCATCCGCTTGACGTAGCCGCCGTGGTCGGCACCGAAGACGTCAATCAACAGGTCAAAACCGCGCTGCACCTTGTCGTAGTGGTAAGCGATATCGGGGGCGAAATAGGTCCATGCGCCATCCGACTTCATGATCGGGCGGTCCACGTCATCGCCGTAGTCGGTCGATTTGAAGAGGGTCTGTTCGCGGGGTTCCCAATCCTCGGGCAGCTTGCCTTTGGGGGGCTCAAGCGTGCCGCGATAGATCAGGCCCTTGTCGGTCAGGTCCTGAATGGCACCTTCAATGCGGCCCGTGCCGTAGAGAGATTTTTCGCTATAGAAAACATCCATTTCCACGTTCAGCAGACGCAGGTCTTCGCGGATCAGATCCATCATGGCGGCGGTGGCGAATTCGCGCACTTCGGCCAGCCAGACGTCTTCGGGCTGGTCCACATAGGCCTCGCCCACTTTGTCTTTCAGGGCTTGACCCACCTCGATCAGGTATTCACCGGGGTATGTGCCGTCCTCGAACGCCACTTCCTGACCGTGAGCTTCCAGATACCGCAGGTAGACCGAGCGGGCCAGAACATCGACCTGCGCGCCACCGTCGTTAATGTAGTATTCACGGGTCACGTCGTAGCCGGCGTAATCCAAGAGGCTTGCCAGCGCGTCACCAAAGACCGCGCCACGGGTGTGACCCACGTGCAGCGGACCCGTGGGGTTCGCCGAGACATATTCCACGTTCACCTTCTTGCCACCGCCCATCGACGAGCGGCCAAAGCTGGTGCCACCTTTCAGCACCGCCTCGACCACGCCCTGCCAGACGCCGGGGGCCAGACGCAAGTTGATGAAGCCGGGGCCAGCAACTTCGGCGCTGGTGATCCGGTCATCGGCGGTCAGCTTTTCAACCAGCTTTTCCGCGATGTCGCGGGGCTTGGCTTTGGCAGGCTTGGCAAGCACCATCGCGGCGTTGGTGGCCATGTCCCCATGCAACGGATCGCGCGGAGGCTCGACCGTGACGTTGGCGAAATCTAGGCCCTCGGGCAGCGCGCCCTCGGCCTGCATTTGCTCCAGCGCGGCAAGAACAACAGCGTGAATGTCGGTAAAGAGGTTCATGGGTCCAATCCTGTCTGCTTGGAGAGGGGATGTATCAGGCCCATGCCCCGCGTCAATCCCGCGTATCAGCTTCCTGTTTCGGTGGCAGCATGGCGATCACCGACCAACCGGCCTTGGCACGGGGCGGATGGCCCGGCCCGATCAGGCGGATATCGCCCTTTTCGGACAGTTCGATCAAGGGGATCCCCTCAGGGCGATCCGCGTGCCACTGCTCTAGGCCGTAGTCCTCGGTCAGGGTGGTCATGCCGAAGCGCCAGTTCTGCAAGATCAGGCTGCTAAGTTGCAGATAGCTTTGCCCGTCGCCCAGTTCGCGCCCGCCAAGGGTGGCTGGCAGCGCGTGACGCGCACGTTCTTCCTTAACGCGGGTCAGCTGCCAGACGTTGTCGCGGCCGAACTCCGGCGCTAGGTCCGTGGCGACCAGCGTGTTATAGGCGTCGTTGTCCGTGGCGCAGATGACCTTTTCGTACTGGACCATGTCCACCTGCTGGTGGGCGGTCTCGGACAGGATGTCGCCGTAATAGATCGGAACCCCTGCCTCACGCGCACCGCGCAGACGGGCTCGGTTGGGGTCCATGATCAGCGTCGGAATTTTCGCCTCTTGCAGGGTTTTGGCCAAACCGACCGCCCAACTAGAGCCGCCCACGATGATCACCCCCGGTTGCCCTGTGGCCGTCAGCCCCATGAACCGCGCAAAAGGCGCAAGTGTGAACCCGTGCAGCACCACGGATGCAGCCACCAAGGCAAAAGCCAGCGACGGGATTTGCGCCGCATCCTCATAGCCAAGGCCAACCAATCGTTCACCAAACAGGCCCGCAACTGCCACCAGCACCACGCCGCGCGGACCGGTCAGCGCCACCAGCCAGCGTTCGGCCCAAGGCACATCCGTCCCCAGAAGCGAGATCAGAACCGTAATGGGACGCGCCAGCAGAATCACCGAGACCACAAACAGCAATGTGCGCAGATCCAGCGCCATCAACGTCTCGCGGTCCATATTGGCCGCCAGCAGGATGAACACGCCCGAGACCAGCAGCACGGTGGCGTGTTCTTTAAAGCGGCGCATCTCTGTGTAACTGGGCAGTTCCTGATTGGCGATGTAGACGCCCATCACGGTCACGGCCAACAAACCGATTTCGTGCAGCACATAGTCCGAAACTGCGAAAACGCCCAAGACGACGGTAAACAGCACCGGCACCTTCATATACTCGGGCACTTTCCCGTTGATGAAACTGTAGGTCAGCAACCATCCCGCAAAGCCGCCCAAGACGCTGGCGGTAACGACACCGATGGCAAACTCGACCGCCGCTTCGCCGGGGGTCTGCGTGTCAGCGGTGACCAGCACCACCGTATAGGCCAGCACCGCTGCCAATGCGCCAACGGGATCGTTCAGGATCGCCTCCCACTGCAACAACTTGGCGGGACGGCTTTTCAAACGGGCCTGCCGTAGCAGCGGAGCAATAACGGTCGGGCCGGTGACAACCATGATGCCGCCAAAAACAGCCGAGGACGCCCATCCGAGGCCCGCCGCATAATGCAGCGTCAAAGCCGAGGTCAGCCACCCCACAGGGGCACCGATCACCACAAGACGGCGGACCCCTTGGGTCGCTTCGCGCAAGGAATGGAAATCCAGGGTCAGACCGCCTTCGAACAGGATGATGGCCACGGCAATGCTGACCATGGGCTTCATCAGCGGGCCAATGTCTGTTTGCGGATCAAAAAGGCCAAGGCCAGGCCCGACAGCCAGACCGGCCAGCAACATCAGCACAATCGCAGGCATCCGCAGACGCCACGCCAACCACTGGCTGCCCACACCCAATGCGCCCACCAGCGCAAACGCGGTCACAGGCCCAAGGCCCGCCACTTCACCAGCTACAGCCATTATTTACCGTCCCTTAACGCTGTGCAGGTCCGTGCAGGCCACCAAGGCCCGTCCCGCCGCACAGTCTTTGATGTTCCAACAGAGCAAACCGGTCGGTCATGCCAGCCACATAGTCAGCAATGCTGCGCGCAATCTCGATCTCTCCCTCTGACGAGACCAACGCCATTCGGGCCTGCCAGTTCCCCGGCAAAAGCGAGGGATCGCTAAGATAAGTCTGAAACAGGTCTTTGACCACTTGCGTGACGTGCTTGCGGACCTCAACAACTGAAGGAGCGCGGTACATGCGGGTGAACAGGAACTTGCGGATCACCGCCAGCTGGCTATGCACATCGCGCGAAAAGACCACCACCGGCTTGCCCAAATGGCGCAGATCGGCGGCGGTTTCCGCACCGCTGGCTTCAAGATTGGCGCGGGACTGGTCAATCACATCGCCGACCATCACGCCAAAGACGCGGCGCAGGGCCTCATACCGGCGACGGCGCGCCTCAAGCCCTTGGTATTTGCGATCCACCTCGGCGTAGGCTTCGCGGACCATGGGCAGTTCGGCCACTTCTTCTTCGGTGAAAAGACCAGCCCGCAGACCGTCCTGAAGATCGTGGTTGTTATAGGCCACATCATCAGCAAGGGCGGCCACCTGCGCCTCGGCGCTGGCGTGGGTCAGCAGTTCCAGATCGTGGCGCTGATTATATTCAGACAGGGCATAGGGCAGCGGTGGCTTTACAGGGCCGTTGTGCTTGGCGATCCCTTCCAGCGTCTCCCACGTCAGGTTCAGCCCGTCGAAATCCGCATAATGGGTTTCCAACTGGGTCACGATCCGGATCGCCTGCGCGTTGTGATCAAAGCCGCCGTAAGGGGCCATGAGTTCCGCCAACGCGTCTTCGCCCGTGTGACCAAAGGGGGTGTGCCCCAGATCGTGGGCCAGCGCGACAGCCTCGGTCAGTTCCTGATTCAGCCCCAAAGCGCCCGCGATGGTGCGCCCCACCTGCCCCACTTCCAACGAATGGGTCAGCCGTGTGCGGTAGTAATCGCCCTCATGTTCGACGAAAACCTGAGTCTTGTGTTTCAAACGCCGGAATGCGCTGGAATGTAGAATGCGGTCGCGATCCCGTTGAAAACACGAACGGAAAGTACTGCCCTCTTCCGGATACAGCCTGCCACGGCTTTGGTCCGGATCACATGCGTAGGGTGCGGTCATGCCCCCTCCTTGTCGCCTTGTCCCAAGGCACATATATTCGGTTTAGGCAAAAGACGAAACACCGGAGATGATTGATGAATCTGCCCCCAAAGGTCACACCCCGCGCATTTGAGCGCCTGACCGAGATCGGCGCAGCCGCATCGGGCAAGGCCCTGCGGGTCGCTGTAGAAGGCGGCGGCTGCTCCGGTTTCCAGTACGAAATCAAACTGGACGACCCCGCCACCGACGATCTGGTTCTGGAAGGTGCCGGAGAGAAAGTAGTGGTGGACAGCACCTCGCTGCCGTTTCTGGCAGGCGCCACGATTGACTTTACCGAAGAGCTGATCGGCGCACGATTTGTGATCGAGAACCCGAACGCAAGTAGCAGTTGCGGCTGCGGCACCAGCTTTTCGATGTAAGCCACTGGCAACCGAACAAAAAGGCCGCCCCTGCGATCTGCACGGGCGGCCTTTTACTATTCCGGCAAGACTGATGTCAGAACTGCTCGAACGGGCGAGCAAAGACCTCAAAGAAAGCTTCAAACCCAGCGGTGCGCGAAGTGCGCAGCAGCAGACGGGTCTCTGCTTCACCAAGATGACCGAACAGCATGGCCTGCATGTCAGCCCATTCGCCCGAACGCTTATTCGAGATTTCGGCCAGTGCAGCCTCAATCTGGGGCAGCGCGTTCAACGGAGGCGTATCACAGATAAACCAAGCGCCGGTTTGATCCGACACGCGAGCAAAGGCGGGACGGCCAGCCGCTGAAAGCATCCAGTTCGCAGCAACAAAGCCTTCAAAGCAGTCAGCATCACGGGGCTGAGGCTCATCGGTAACGGTCAGTGCATCCAAATAAGCGGTGACCAATGCTTCCCACTCTTGCGGCGGGGCAAGGCGGACAAAGCGATGGGCCACGCAAACCAGCGCCAGCGTTTCGATGTCGCCGGACAGCAGCGCATAGAACCCTGCATTGCGCAGGCTATAGCGGACCGCACCGGGCAGGATCACCGGCAGGCGCCCGAAGTCTGTCAGATAGCCAAGGGCACGGAACAACTCTCGACCGCGGGGCGATTGGGCAAACAGATCCGCACGTGCGATGTAGCTTTGCACGCGGTTCTGCATCTCTTTCTCGGCGCTGTAGGGCAGCGCACGGCGTCCACGGCGAGCCATCAGCCACGACGCCTCAAGACGGTCGATGTCGTTCATCTCACCCGTTGGCAGATCGCGCGAGAGGATCCAGTTCATCATCCCGTCGGCTTCTGCATCCGCACCGGTTAGCTCTTCAAAGCTAAGCGCAAGGGACAAGTAGTCTTTGTACGCTTGCGGGTTCAGCTGCAGCCGACCCGCGAGAGATTGATAGTAAGACGTGAAAATCCCGTCATCGCTGATGACATTATGCTGCTGGGACGTTTCCAGCATCTGCATCAGGAAAGACGACTCGGTCAGCCACTGCTGCGATCCTACAGAATGACGATCGCGCAACATTGTCTCGAGGAAGCCAGTCAAACGACTCACCCCGCCCCGAGGAGCAAAGAAATACACAACATTTGAACTCGTACTTTTCGGACTAAACGTCTGGACGCGCTGGGAGGCCCGCATCACGCACTCCATTACTTTAAAAAATTGAACCTACAAAAACGCTCTCGACCAAAACGGCCCAGAAGGCTTCTAAAATAGGCCATAATATTGCCACATCAGGATACTCACCAAAATCGGTGGCCCTTGCAACCTAAAGATTAATTCGCCGTTAATAATCTCGTTATTCACGAATACCTGACCTTGCACCCGAAACCTGATCTGCCTCGGGGTTGCCACATTTCATCCTATGGGCAATATCCGGTTGAGAGGCGACAGGAGAGTGTGATGCAAATTGTGACTTACAACATCAATGGCGTAAAAGCGCGGATCGAAACTCTGCTGACATGGCTGAAAGAAGCCTCGCCGGATGTGGTTGCGGTGCAGGAAATCAAGTCCGTGGATGAGGCCTTCCCGCGTGAGTTGATCGAAGATCTAGGCTACCGCGTCGAGACCCACGGCCAGAAAAGTTTCAACGGTGTAGCGCTGATTTCCAAGCTTCCGCTTGAGGATATTCGCCGTGGTTTGCCCGGTGATGACAGCGACGAACAGGCCCGCTGGATCGAGGCAACGGTGATCGGGGACAAGCATCCCGTCCGCCTGTGCGGCCTGTATTTGCCAAACGGAAACCCCGTTCCGGGCCCGAAATACGACTATAAGCTGGCTTGGATGGAAAGAATGCGCCGTCATGCAGCGGAATTGTTGCGCGATGAGATGCCTGTGGTCATGGCGGGCGACTACAACATCATCCCCCAAGACGAAGACGCCGCCCGCCCCGAAGCATGGCAAAAAGACGCGCTGGCCCTACCCGAAAGCCGCGCCGCATTCCGCCGGATTTTGGATCTTGGCTTTACCGAAGCCTTCCGCGCCCGCACTCACGGCGGCGGCCATTACAGCTTTTGGGATTATCAGGCAGGCGCTTGGCAGCGGAACGACGGCATCCGGATCGACCACTTTCTGCTCAGCCCCGAGGCGGCCGACTTGTTGACCGATTGCCGGATCGAAGCCGAAGTGCGCGGACGGGAAAAACCCTCGGACCACGTTCCTGTGTGGCTAACGCTGGACGCCTGAGGCCCGCGAATCTGCGTTTTTCCCGTCAGGCTTTAATAGGCTGACGGGTCACATCGTACTCATATAGCCAATCAAAACTGCCCACCATTTGTGCAGGCATGAGACGGCTGAAGAGTCCCATCCCGATATGCGCCCCCAGCCGAAGCGGTTTGGACGCCAAATGGTATTTCCACGCGTTGCCATTTGCGGCCTCGATGATTCGATTTACCCGAGGAAGGCGAATCGATTGATAGGCATCAAAAGCCTCGGCCTCGGTGGCGTAGGATTCGAGGCAGCGCAGAAGAATGTGCGAATCTTCCAGCGCCATATTCGCTCCCTGCGCCAGAAACGGCAGCGTCGGATGGGCAGCGTCCCCCAAAAGAACCGCCTGACCGTTGTGCCAGTTCGGCGCGATCCGGTGGCGGAAAAGGCCCCACAGATGGACCTGCTGCACCTGATCCAACATCTGCCGGACCTCTGGGTGGAACTGGTGGAAGGTGGCACGCAGATGGGCGGGGTCGTCCTCAAAGTTCCAGCCTTCGCTGGCCCAAGCGGCGCGTTCTTTCACTGCGACGATGTTCAGGCTGTTTCCATCCCGCAGCGGATAGCACACCAGATGGCGCTGCGGCCCCATATAGACCCGCGCCTCTGGCCCCTGCCCGATCACGTTCGGCACAATCGCCCGCCACGCGACCTGCCCCGTGAAAAACGGCGCCTCGGTCCCGTTCAGCGCCTGACGGATCACCGATTTGACTCCGTCGGCCCCGATCACAATGTCCGCATGGATCACCGTCCCGCAGGTCATGACCAGCTTTTGGCTTGGGCCGTCCTCATAGCGGGCCACTTGCTGTAGCAGGCGCACCTTGGCCCCTGCGGCCCGCACCGCGCGGGCCAGCACGTCAATCAGATCAGCCCGATGAACCAGCAGGTAGGACGAGCCAGAGGCATATTTCTGAAGATCCAGCCGCGCAACGGCGGGCCCGCGACGATAATCCCGCAGGACAACTGCCTTCGCCCTCTGGCTGAGCGCCGCCAATTCGTCCGCCACACCCAGAGATTGCAGAACCTTCAGACCGTTGGGCGAGATTTGAAGACCCGCACCGACTTCGGTGATGGCTTCGGCCTGTTCCAGAACGGTGACATCCGCCCCCTTCTGAAGCAGCCCCAAGGCCATAGCCATGCCAGCGATACCGCCACCGGCCACCACGAATTTCTTTTGCAGCAAAGACATCAAATGCGCCCTTCAGAAACAAAAAGCGCCAGACCGCGAGGGTCCGGCGCCTTTATCAATCTCGGTCTACAGCCACCGGATCAATCGTCACGGTGGACTTTTTCACGGCGCTCGTGACGCTCTTGCGCCTCAAGGCTCATGGTGGCGATCGGACGTGCGTCCAGACGCTTCAGAGAGATCGGCTCGCCGGTCACTTCGCAGTACCCGTATTCGCCGTTGTCGATCCGGCGCAGGGCCGATTCAATCTTGGCGACCAGCTTGCGCTGACGGTCACGGGTGCGCAGCTCCAACGCGCGATCGGTCTCTTCACTGGCGCGATCGGTCAGATCAGGAATGTTACGCGTGCTACCTTGCAAGGTTTCGATCGTCTCGCGGCTGTCTTCGAGAATCTCGTTCTTCCACGTGACCAACTTGCGCCGGAAATACTCCAGCTGGCGATCATTCATGAACGGCTCGTCTTCAGCCGGCTGATAATCGTCAGGCAGAAAAGACTCTGCTTTCATCTCCGCTCCCTCAATGTAGCCCTCGTCTGAGGTGCTTGAATTATCAGACATATGGGCCCCCTTTCCGAGGATGCAATTAGCCTACCAATCCGCCCTTGTCACTACACAATACAGACCGCGTTGCTACCCGATTGCTTTCTGATAGCTTCAGTCACGATTGAGGAAAGATTAGGAAAATACTGATGAAATTCACCTCGACCGACAAATATGTCGCGCCGCCCGACCTGACAATTGCAGTAAACGCCGCAGTTACTTTGCAAAGACCCCTTCTTGTAAAGGGAGAGCCCGGCACAGGCAAAACCGAGCTGGCCCGTCAGGTTGCGGACTCTTTGGGCCTTCCCATGCTGGAATGGTCCATAAAATCGACAACGCGCGCTCAGCAGGGCCTTTATGAATATGACGCAGTGTCTCGCCTGCGCGACTCGCAACTGGGCGATCCGCGGGTTGAAGACGTGGGCAATTACATCCGCAAAGGCAAACTCTGGCAGGCCTTTGATGCGGATCAGCGCGTTGTTTTGCTGATCGACGAGATCGACAAAGCGGACATCGAGTTCCCGAACGATCTGCTTCAGGAACTCGATAAGATGGAGTTCTTCGTCTACGAGACAGGCCAGACAATCAGGGCGAAACAAAGGCCCATCGTCATAATTACGTCCAACAATGAGAAGGAATTACCGGACGCTTTCCTGCGTCGGTGCTTCTTTCACTACATTACTTTCCCCGATGCGGAAACAATGCGTAAGATCGTGGACGTGCATTTTCCGGGCATCAAATCGTCTTTGCTGACCGAAGCCCTGACCCAGTTCTACCAGATCCGCGAGACCCCCGGTTTGAAGAAAAAACCCTCAACTTCCGAGGTGTTGGACTGGCTCAAGCTACTGCTGGCCGAAGACCTCTCGGCAGATGACCTGCGCCGTGACGGCAAAAGCGCCCTACCAAAAATGCATGGTGCACTTCTCAAAAATGAACAGGACGTTCATCTGTTTGAAAGGCTAGCTTTTATGTTAAAAGGGAAACAACAGTAATGTAGCCTTACAAATTTCCTAATCTTAGCATGATGTGGCCCGCTTCCTGAAACACACCTAAGTCAGCAACAAAATAAGGACTGCTGACGTGTTTCTTAACGATTTCCGCCCCCGCGCCGGACTGGTGCAAGGCAGAGCAAAGCGGGCCCCACAACCTAAGAATGATTCGGACGAAGCAGGAATTTACGGGCGCAGTAGTTTTGCGGGTGCCGTATGATGTTTCGACCTTTGCTCTTGTCTGCCCTCCTGTTTCTAGGGGCTTGTGGCGCAAGCATTCCTGATCAAAACACAGCTTCCCGTGCATTTTCTGCCGCGCCGGACATGCCACAGATGCGGGTTTTCTCGCATCCGCAGGCCACGCCAGCCTCGCGATCTAACACTGAAATCGCCCGCGATTTTCTCGATCTGACCTTTCGCATGGAAAGCGGACGCCACCTTAAGGCGATGACCCGCTTCGAAGGGCCGATCAGCGTGACGGTGAAGGGCGATCCCTCCAGCACGCTGGTTCCTGATCTGGAACGTCTGCTGCTGCGGCTTCGGAATGAGGCCCATCTGAATATCACCAGAACTTACGAACCGGACGCCAGCATCACTGTCATGGCCGTAAGGCGCTCTGACATTCAAAAGGCGATCCCCTCGGCGGCGTGCTTTGTGGCCCCGAATGTAAGTTCGATTGCCGAATACCGCCTGACGCGCCGGACCAAAATCACCGATTGGGGCAGTCTGGATACGCGACGAAAGATTACAATTTTCGTCCCCAACGACACCAGCCCGCAAGAGACCCGCGACTGTCTGCACGAAGAACTGGCGCAGGCATTGGGGCCGCTCAATGACCTCTATCGTCTACCCGACAGCATCTTTAACGATGATAACATCCACACGGTGCTGACCGGCTTTGACATGCTGGTGCTGCGCACAACCTATGCGCCAGAGCTGTCCAGCGGCATGACACGCACGCAGGTTGCATCCAAGTTGCCTGGCATTCTGGCGCGCTTGAACCCTGCTGGCGAAAAGGCCCCCGGCCCCAACCTGCCCTACACCCCTGACGAGTGGAAGCGCGAGATGATCGCAGCACTGGGTGTTGGTACGCCGATGGCGCAACGGCTACCCGCCGCAGAGCGCGCTCTGCATATCGCCCAACTCTACGGTCTGACCGATGTGCGCATGGGCTTTACATGGTTCTCCATCGGGCGACTGGCCCAGCGGACCGACCTTGATATGGCGATGCGGGCTTATTTGAACGCGGACCAGTATTTCGCTGCCAACGCTGGCACTGAACTGCACCGCGCCCATGTGGCCAGTCAGGTTGCCGCGCTAGCATTGCGGCAAGACAACCCCATGCTGGCCCTGCAATATATCGAGGCCAACCTGCCCACCGCCAGCCGCGCGGAAAACGCAGCCCTGCTGTCAGCCCTGATGCTACTGCGCTCCGAGGCGCTAAAGCAGGCTGGTATGGCCACCGACGCCCGCAGCGCACGGGTGGACAGTCTGGCGTGGGCGCGGTACGGCTTTGGCTCAGAGCGGGAAACCCGCCAGAGACTGCGTGCCATGACGGGGTTCAGCCCGCTTTGATCGCCACAGTGTCGGGCCCCGCGTAACGATATGCGAAGGGGCCTGATATGCTGCTAGTGCTGGGTTTTGTCATTTTCGGTGCGGCCATCGGCGGCCTAAAAGCCAAGCGCGGCAAAGGCACAACCGCCGACAAGCTGCACTATATCGCAACCTACGGGGTGATTTTCGCGATCCTTGGTGTCATCGTGCAAGTCATCCTGATGCGCAACGCGATGTAACCCATGTTCCTGCCCTTCTTTGAACGTCTGCGTAAACGCGGTGTCCCCGTCTCATTGCGCGAATATCTGTCTTTCCTGGAAGGGATGCAGGCGGGCCTGACCACCTACGACATCGAAGCCTTCTACTATTTCGCCCGCACCGTCATGGTGAAGGACGAACGCCATTTGGATCGCTTTGACCAAGCCTTTTCCGAAAGCTTCAAGGGGATCGAGAATATCCCCAACGGCGCAGTTCTGGACGCGCTGGAATTGCCAGAAGATTGGCTGCGCAAGATGGCCGAAAAGCACCTGACCGAAGAGGAAAAGGCCGCGATCGAGGCGATGGGCGGCTTTGACAAGCTGATGGAGACGCTGAAAAAGCGTCTTGAGGAACAAAAGGGCCGCCATCAGGGGGGCAACAAATGGGTCGGGACGGCGGGAACCTCGCCCTACGGGGCCTATGGCTATAACCCCGAAGGCATCCGCATCGGCCAGCACGAAAGCCGCCATCGCCGTGCGGTCAAGGTCTGGGACAAACGCGAATTCCGCAATCTGGACGACTCGGTCGAACTGGGTACCCGCAACATCAAGGTCGCCATGAAGCGCCTGCGGAAATGGGCCCGCGACGGCGCCCATGAAGAGCTGGATCTGGACGGCACCATCCGCGCTACCGCCGAACACGGCTATCTGGACGTCAAAACCCGCCCCGAGCGGCGCAACGCCGTGAAGGTCGTGCTGTTTCTGGACGTCGGCGGGTCAATGGATGACCATGTGAAGGTGGTGCAGGAGCTGTTCTCGGCGGCGCGGGTCGAATTCAAGCATCTGGAATACTACTACTTTCACAACTGCCTGTACGAAGGAGTCTGGCGTGACAACGCCCGCCGCTGGAACCAACAGATCCCGACCTATGAGGTGCTGAACACCTACGGGCCGGACTACAAATGCATCTTTGTCGGGGATGCCAGCATGTCCCCCTATGAGATCGCTATTCCCGGCGGTGCCAATGAGCACTGGAACGAAGAATCCGGTCAGGTCTGGCTAGAGCGGGCGCGCCACCATTGGCCCAACCATTTGTGGATCAATCCGGTGCCGGAAAACTACTGGCCCTACACCCAGTCGATCCAGATGATCCGCCAGATTTTCGAGAACCGCATGGTTCCCATGACCCTTGAAGGGATCGAACGCGGCATGAAAGAGCTTGGACGATGAAGCGCGCTTTGACGGTCTGGAAACGTCATCCGTTTTTGACCGCGCTGTTTGTGGGCCTGCTGGTGCTGGTGGTCTTCTTCGGCTGGCGCACCTTTCATAAGGCAAGGGATTTCTGGGATCATCCCGTGGCGACAAACCAACCTATCCAAGGCTGGATGACACCGCGCTATGTTGCGGAAAGCTGGCATATCGACAAACCCGACATGTTCCGGATCATGCACGAACTGACCGACATGCCGCCCCCCGATGGCAAGCCGCAGCCTCTTGACGGTATCGCTACCGCCGCTGGCATCCCGCCGCAAGAACTGATCGAGAAACTGACTGCTGCACTTCAGGATTACCAGAGCGGCAAGCATGACTGAGTATCTCTTCGGCCTCGTCACCGACTATGGCGTCTGGGTGATCTTTGCCTCGACCTTTCTGTCGTGTCTGCTGGTGCCGATGCCAAGCTCGCTGATGATGCTGGCCAGCGGCGCGATGGCGGCGGTCGGCGATATGGTTCTGTGGCAAGTAGCCGCCAGCGCCTTTGCCGGTGCGGTTCTTGGGGATCAAAGCGGCTATCAGATCGGCCGCCGCGCGGGCGCAGGGTTAAACCGACTGGCTAAAGGCAGCCAAAGCCGCCAGCAACTGCTGGCGCGTGCGCACACCACAGTCGACAAGCATGGCGGGATCGGCGTGTTCCTCAGCACTTGGCTGTTCGCGCCCTTAGGGCCTTGGGTAAACATGGTCGCGGGCGCGACGCGCCTGTCATGGGCGCGCTTCACCCTGTGGGACACCTTGGGCGAGACGATCTGGGTCACGATCTATGTGGGTCTGGGCTTCGCCTTCTCGACCAGTTTCAGCGCGGTCGGAGAGATCCTGAGCAATGCCATCGGCTTTGTCACCTCGCTCGCGGCGGCGATTGCGCTGGGGGCTTGGCTCCTGCATCGGGCCAAGCGGGCAAAGTCCCATCGCTAGGCAAACACCCCTACGTCAGGATCGCGCCCCTTACATTACCCTGACGCTTTTCTTTTCGGGCGAAAGACCCCATCTTCCCCTCATGTTGAAATTCACGCCCCTTCTGCTTGCGATCCTTTACGGGCTGGTCATGTACCAGTTCAGCGCTTGGCGCACCCGTAAGGAACTGGATGCCCGCTCGACCGAACTGGCTGATCCGGATTTAAGTAAACTGACCGACCGCATGGCCGCCGCTTTGGAACTGCCGCGCATCCGCGTGCACATCTATGAGGTCGAGCCTGTGAATGGTCTGGCCGCCCCCGACGGGCGGATTTTCATCACGCGGGGGTTCTTTCAACGCTACCGCGCCGGTGAGGTCAGCGCCGAAGAAATGGCCAGTGTGATCGCCCACGAATTAGGCCATGTGGCGCTGGGACATACCCGCAAACGAATGATCGACTTTTCCGGTCAAAACGCCATGCGTACGGCGCTTGCGCTGATCCTTAGTCGATTCCTGCCCGGCATCGGCGTCTGGATTGCGAACGCCCTAACCAGCCTTGTGGCGGCGCGCCTATCGCGCAATGACGAATATGAGGCGGACGCCTATGCCTCGGCCCTGCTGATGAAAGCTGGCATCGGGGTCGAGCCGCAAAAGACCCTCTTCCGCAAGCTGGACGCTCTTACCCAAAGCCGCGGAGGCGTCATCCCGGCATGGCTTATGAGCCACCCGAAAACGGATGATCGGATCAAAGCGATTGAGGCGAACCAGTTGCGCTGGAAAGCTTAACCCAGCCGCTTGCCAAGCCTAGGCATCCGCGCCTTTTTCATCAGGGCGCGGGTATCGCGGGGCGCGTCGTCCATTGCCTCGGCGGTAGCGCGGACCTTTTCGACCACAGCGGCCACCTGATCTGGGGCGCGGTCGTGCAGCATCATCATGAATTGATCCGCATCCAGTCGCTCCAGCCCTTCCTCGGTCAGCGTGTGACGGGGAAAGTCTTTGGCATTCAGGGTCACCAGAATATCCGCGTGCCCTTTGATCGCCGCTGCCAGCACATGCAGATCAGCCATATCCGGCAGATAAAGACGGGCCTCAATCGGCTCATACCCCTGCACGGAGGCCTTGGGGTATGCGGCCCGCAACAGGGCGATCTGTGCCTCGGCCTGCATCGCCTCAACGGGACCAAAACGGGCTGCGGCCCGACGCCACTCTTCCAGCAGGCGGTCGGACCACAGAGGTTCATAAAGGCCCGCCTGCGCCGCCCCGATCAGCACTTCACGCATCACGGTCGGGAACAGCACGCAGGCGTCCAAAAGCACCTTCATACGCGGTAGAACAGCGCTTTGAGATAGCCGCTTTCGGCAAGTTGTGGCAGCAGCGGATGATCCGCGCCCGCATAGCCTGTGTAGACCAGCTGGCCATAGCGCCCTGCCCGCCCGATGCCACGGGTACAGGCCCCGCGGAACCGCGTCAGATCCGCCGCATGGGAACAGGAACACAGGCCCAGATAGCCGCCCTCTTTCACCAGCGGGGTCGCCAGACGGGCGATCCGTTCATAGGCCCGCAGACCAGCTTCAAGCGCCTGTTTCGAGGGCGCAAAGGCGGGCGGATCACAGATCACCACGTCAAACATCTCGCCTTCTTCGCGCAATGCTTCCAGCACATCGAAAGCATCCCCCTTGCGGGAGGCGAAACGGTCAGCAAAGCCCGACGCGGCTGCGCCTGCCTCAGCCAGTTCCAGCGCCGCAGCCGAGCCATCTACCGACAGAGCCGACGCCGCGCCGCCTGCCAGCATCGCCAGACCAAAGCCGCCAACGTGGCTGAAAACGTCCAGCACCTTGGCATCTTTCGCCAGACCTTTGGCAAAGGCATGGTTGGGACGCTGGTCATAGAAGATACCGGTCTTCTGACCACCCATCACGTCGGCCATGTAGACCGCGCCATTCATCGGTACCTGCAAGGCCGCCTCAGGCGCAGCGCCGATGGCAACTACGGTTTCCTCGTCCAGACCTTCAAGACTACGCGCCCGTCCGGTGCCGTTCTTGATCACGGTAGAGACGCCGGTGACCTTCACCAATGCTGCCGCCAACATGTCAAAGCGCACCTCGGCCCAAGCGGCGTTCGGCTGCACCACCGCCACATCGCCGAAACGGTCGATGACTACACCGGGCAGACCGTCAGCCTCGGCATGCACCAGACGGTAATAGGGCTGATCGAACAGGCGTTCGCGGTGGGCCAGAGCGTGGGTCAGTCGGGCCTCGAACCAGCTTTGGTCAACGACCGCGTCCAGCTGCCGGTCAATGACCCGCGCCATAATGCGCGATCCGGCGTTGACTGTGACCAGTGCGATCGGACGGCGCTCTGCGTCCTCAAGGATCGCCAAAGCGCCGGCCTCGATGCCGCGTGTGCGGCGGTCTGTCACAAGCTCGTTATCATAGACCCAGGGAAAGCCGTGCCGAATGGCGCGGGCTTCGGCCTTTGGTTTCATGCGGATGGTGGGGTAATCTGTTGTCATAATGGCCCTCTATCGATCCCGACGGCGCAAGAAAAGGGAACTCTTCGACCTTTGTTATAGACCGACCCACCTTGTTAGCGCTAACTGAAGCTGCTATAGACCGCGCGACAGGACGCAAAGGAGCTACCCAATGCCCCTCAATAATACAATCCATAACGTGACCCAGCGCATCCGTGAACGTTCAAAAAACCGTCGCGATGCCTATATGGATCTGATGCGCCGCGCAGGCGAGCAAGGCCCCGCCCGTGCCCATCTGGCCTGCGGCAACCAGGCCCACGCCTATGCTGCCATGGGGCAGGACAAGGACGCGCTGGCCGCTGGCCGCGCGCCCAACATCGGGATCGTGACCGCCTACAACGACATGCTGTCGGCGCACCAACCCTATGAGCGTTACCCCGAACTGATCCGCCAGACCGCCCGCCGCATTGGCGCAACCGCGCAGGTCGCAGGCGGCGTGCCTGCCATGTGTGATGGCGTGACCCAAGGCCAGACGGGCATGGAACTGTCGCTGTTTTCCCGTGACGTCATCGCCTTGGCCACCGGCGTGTCCCTGTCCCACAACACCTATGACGCTGCGCTCTATCTGGGCGTCTGTGACAAGATCGTTCCCGGCCTGATCATCGCCGCCGCTACCTTCGGCCATATCCCCGGCATCTTCCTGCCCGCCGGTCCCATGACCAGCGGCCTCCCGAACGACGAAAAAGCCAAAGTGCGCCAGAAATTCGCCACCGGCGAAGTGGGCCGCGAAGAACTGATGAAGGCCGAGATGGCCAGCTACCACGGCCCCGGCACCTGCACCTTCTACGGCACGGCCAACAGCAACCAGATGCTGATGGAGTTCATGGGCCTGCACTTGCCCGGCAGCTCGTTTATCAATCCCAATACGCCCCTGCGCGATGCTCTGACCATCGCAGGTGTAGAACGCGCCGCCGCCATCACCGGCCTTGGCAACGCATACACGCCGGTCTGCGACGTGCTGGACGAGAAAGCCTTTGTGAATGGCATCGTCGGCCTGATGGCCACGGGCGGCTCGACCAACCTTGTGCTGCACCTGCCCGCCATGGCCCGCGCCGCTGGGGTTGAACTAGAGCTACAAGACTTTGACGAGCTCTCCTCGGTCGTGCCGCTGATGGCGAAAGTCTATCCGAACGGTCTGGCCGACGTGAACCACTTCCACGCGGCGGGCGGTCTTGGCTATATGATCGGCGAGCTTCTGGATGCAGGCCTCTTGCATGAGGACGTGCAAACCATCGCTGGACAAGGCCTGTCGCGCTACACTGAGGAGCCGAAGCTGGATGGCGAGAAACTCACTTGGGTTGCTGGATCGAAAGAGACCCAAAACGACAAGATCCTGCGCCCCGCCGCTGACGCCTTCCAGAAAACCGGTGGCCTGCGGCAACTAACCGGCAACCTCGGCGCAGGCATCATGAAGGTCTCTGCCGTCGCCCCCGAACGCCATATGATCGAGGCAAAGGCCCGTGTGTTCCACGACCAAGCCGACGTCAAAGCCGCCTTCCAGCGCGGAGAGTTCACCGAAGACACCGTCGTCGTTGTCCGCTTCCAAGGCCCTCAAGCCAATGGCATGCCCGAACTTCATTCGCTCACCCCAACGCTGGCTGTCCTCCAAGACCGCGGCCTGAAGGTCGCGCTAGTGACTGATGGCCGTATGTCTGGTGCCTCTGGCAAAGTGCCATCAGCCATCCACGTCAGCCCCGAAGCGGCCCTTGGCGGCCCTCTTGCTAAACTGAAGGACGGGGACCTTCTGCGTGTTGATGCGAAAAGCGGTGTGATTGAATGCCTTGAGGCCGATTTCGCGAACCGTGAAGGTATCACCGCAGATCTAAGCAAGAACAGCGCCGGCCTCGGGCGCGAAATGTTCGAAACCTTCCGCCGCAACGTTGGTCTGGCCTCGCAAGGGGCGGCCGTCGTGGTGTAATTTTCGCCTCCGGCGGAGGTATTTATGCCAAGATGAAACCAGAGCGCAGTGCGTTATTCATCTTGGGCAAAATACCTCCGCCGGAGGCATCCAACATATCCGAAGCGCTAACCGGAGAGATTTCCATGACCCCCACCGAAGCCAGCAACCGCTCAATCGAACTGTGCCGCAAAGCGCCTGTGATTCCCGTCCTTGTCATCGATGAACTAGCGCACGCGCGTCCTCTTGCAGAGGCTCTGGTGGCTGGCGGCTTGCCCGTATTGGAAGTGACACTGCGCACCCCTGTTGCACTGGATGCGATCCGCGAGATGGCAAAAGTTGAAGGGGGCATCGTCGGCGCGGGCACGCTGCTAACGCGTGAAGATGTGGCTGCAGCTGTCGCCGCTGGCGCGACCTTTGGTGTTTCTCCGGGCGCGACCGACAAGCTTTTGTCTGCCTGTGAAGCCCATGATCTGCCCCTGCTGCCCGGCGCGGCCACGGCATCAGAAGCAATGGCCCTGCTAGAGCGCGGTTATACCACCCAAAAGTTCTTCCCCGCCGAAGCCAACGGTGGCGCAAAGGCCCTGAAAGCCATAGGCGCGCCGATCCCGCAGGTGACTTTCTGCCCGACCGGTGGGGTCAGCCTGAAGAACGCCAATGACTATCTGTCCCTTTCGAATGTTGCCTGCGTCGGTGGCAGCTGGGTTGCACCGAAAGACCTTATGGAAGCAGGCGACTGGGAGGGGATCGTTGCCCTTGCCAAAGAGGCTGCTGCCCTGCCACGCTAAGGGGCAGCAATGCCACATGTCGCAGGCACGCGAAGTGCCTGCCTTAAAGACCTGTACGCGGCCATGCATATGGCCGCGTTCCTTTTTGCAGAGTGTTCCCTATTCTCTGGGACGGCTGCGCCAACCACCGCGACGGCGCGGAGTTGTCGGGACCGAAAGGCCCTCGGTCAGGACCTTTGTCATGGGGTGGGTCTCGTCCCCCCCATAGGCGGCGAGCAGTTGTGCCAGAGCCTCAGGGGTGGACAGCCCCTCAAGGCTTAAGGCCCAATCCAGAAAAATGCTGCGGCATTCAGCCTCTGTGATCCCTTCGATCCGGTAGGCCTCGGCCACCAGACGTTTGGGATCAGCTGCATCACCTTTAGTCTTCATCACCCTCTTCTCCGCCTTCTGGTGCCTTTGCCCGCGCGGCAATGACCTGATCGATAATCTGACGTGCAGCCTCATGGCCTTGCGCCAGATCGGTCGCCAGCTTGTCCAGATCGTCGCAGCGGCACAGACGCGTCAGGAAAGATTGCCCGCCTAAGCCCAATTGCTCAGGCGCAAGACAGCCCGTTCCAAGCAGCCGCGTGGCAATCTGGATTTGCCACAAGCGCTCATAACATTGGACCAGCGCCTCTCGTTCCTCATCCGCGACCCAGCCAAGGTCAAAGGCGGCATCAAGGCCAGCCATGACGGTCCGCTCGGCACTGCCCGAGACCAATGCCGCAGCCTGAGAGAAAAGTTCAATGTCCTGCATCCGGCCTGCGCCGATCTTGGCATCCCATAGCCCCTCGGGGGCTTTGGCCGCAGCGATCCGGGCGCGCATATCGCGCACCTCGGCCAGAACGGCGGCAGCGTCGCGCGGGGCTTGCAGAACCTCGCGGCGGAATGCCTCGACATCGGCGGCCAGTTCTGCACCACCGGCGATAACGGCGGCACGGGTTAGGGCCAGATGTTCCCACGTCCACGCCTCATTCGTCTGGTAGTTCCGGAAGGCGTCCAGACTGGTGGCGACAGGCCCCTGATTTCCCGAGGGACGCAGACGCATATCCACCTCATAGAGGCGGCCCTCGGCCATCGGTGCGGTCATCGCCGTGATCAGCGCTTGCGTCAGCCGGGCGTAGTAAGTGCGACTGTTCAAAGGTCGCCGCCCATCCGAGCTTTCCTGATCCAACGGGTCGTAGATGACAAT
>JAYZYX010000114.1:0-4718 GCA_036139795.1 Pseudomonadota bacterium | reverse complement strand
AACCGCCCGATCGAGCTGCGCCCCGTCGCCAACCGCGCCAGCTTTAGCGCGGCCTCAACCGCATTGGTCCCGGTGGGGCCGGTGAACTGCACCGCATAATCCAGCCCCCGCGGCTCCAGAATATTCTGGGTAAAGGCATTCAGGAATTGCGCCTTGGCAACAGTCCAGAGATCAAGGCTCATGCCGATCCGGTCATCGGAAATATAATCCAGAAGCGCTTGCTTCATCTGCTCTGGGTTGTGTCCATAATTCAACGCTCCGGCGCCGGAAAGAAAATCAATCCAGCGGTTTCCCTCCGCGTCCCAAAGCTCGGCACCTTTTGCGTGATCGAACACGCGTGGAAATGAGCGGCAATAGCTCGCGACCGAGGATTCCGCCCCGGCGATCACACTTTCAAACATAGCAAAACCTACAAAAATGATCCTCAACACGCGAAAGCCACACCCCAATCCGCGACTTTCGATTTTCTTAATGTATGATAAAACGAGGAAAATTTGCACAATTTTATTCTAATCGGCGGATCGGTGACGAAGCCTTTACGATCCCGGTCGATTTCATCTATGTTAAACATAAGTAAAAATGACAGTTTTACTAACGCCTCAAAAATCAACTTTAACGAGTAAAATTTGCGTATAAAGAAAGCAAAAAGTTAATGTTTAACAATCTTCTCATCCGCACTGGCGGAATTTTGGCCCTGTGTACGCCGGGGCTGACCATGCTTCCGATTTCCGCAAAAGCCGAAACCGAAATCAGCATCTCTCCCTACACCGTCGCTGTTAACTATGAGCGTCAGAATGACGAAGAAACGGTAAAGACTGTTTCCAAAGAAACGAACGCGGAAATCCGCCATGAGATCGAACTGTCCGACACGCAGACCCTCAGCGGCTATGCTGGACTGGATATTTACCACGCCGAAAGTGACCCCAGCGGAATCAGTGCTGGCCTATATCTGGGTACCGCCTACGACATCACCACCGGCGGGTTTGATCTAAGCGCGACCTTCGAAATGGGGGGCGATCTTGATCAGGACACCGGCGAGATGCTGGACCCCTACATGGAGGTCTCGGCGGGTGTGGGCTATGATTTCGACGTGGATGAGGCCACGGTCATGACACCTTATATGCAGCTGACACGGACACTTTATGTGGACGATGATCTGACTGAGACCAGCGCAACCTTCGGCGCATCCATTAGCCACGCGCTGTCAGACAGCACCGACTTCGGGATCGACGTGTCGTTCGGGTTCGATCTGCCCACACCGATCCAGAACCTGACGACCGAAGTCACCTTCTCTCTGGATCACTGGCTGTCCGAGAGCATGGTGCTGTCCGCCTCGCTGACCGGAACCCGCTATCAGGAACGGGGCGGCTACGAAAGTGAGAGCATCGACTATTCACCGGGCCTGACCTTCAGCTACGTCTTTTAAACCTTCGGCTCAAAGATGCCTTTGGCGCGGTCCAGATGTTCGGCCATTTCCTTGACCGCGCCTTCGGCATCGCCGGCCTCAATCAGGTTCACGATGCGCTCATGCTCGGCCAAGGTGACGGTCTCTTTGCCGGACCAATGCAGCAGCCCTTTGTGGTATTCAAAAAGCCATCCAAGCATCGCACGCGACACCGCCTCAATGATCGGATTGCCCGAGATTTTCGCGATGCGGCTGTGAAAGACCATATCCTCGGCTACGAAAAGCGCGGGGTCGTCCAGATGACCGCGCTGACGCTCGACGATGGCACGCAGGTCGGCCACATCTTCCGCCGTCGCTTTTTCCGCAGCCACGCGCACCAAGCCCAGTTCGAACATCTGACGGGCGGATTTCAGATGCTCCAGATTGCCGGGGGCGGCGCTTAGGACCAGTCGGGCAATCTCGTCCGATTTGGCAAAGACCACATCCGCATCGATCTGGTTCACCCGCGAACGTTCACCGTGGTTAATGGTGATCAAACCGCTGTTGTGCAGATTTTGCAGGGCCTCGCGCACGGCAGGACGGCCCACGCCGAAACGCTCCATCAAGGCGCGCTCGGATGGCATATGATCCCCCGGCCGCAACTCACCCGCGCTGATCATCTCGCGCAGTTTGTCCAGCACCTGATCGGAAAGCTTGCGGCGAACGATTTTGTCACCCTCAGCGCTTTTCTGTACCATGGAGATGTCCTTTGTAGCGGGGATAATCGAAATCGTCCGCGGATTATGATCGTCAGCGGACAGAACCGCAACAGGCCGAATTAGTCCATCATGTTAGCGCATGACATGACGCCGTTGTCTTCGGCGCACAGCTGCTCTAGCCTCTCGGCGACCCGCGTTCCATGAGGCACAAATGCACACCGCTCCGATTTCCGTATCCGGCCCCGAAGATAGCAACTGCTTCTGGATCGATGCCCCTGCGCATCGCGACTGGCTGGCGGCGCAGGCGCTGCGGCAGTTCGATTTCTTTCGGGCCAGCGTCAATCCCGAAGGCGGCTTTTATGTGCTGGATTATGCGGGCCAACCCCTGCCCTCGCGCCTGCAAGAGCTGCACAGCACCACGCGGATGATCCATTCGTTTGCCCTTGGCCATCTGGCAGGTGTGCCTGATTGCCAAGAGATCATCGATCACGGGATGCGCTATCTGGCCTCGCACCATCTGGACCACGTTCATGGGGGCTATGTCTGGGGCGTGACCGAGGACTCGCCTACCGACACCCGCAAACTGGCCTACGGACATGTGTTTGTACTGCTGGCCGCCTCAAGCGCAAAGATGGCAGGACATCCGGCCGCAGACGAACTGATCCGCGGCATCACGGAACTGCTGGACCAGCATTATTGGGAAGATGACCACGGCCTGTTCGCCGACGAATGGAACCAGGATTGGACCCCATTCTCTGACTATCGCGGCATGAACGCCAATATGCACGGGACCGAGGCGCTGCTGGCCGCTTTTGAGGCCACCGGCGACGGGCGCTATCTGGACAAGGCGGGCCGCATTCTGGACTTTTTCATCCACCGCCAAGCGGCAGAGAACGACTGGCGCATCCCCGAACACTATCGCGCGGATTGGAGCGTTGATCGCGCCTATTCGGGCAACCCCATGTTCCGACCTGCGGGCACTACCCCCGGCCATTCGCTAGAGTTCGCCCGACTGGCCTTGCAGCATTGGGATCTGGCGGGACGTAAGGACCCAAGCCTGCCCGAGAAGGCGCGTGCGATTGCGGAACGTGCGCTGATGGATGCGTGGGACCCCAAGGATGGCGGCATCTTTTACACGCTGGATTTCGATGGCACCCCCGCGATCCGCGACCGCTATTGGTGGCCTGTAACCGAAGGGATCGGCGTTCTTGCCAGCCTGATCAAGCTGGACCGCCGCCCCGGCGATGAGGCGTGGTATCGCAAGCTTTGGCAGTTCGCGGGTGCCCATTTTATGGACACCGAAAATGGCGGCTGGTTCCCCGAGATTGACGCAGACGGCCGCCCCACCGCCCGCCAGTTCGACGGCAAGCCGGATATCTATCACGCGCTTCAAGCCACGGTTTTCCCGCTGGCTTCGGGCCTTAGCCATCAGGCCAAGACCCTGCCAAAGCTGGTTTAAGCGGCCACAGGCTCTAACTGCTGCAAGCGGCGCACGGCAATCCAGCTTAGCGCCGCCATCACGCCTGCGGTGCCGAGGCACAAGGGCAGCCCGCCAAGCTGGTAACTCAGCCCCGACAGCAGGGTGCCAAGCAGACGCCCCGCCGCATTCGCCATGTAGTAAAAGCCCACGTCCATCGTGACCCGCCCTTCGCCCGCAAAGGCAAGGATCAAGTAGGAATGCACGGACGAGTTCACCGCAAAGACAAAACCAAACAGCAAAAGCCCAAGCACCACCAGCGCCGTCAGCCAGACCGCTCCGGCCCCTGCCACATAGGCTGCACCTGCCAACACGAAGGGGATCGGCGTCAGATAAGCCGCCCAACGCACCGCTTGGGTTTCAATCTGCCGGACGGGTTGGCTTTTACCGCCGACCAGCTTGGGCGCAAAGGCCTGAACCGCGCCATAGGCGATGATCCAAAGGGCCATAAAGCCCCCGATCAGAAAGAAGGCGGCGCGGCGGCTATCGGGCGTGCCATCAGACAGCACCGACTGGAAGTAGATCGGAATGCCAACCACAAACCACACATCACGTGCCGCAAACAGGAACACGCGGGCAAGGCTCAGGCGGTTGACCCGTGGATCGCGACTGATCACTGCCGAGAACTTGGTCCCCTTCTTGCCCGCAGGCAGACCGGCGGGCAGGAACAAAACGATCGCCAGCAAGATCACCGCCAGAATAGCCGCCATGCCCCAAAGCGTGCCGGTAAATCCGGCCACTGCCAACAGCGCCGCCCCAAGGAAAAAGCCCGCGCCTTTGACCGCGTTTTTCGACCCCGTCAGCAGCGCCACCCATTTGAACAACGTGCCGTCGCCCTTGGGGGCCAGCAGCTTGACCGCCGATTTTGAGGACATCTTGGCCAGATCCTTGGCGACTCCGCTCAGGCCCTGCACTGCCATCACATAAATGACCGAGGCCACAACGCCCCAACTTGGATCAAGCTGCGCCAGCGCGATCAACGCGACGATCTGGATGCCAAGCCCCCCGTATAGGGTCGAGGCCAGCCCGAACCGCGCCGCAATCCAACCCGCGCCCAGATTGGTCACAATCCCCGCGATCTCATAGAGCAGGAACAGATACGCCAACTGGACCGGAGAGAACCCCAGCCCGTTGAAAT
>JAYZYX010000113.1:0-6269 GCA_036139795.1 Pseudomonadota bacterium | reverse complement strand
GCCGTAGTTGCCGCCACCGCCGCCTTGGCCACCTTCACCGCGACCGTCCAGCATGGTCAGCTCGCCGCGGTAGGGACGCAGGACAACCTCGGTCGAATAGCGATCCTGACCGGACTGGTCCTGCCATTTACGGGTTTCCAGCTGGCCTTCGATATAGACCTTGCTGCCCTTGCGCAGATATTGCTCGGCCAGACGCACCAGCGGCTCCGAGAAGATCGCGACGGTGTGCCATTCGGTGCGCTCTTTACGCTCGCCGGTGTTGCGGTCTTTCCAGTTTTCACTGGTCGCAATGCGCAGGTTTGCCACCTTGCCGCCGTTCTGGAAGCTGCGGACCTCGGGGTCGCGACCCAGATTGCCCACCAGAATAACCTTGTTCACGGATCCGGCCATGGTGTTCCTTTCGATTCTCTGTTCGTGTCCAATTTGACAGCAGGCTTACACAAAGCTCACCTGATGCGCGAGGGGGGCATGGGTGCGCGGCGTCGCAACGGGTTGGAAAATTCCCCTGTCATCGTTATGGTCCCCGCAGATTTACCCGAGGGTGTACGATGCGACAGCTAGTTTTTATTGGGACAATCACATTTTTCAGCGCGGCAATCGCCGCACCAGCCATGGCCGATATGGCCTCGTCGAAATCCCGAATGGCGATGTTTACGTCGCAGACAGGGGTTCTGGATCGGCGTGCGGCTGTACAATACAACAACTCGGTCCGGCTTCAGCCGACACCACTTGTGACCCCGACCAAATGGGACAATCCGATCTATTCGGGCAAATACAAAGGCCAGTACCTTGCCATGGCCCGCGCGGCTGCGCGCAAGCATGGGGTGCCTGAGGATCTATTCGCCCGTTTGGTCCAGCGGGAGTCCGGCTGGAACCCCGGCGCGGTGTCTCATAAGGGCGCGTTGGGGCTGGCGCAGTTGATGCCGTCCACCGCGCAGCTTTTGGGCGTGGACCCGAACGACCCCAAACAGAACCTTGAAGGCGGGGCCCGCTATCTGGCCGAGCAATACCGAGAGTTCAACGATTGGCGTCTGGCCCTTGCTGCCTATAACGCAGGCCCGCAAGCGGTGAAAAAGCACAACGGCGTGCCTCCCTATGAGGAAACACGCGCCTATGTGATGGCCATTCTGGGCAAGTAACGGGCTGCTTTAGAGCCGTTCACTCTGGCGCTTTTGTTCCGTCATCCGTCTCGATCAGTGACCAGCGGTCGTGATGATGTTCCAGCGCCTGATGGGCACGGGCACCAAGGACATTGGCTCGCGCATGGCGGAAAACGGATCGCCAGAAGGGCTGGATGATGGTGCCGTCCTCTTGCAGGAATGCTTGGATCTTGGCGACGATGGCCCGTCGTGCCTCGGTGTCCGGTGTTTGCAGCGCCTGTTGGATCAGGCCGTCAAGGACAGGGCTTTTGATGCCGGTCTCATTCCATGCCCCGTCAGAGGTATAGGCCAGACTGAGGATCTGCACTGCCAATGGCCGCGCCGTCCATTGAGTGCAAGAAAAGGCATGGGTGCGCCAACTGTCCCAGAACATCGGTCCGTTCAGCAATTTGCGCGTCACATTGATGCCCGCATCGCGCATCTGCACTGCAATCGCATCGCCCGAGGCGCGGTTCCAGTCATCGTCCAATGTGACCAGTTCGAACGTGGCCGCGCCGGCGCCTGCCTCAACCAGAAGATCGCGGGCAACCTGCGGATCACGGGGGGCAGGGGGCATGGGTGTGTATTCGGGCTGGATTGGCGCCACATGGTGGTTCTCGCCCACCACTCCTCGATTGCGATAGCCCAGTTCCAGCACGATCCCGTTGTCCACGGCCCGTTGCAACGCCTTGCGCACGCGCACATTGGCAAACAACGGCACGCCATTGACCATCTGGTTGCGGTTGGCGCGGCAGATCAGGGTTGAGGCTGTCTGGACCTCGGACCGCTTTAATCCCAGTGCATCGAAGGTCTCGATGAAGTCGGCGCTGCTTTCATGCACCATGTCGATCAGCCCTTCCTTGAAGGCTTTGACCGAGGCTGCAGGGTCGGTGCCAAAGTCCAGATACTCGATCCGGTCCAGCGCTACCTTGCCGCCCCACCAACCGGGACGGCGTTTCAGAACGGCCCGTTTGCCGACCTCAAGCGTTTCCAGAGTATAAGGGCCGGTGCCGATCGGGTGGGCGCTGAGACTTGCCCCCGTTTTGTCAAAGCTGGGATGGACGATCAGGGCAGGATAGTCAGTCAAATTGGCAATCAGGGCTGTATCGGGAAAGGCAAGACGCAGTGTCATCCGATGGGAGCTTTCCAATCGGATCGCGCCATCCTGTAGTTTTCCAGTCTGCTTGTTTCTCAAGGCGGCCATCCGCACCGCCATCGAGTTCCCTTCAACCGTCGGATCACACCAGCGTTCGAAATTGTAGGCCAAATCTTCAACTGTCAGTTGATCACCGTTCGACCAGCTTACACCTTCCCGCAGGTTTAAGGTGTATTGGGTCGCGTCGTCATTCACCTCCCAGCTTTCCAGCAGCCAAGGCTCAAAGGTGTAGTCGCTGCGCCAGCGCACGAGGTTTTCGCAGATGCCCCGCGCGATGTTGCCTTTTTCCGACCAGTCGAACAGGCGCGGATCATCGACGGCCAGAACACGCATCTGGCAGCGTAGGGTCGTTTGCGTCGGAAGTTAAGGGGCCCCCGCATGCGCTTCGGCGGGCACCGGCAGGCCCATCAGGCCAGAGGCCAACGCCGTGCTCGCCCCGAAGGTCGAGGCCAGCGCCAGAAACTCACGCCTTTCCAACCGGCCTTCCGTGCAATCGCGGACCAGCGCGGGAATCACGGGATGCAGGGCCGAGGGGGCGCGTTTGTCTTTGCGCATTGATCTCTCCGGTAGGCAAATGGGCGGCACCGGAGAATGCGCATAAGCGACGCGCGGGTCCGGATCTATTTCTGGAATAGCACACCCCGCCGGAGCAAAGGTCAACCGCCCGTCCGGCTTAGCTGTGTAAATTCACCGTGCAGATTGCGGTGCAGGCGCTCTGGCCGAGGGGCCGCGTCAGGCCGCTTCGCGGAACTTTTGCCGGAAACTGTCCGGCGAAATGCCGCTTTGATTCAGGAACAGTTCGGCAAAGCTGGTTTCCGAGCCATACCCTAAAGTTTCGGCAACTTTGCATATTTCCACGTCGGATTCAGCCAAACGCTCGCATGCGCACAGATGTTTCCGGTTTTTCAGGATCGTCTCGGCGCTTTGCTCGGCATTGGTCAGGCAGATCTGATCCAGCTTTTCCGTCGAAATCCCCAGAACATCCGCATAATCTGCCACGGTCTTGTCCGTGCAATGGTCGGTTTCAACCATACGGCTGTAGGCGCGGATCAGTTGAACATCGTTTTCCTGCAGGCGCGGATCGCACTGGGGGTCTTCGATCATCTGGCGCGACAGCCAGACCGAAATCAGCCCCAGCAGACAGGCCGAGGCCCGTTCATGGCCGTTGCTCTTGCGCTCTTGCTCGGCCACGAGGGCATCGACAAAGCTGGTCATCTCGCACTGGGCCACGGTGTTGCGGATGCGCATGTGGACCGGATCGACGGGCAGTTCCACGTCCAGAACCGGTGCGATGCGGATTACAGTGCCGAACAACTGGCCGCTTGTTTCGAAGCGCACCATTGTGCCAGCAGGCACCAGAATAGCGTTATGGGCCCCAAATCCGCTGCGCAGACCACCAAGGATCATGCGGCCCTGACCGCGGGTGATCCAGATCAGAAGGTGGTCGTTGTAGCCGCGCAAAGCGTTCCGTTTCCACTCAGGCCCCTGAGTGAACTGGTTCAGCGTCGAGGTGCGGATCGGCTCGCTTCCGTCTGCAAGCGTCCAGCCACCGGCCTTCATGGGGTTATAAAGCAATGCCCTGTTCATAGGGATATCTGTAACACCAAATGGGGAGGTGTATGTAAACAAAAAGACGGTCGAAAAGTTAACAAACCGGCAGATTCATGCCGTGATCTGGTGCCATGCTGCCATTTTACCGCGCAACCAACTGCGCTGACGCTTTGCATATTGGCGTGATGCGATGATCGCAGCTTCGATTGCTGTAGATTCGTCCATTTCGCCTTGCAACTTTGCGATGAGTTCCGGTGCGCCGATTGCTTTTGATGATTGCAGATTCGGATTCCAAAGAGGCAGCATCGTCCGTGCCTCGTCCAAGGCGCCGGCTTCCAACATCAGGTAGAATCGTTTCCGGATTCGCGCGTTCAGCCACTCTTTGTCAGGCATGATGCACAGGGGTTGCGCCTGCGTTAGCGGTAAAAGTGGTGGCGGCGTGTCGTCCTGCCATGCGGCAATGCCCTTGCCGGTGCTGGTCAGAACTTCCCACGCACGCTGGACGCGCACCGGATTGTTCCGGTCCAGTCGGGCGGCGCTTTCGGGGTCCAATTCGGCCAGCAGTGCCTCGAACCCCTCATCGCGGATACGGGCATCGGCCAGCGCACGCACTTCGGGCGGTGTGGCAGGGATCTGGGCAAGTCCCGTGGTCAGAGCGGTGAAATACAGTCCTGTGCCGCCCACGATGATCGGACGGTCCGGCCCGTTCAGCAGCGGCGTCAGATCGCGCAGCCATGCCCCGACGGAATAATCGGCGTCATAGGGGACATGCCCGTAGAGCGCATGGGGCGCCCGCGCCAGATCGGCGTCATCGGGCCGCGCGGTCAGGATGCGCCAGCCGTCAAAAACCTGTAGCGCATCGGCGTTGATCACGATCCCGCCTTGCGCCTCGGCGATCCGCAACGCCAGTTCCGACTTGCCGCTGGCGGTCGGCCCCGCAATCAGAACAGGCTTGGCCGGATCAAGGCTATCAGGGTCAAAATCATCAAGGCGGGTGGTCAAAAGTAGAGCCTTTCCGAATAGGGCGGGTTGTCCATTGAAACTGACAGTGTTTTCCGACATTTTGCGCCGGACTGAAAGAGCTTGACCCGAGGAACCGACATGGACGCTGCTCAGGAAACCCAGAACGTTAAATTCAAGCGAGTGCTTTTGAAAATTTCGGGCGAGGCCCTGATGGGTGACCAAGGCTTTGGTCTGCATCCACCGACCGTCCAGCGCATCGCGCGCGAAGTGAAATCTGTTCACGATCTGGGCGTCGAGATCTGCATGGTGATCGGCGGCGGCAACATCTTCCGCGGGCTGTCCGGCTCGGCGCAGGGGATGGAGCGGACCACCGCTGACTATATGGGCATGCTGGCCACCATCATGAACGCGCTGGCGATGCAGTCGGCGCTGGAAGAGCTGGGCGTCTTTACTCGTGTGATCAGCGCGATCCGCATGGACGAAGTGGCCGAGCCCTACATCCGCCGCCGTGCCGTGCGCCACCTTGAGAAAAAGCGCGTTTGCATCTTCGCTGCGGGCACCGGCAACCCCTATTTCACTACCGACACCGCAGCGACCCTGCGCGCCAACGAGATGAACTGCGAAGCCATCTTCAAAGGCACCAAAGTGGACGGCGTTTACGACAAGGATCCGGTCAAGCATTCGGACGCAAAGCGTTATGATGTCGTGACTTATGACGAAGTGCTGCAAAAGCATCTGGGTGTGATGGACGCCAGCGCCATTGCTCTGGCCCGTGACAACGACCTGCCGATCATCGTCTTCTCGCTGGACGAGCCGGGCGGCTTCCGCGGCATTCTGGCGGGGCAGGGCACATATACCCGCGTCCACGGTTAATCCGGCTTGGGATGCACATCCTGCCAAAGTAAGGTATCACGGGTCTGAGAGGCCCCGAAAAGAAAGAGCAAGAACATGGCTGATGAAGAATTTGAACTGGATCTGGACGACCTGACCCGCCGTATGGATGGCGCGATGGCCTCGCTGCGGACCGAATTCGCTTCGCTCCGGACGGGCCGCGCCTCGGCGTCGATGCTCGAGCCGATCATGGTCGAGGCCTACGGTCAGCGCACCCCCATCAACCAGGTTGGCACCGTCAACGTGCCCGAGCCGCGCATGGTCACCATCAACGTATGGGACAAAAGCATGGTCGGTAAGGTTGAGAAGGCGATCCGTGAAAGCGGTCTGGGAATCAACCCGCAGCTGAACGGCACCATCATCATGCTGCCGATCCCCGAGCTGAACGAAGAACGCCGCCGTGAGCTTGGCCGTGTGGCTGCCCAATATGCAGAAAGCGCCCGAGTCGCTGTTGGGAACGTTCGCCGCGACGGTATGGATCAAGTTAAAAAAGCGAAAAGCTCTATTTTCGAAGATGACCACAAAAACAGGGAATCCGAGGTGCAGGACCTGACACATAAGTATATAAA
>JAYZYX010000112.1:0-17099 GCA_036139795.1 Pseudomonadota bacterium | reverse complement strand
CTCAATCCTACGGCGTTCTTTCAAGCTCAGTTGCGTGTAAACGGCTCCCATGCCATGATCTCCTATTCGATAATCCATTGATTTCTAATAGGAGTCGCACTTCAGGGTAGCGCGCTCCGCGCTACATGCAGCATTCTTATAATTGGTATTATGTTATATCAATTGCAATTGCGACCTAAGTTATACGACTAAAGTATTGGTCTGATAGAAAAAAGCGGCTCTCGTAATCGTGTGTTCTTGCTACCGGACGTGAAAAATAAGTATGTAGTATGTGCTCGCATCACCTTTTTTCGGCGGGTTGTTAAGCGGATTTTGGTGTGAACTACACAGCGGCATGTGCCCACTGCACAGTGCCTGAATTAGGACATTTTCAAAGTGTGCTGGTTTTATGAGTGTATAGTCGATGGGAAACTGGTGGCGCTATGAAGCAGCTTTCTTCTTACCTTGAAGATCTTACGGACGCGAAAACCCTAGAGGCTCTCTGGGCGATGCATAGCGAACGTATGGCAGAGTATGGCTTTGATCGCCTGATCTACGGGTTCACACATTATCGCAGTGAGACCTCGCTTGGGGATCCGAATGACTTTCTGATCCTCTCGACCCACGACAAGGAATACATCGAGGCCTTTATCAACGGCGGGAATTACTTCCACGCGCCGATGGTGAAATGGGCCCTAGAGAACGAAGGCGCGTGCAGCTGGCGCTTTATGCATGATTTGATCGCGAAGAATGCGCTGACGCCCAACGAAAAGCGTGTGGTCGAGTTTAACCAGAAGATGGATGTGGTTGCAGGTTACACGATCTCTTTCAAATCCGTGTCGGCACGTTCCAAAGGTGCGATCGCTTTGACCGGGCGTCGCGGGCTATCCCAAGATGATGTAGACGCCATCTGGGAGGCCCATGGGCGGGACATCATCCTTGCCAATAACGTGGCCCACCTGAAGATCACCTCCCTGCCCTATGCGCCGCCCACACGCGGCCTGACAAAACGTCAGCGTGAAGCGTTGCAATGGGTCGGAGACGGTAAGACAACCCAAGATATCGCGGTTTTAATGGGACTTTCACCAGCTACGGTTGAAAAGCATCTGCGGCTTGCCCGTGAGTCTCTGAATGTCGAGACAACAGCGCAGGCTGTTTTGAAGGCAGCGTTTCAAAACCAGATGTTTATCGTCGAAGGGTGATGATCTTTTTCGTCTATATTTTTCAAAGGGTTGCTTCCTAAAAAGTGGCTCAGGTACGGAATACCATACTTACCGAACCTCACGGAAAGGTGTCATAAAACACATGTTCCGTGAGTGGTGGCTTTGGCCAGGGAACGCCAAAAGAAATCACTGGTATTTAGGTGCTCTTTCTTGAGGGTGGTCGTCAGACCCGTCGGTTTGGGTGAAATATTCTGCGCTCAAACCGACACTTTATGCTTCGTATCCCCATCCCTCGAGGCATGATTTTCTTATAGGCGTCGGACTTGTTCCGACGCCTCTTTTTTTGCCTAAACATTCGGAAAATCACGTTGACATCAGGCATCAAGGACTGCCCCTTGGCGCGCCCTGCCCACCTGTGACGCCCGCCAAGAAATCCGGAAACCCCAATAAAAAAGGGACGCCGAAGCGTCCCTTAAATCGTTTAGCGTGCCGAGCGAATTAGCCCTTGGCAACTTTCGCAACTTCAGCAGCGAAGTCTTCTTCGACTTTCTCGATGCCTTCGCCAACTTCCATGCGGACGTAGGCGACGATGGTTGCGCCAGCTTCTTTTGCAGCTGCTTCAACGGTCAGATCGGGGTTCACAACGAACGCCTGACCCAGCAGGGTCACTTCGCCCAGGAACTTGGCCATACGGCCTTCGATCATCTTCTCGATCACGGCTTCGGGCTTGCCCGACTCACGTGCGATGTCGATCTGAACCTGACGCTCTTTTTCGACGATTGCGGGGTCCAGGTCATCTGCCGACAGCGACTGGGGGTTAGCTGCTGCGATGTGCATTGCAACCTGACGGCCGAATGCTTCGTCGCCGCCGTTCATGGCAACCAGAACACCGATTTTGCCCATGCCGTCTGCAGCGGCGTTGTGCACGTAGGACACAACGTTTTCTGCTTCGACCGACGCCATCCGGCGCAGGGTCATGTTTTCGCCGATGGTGGCGATTTTGTCGGTGATCATGGTTTCAACGGCTTTGCCATTGATTTCAGCTGCTTTCAGAGCGTCCAGATCAGCTGCGTTCAGAGCCGCGCCAGCGATGTCGCTAACCATGGTCTGGAATTCGCCGTTCTTCGCAACGAAGTCGGTTTCCGAGTTGACTTCGACAGCAACACCTTTGCCGCCTTCAACCTTAACAGCAACCAGACCTTCCGCAGCGGTACGGCCCGATTTCTTGGCGGCTTTCGCCAGGCCTTTGGTGCGCAGCCAGTCGATTGCTGCTTCCATGTCGCCGTCGTTTTCGGTCAGGGCTTTTTTGGCATCCATCATGCCTGCGCCGGTCATCTCGCGCAGTTCTTTAACCTGTGCTGCAGTGATCGCCATGGTTGGCTCCTCTCAAATGTCTTGTCTACGAGCCCGGGAATGGGCTTGGGCGCGGAAGTACCCCGCGCCCGTATCATTTTTTTGAAGCGAAGATTATTCGGCGCCTTCGGCGACGACTTCTTCTTCCAGACCAGCTTCCAGCTCGCCCAGGTCAACGCCTGCGGCACCCAGCTGAGCGGTCATGCCGTCCAGAGCGGCGCGTGACACCAGGTCGGTGTACAGAGCGATCGCACGGGCTGCGTCGTCGTTGCCGGGGATGATGTAGTCAACGCCTTCGGGGTTGCAGTTGGTGTCAACGACAGCAACAACAGGGATACCCAGCTTTTTCGCTTCCTGGATGGCCAGGGCTTCTTTTTTCACGTCGATGACGAACAGCAGATCGGGAACGCCGCCCATCTCGCGGATACCGCCCAGCGAAGCTTGCAGTTTGGCCTGCTCGCGTTCCATCTGCAGGCGCTCTTTCTTGGTCAGACCATCGGCGCCGCCTTCCATGGCTTCGTCGATGTTCTTCAGACGCTGGATCGACTGCGAAACAGTTTTCCAGTTGGTCAGAGTGCCGCCCAGCCAGCGGTGGTTCATGTAGTACTGTGCGCACTTTTCAGCGGCTTCTGCGACGGGCTGAGCTGCCTGACGCTTGGTGCCAACGAACAGAACGCGGCCACCTTTTGCAACGGTGTCACGAACGACCTTCAGAGCCGCGTCCAGCATGGGGACGGTCTGGGTCAGGTCGAGGATGTGGATGCCGTTGCGCGAGCCGTAGATGAACTCGCCCATACGGGGGTTCCAACGCTGCGTCTGGTGACCAAAGTGAACGCCTGCTTCCAGCAGCTGGCGCATGGAGAACTCAGGAAGAGCCATGTCTTTATCCTTTCCGGTTTCATGCCTCGGCTGGGGTGAGAAGCGGATGCTTCAACCGGCGGACGTACAGGGATTTCTCCCCCGTAGGCCCAAACCCAGCCAGCGGTTTCGTGGGCGTGCCATTACTGGCAAATGGGGGGTATGGCAACCCCCTGCCCGCATTTTTGCGCAAGATATAAGGATTAAAGCCCGAAAGCCCGTTCCACGAACCAATATGCCCCGATTGCGCCGATCACCAGACTGGCCGGAACAGAGATCGCCTTGCGGTACCAAGGCTTATCTCCGAACCAGAAGCCGACTGCAAGAAACGCCAGCGCGATCACTGTTAACTGGCCAATCTCGACACCCACATTAAAGCCGATCAGCGCCGGAACGAATTGGGATTGCGGCAGGCCGAACTCTCCTAAGACCGAGGCAAATCCCAACCCGTGCAGCAGGCCAAAGACAAAGACCACCACAGGCCGCCACGGGCTAAGGCCACGGGTGAGGATGTTCTCGACCGCGACGAAGGTGATCGAGGCGGCAATCAGCGGCTCGACAATCGTACCGGGCACAGCGACTAACCCCAGCGCCCCAAGGGCCAGCGTGACAGTATGAGCCAGCGTAAAGGCTGAAATCTGCCACAGCAGTGGTTTTAGCTGCGTGGACAAGAAGAAGAGCCCCAGAACGAACAGGATATGGTCCAGACCTTTGGGCAGGATGTGGTCAAACCCCACTGGGATATAGGTCAGAAAGGTCTCGGTCGTGCCCAAACTGTATCCGCCAGTGATGGCCACAGGATCAGTGCTGGTGCCAGCGGCCAGATAGGCTGTGTATGGATCCTCGACCCCGTTCTGCCGGACGATCATCGCGCCATAGTTCGCGGGCCAGCCGATAGTCAGGGTGGACGCATTGGCCGGCAGGTCAGCCTGAAGCGTCAGGACAGTCACACGGGGCAATTCCAGATCGGGCTGCGGTTCAACCTCAACCCCGCTCAGGATAGCGGTGACCGGTCCTTGATCGGTTTCTAGCTGTAGATCAGCCGCCATCTGCGGCCAGTAGGTGGTGACATCCTGCGTCAAAGCGTCAGGTGCCAAGGCCCGTAGCCGGTCATAGGTGTCCACCTGTGCCGAGGCATTGGTGTCCTCTAGCCCCTCCAGATCGATTCCGGCCAGAAAGGCCTCGATATTGGCGCGCATGGTCACAGAGAGGGTGCCGCCCTCGACGGTAAAGTCGGTGATGGTTGGCGTAACCTCATGGGCCTGCGCCTGAGAGGTAAGCAGAACGCTTGACACCAGCGCTACAAGCCACACCCTGCATATCACCATCATACGGGACCACCGAATTATGCCGCGCTCCATCCTGCTTGCCCTCTCCCTTTTCTTGCTGCCGTCGATTGGCTTAAGCCATGAGACATGGCTTGAACCGCAGCAGTATCAAATCTCGTCAACGGGCACCTTACGGGCCGACCTGCGCAACGGCGAGGGCTTTTCGGGATTTCGTCTGGCTTACATGCCCGCCAAGCAGGTGCGTATGGATGTGATGCAGGACGGTCAAACCGCCGCGATTGCGGGCCGGATGGGGGATATTCCGGCGGTGCAACTGACGGGACTGCAAGACGGGCTGGCCGTGCTGATCTATCAATCCAGCCTCAACCGGATCACCTATCAGGATGCCTCGAAGTTCCAGAATTTCGTGACCCACAAAGGGTTTCCTGAGGTTCTTGAAATCCACAAAAGCCGTGGCCTGCCCGAGACCGGCTTTGCCGAAGGCTATATCCGCTACGCCAAGGCGCTGGTCGCGGTTGGCGATGGCGCGGGCGCTGATGCGGCCACCGGCTTGGAGACGGAATTCGTCGCGCTTACAAACCCTTACTCGACAGACTTTGATGGCACGATGCGCGTGCAATTGTTCTATGAGGGACAGCCGCGAGGCGATGCTCAGATCGAGGTCTTCGCCCGTGCGCCCGATGACACCGTGTCGATCAGCACGTTCCGGACGGATGCTGACGGGATTGCCGCGATCCCCGTGCTGCCCAATCAGACTTACCTCTTTGATGGGGTGGTCATGCGCGAACCGGCTGATCCATCCCCTGACGGGAAAACTCCGATTGCGTGGGAAAGCCTTTGGGCGGCCCTGACGTTCTTTGTGCCTGCCCGTTAACCCGTCCCGATGAACTATTGACGTCAGGTCGGCCTCTGCCAAAGGTGGCTTGCGGCCCGCCGCCGCTTTGAGGCATGAGGCCCCCATGACCACTTCACCCAACATCCTTTGTATCGGCTCGGTCCTGTGGGACATCATCGGGCGCTCAGCCAGCCATATGCGTCAGGGAAGCGATGTGCCGGGGCGGATCATCCGTATTCCGGGCGGCGTTGCCATGAACATCGCCATCACTTTGCGTCGTCAGGGCATGCGCCCTGCTCTGCTAACTGCCATGGGACTGGACGCCGAGGGGCAAGAGCTGCTGGCCCAATGCCAGCGCATGGGTATGGCCTGCGACCATATCTACCTGTCGAAAGACCTGCCCACGGATCGCTATATGGCGGTTGAAGGCGGTAATGGTCTGATCGCGGCTATCGCTGACGCTCATTCGCTGGAAGAGGCCGGTGACAAGATCCTGACCGCCCTGCTGGACGGCCCCCTTGGTAGCGCCGCTGCGCCCTATGAGGGGTTGATCGCCTTGGACGGCAATCTGACTGTTGAGTTGCTCACTCAGATCGCGGGATCACCTGCCTTTGCCAAAGCGGACCTGCGTGTCGCGCCCGCCTCACCCGGTAAGGCACAGCGCCTGATCCCGTTCTTAGAACAAGGTCGCGCAACGCTTTACGTGAACCTAGAAGAGGCCAGCCTGCTGTGCAGCGCTACCTATGAGAGCGCCGAGGCTGCCGCCCGTGGCCTTTTGGATCGTGGTGCGTACCGTGCCGTGGTGACAGACGGTGGCCGCCCCACCGCCGATGGCACCAAAGACGGCATTCTAGTTCAAACCCCGCCCGAGGTGCTGGTGACCCGTGTCACCGGCGCGGGCGATACCTTTATGGCCGCCCACATTGCTGCCGAATATCGCGGTGCGTCCCGTGACGCCGCCCTCAGCGCCGCCCTGACCGCCGCCGCTGCCCATGTTTCCGGAGAGACTCCTTATGATTGATATCACCTACGCCCCCGAAGTCGCTGCCGCAAAAGAGAAAAACCTGCCCATCGTGGCGCTGGAAAGCACCATCATCACCCACGGGATGCCCTATCCGCAAAACGTCGAGACCGCGCGCCGCGTGGAACAGACCATCCGTGACGGCGGCGCAGTCCCCGCCACGATGGCCGTGCTGGATGGCAAGCTGCACGCCGGTCTGACCGATGCGCAACTGGACAAACTGGGACAGGCCAAGAACGTGGCCAAACTGTCCCGCGCCGATTTCGCCGCCTGCATCGCCACCGGCGGCACCGGCGCAACCACTGTGGCGGCCACCATGATCGCGGCCCGCCTTGCGGGGATCGAGGTCTTTGCCACCGGTGGAATCGGCGGTGTCCATCGGGGCGCGGAAGACAGCTTTGATATCTCTGCCGACCTGCGCGAGCTATCAGAGACCCCCGTCAACGTGGTCGCAGCAGGTGCCAAGGCCATTCTGGACCTGCCCAAGACCTTGGAGGTGCTGGAAACCTTTGGCGTGCCGGTCATCGCTTTTGGTCAGGACGATTTCCCCGCCTTCTGGTCCCGCTCTAGCGGGATGGCCGCACCACTGCGGATGGATACGGCGGAAGATATTGCCAAGGCGTTCCGTCTGCGCGGCGCGATGGGCCTGCCCGGCGGCCAATTGATCGCAAATCCCGTCCCGCAAGAGTTTGAAATCCCTTCGGAATCGATCACTCCGATCATCACGCAAGCTTTGGCCGAGGCCGAACAGCAAGGCGTCAGCGGTAAGGGCGTGACACCCTTCCTGCTGCAACGGATTTTTGAACTGACCGAGGGGCGTTCGTTGGAAACCAATATCGCTTTGGTTCTGAACAACGCCGCTTTGGCGACGAAAATTGCGAAGGCATTGTGCAATTGATGTAAATTTTCACAAAACCTTCTCTACCCCCGTTGTAGTGCAGCCAAGGACTTCATAAGTTCCAAGTGGTTCCGCGGGGGAAATGGATCGGCATGACAACGCCTTTTGATGACAATTCGCATCCGGTTCATAAGCCGGGCCTTTTTGCGCGTCTGCGCGGGAATTTCTTTACGGGCGTTGTCGTGATCGCGCCTCTGGGCCTGACCGCGTGGCTGGTGTGGACCGTGGTCGGTTGGGTGGACAGCTTTGTCATGCCCTTCGTGCCCCACGCATATCACCCCGAAGAACTGTTCATGCGCTATTTCGGCGTCGAATCCCCGATCGATATCCGCGGCTTCGGTGTCATTTTCTTCCTGCTGTTCACCATCCTTATTGGTTGGATTGCCAAGGGTCTGATTGGCCGCTCGTTCATCCGCTGGGGCGAACGTCAGGTGGACCGGATGCCGGTTGTGCGCTCGATCTATTCAGGGGTGAAACAGCTGGCGGAAACCGTCTTTGCCCAGTCAGAGCGTAGCTTTGAAAAGGCCTGTCTGGTCCAGTACCCGCGCAAGGGTATCTGGGCGATCGGCTTTATCTCGACCGAGGCGAAGGGCGAAATCGTCCGTCGCAGCGACACGATGGAAGACCTGATCAGTGTCTTTGTTCCCACCACGCCGAACCCCACTTCGGGCTTTTTGCTGTTCTTCGCAGCCTCTGAAGTGGTCGAGCTGGACATGACCATCGAAGAGGCCGCCAAATTGGTGATCTCGGCCGGTCTTGTGTACCCGCCCGAGAGATTGCCGAAAGTGAACCCCGTCACCGACGTTGCGCAGAAACTGACCGCCTCAGGAAAACATTGAGACCAGATCGACGGTTGACCGTTTGTTCAGGTCTTTCTTGTGATCCGCAAGGAATTGGTCAGCCGCCTTTTGTCCCGCTTCTTTAAGGGTTTGCAGGATGTAAGGGGTTGGCACCAGCTTTGTTGCCACCGACAGCTTGTTCATCAGATCATCGTTCGAGATCATGTGGATCATCACATCCTTCATCACCCCGTGTTGAACCGAGCCGGTATCGATCAACCGTTTCACAAAAGAAATCGCCCGAAGATCCCGCAGCAGCGAGGAATTAAAGCTGATCTCGTTCACGCGGTTCTGGATTTCCTGCGCAGTTCTGGGAACCTCGTCGCGGATAAGCGGGTTGATGTTCACGATGACAATGTCGTCCGGTAAATCCGGATGGAACAAAGGAAAAAGTGCCGGGTTACCGGTGTAGCCCCCGTCCCAATAAGCCTCAAGTTCGCCGGTTTCGGGATCTTCGATCTCGACCGCTTGGAACATGGTCGGAAGGCAGGCCGAGGCAAGGATCACGTCGCAGTTCAACTCATCCCCGCTAAAGACCTTCACCTTGCCGGTACGGACATTCGTGGCGCAGATGTAAAGATGCGGACTGGCGTGTTTGCAGACGTTGCCAAAGTCCAACTGCTCGACGATATGCGCCAGCGGGTTCCGATAGAACGGGCCCCACGCATAAGGTGTGGTCATGCGCGATAAGGCGTCTGACATCATATAAGGCAGGCTCATCTCAATGGCCTGAGACATCTGTGCCGGTGTGGGAAGAAACAGGCTCATCCAGAATGGGATGCGCAAGTCTTTGGTCATGCCGACCTCTTGCCACAGCCAGTCCAGCGTCTCGCGCGCGCCTGCCCGTCCGTTGCGTGCGAACCCTGACTTATAGGCCGCCGCATTCAGCGCCCCGGCAGATGTTCCCGCGATTGCATCGATTTCCAGATCCTCCTCATCCAGAAGCCGATCAAGTACCCCCCATGTATACGCCCCGTGGGCGCCGCCCCCTTGCAAAGCAAGGTTAATGCGTTTGGTGGCCATGGTGCACCAATCCTATGTGTTGTGCTGAAAAATCCAGGACGCGCCCAAACGGCGCGTCCTGTTGAAAGGCTTAAAGTGCGGTCCAGCCGCCATCGACGCTGATCGTCGTGCCGGTGATCTGCTTTGCCGAGTCCGAGCACAGGAAGACCGCCGTGCCGCCCAGTTCCTCAACCGTGGCGAATTCCTTCGAGGGCTGGCGTTCCAGCATGACGTTCTTGATCACGTCCTCGCGGCTCATGTTGTATTTTTCCATCGTGTCGGGGATTTGCGCCTCGACCAGAGGGGTCAGCACGTAGCCGGGGCAGATGGCGTTGCAGGTGATCGGCTCTTTGGCGGTCTCAAGGGCGGTTACCTTGGTCAGACCCACGACACCGTGTTTCGCCGCCACATAGGCCGATTTAAAGGGGCTGGCGGTCAGGCCGTGGGCCGAGGCGATGTTCACAATGCGCCCCCAACCGGCGGCACGCATCTTGGGCAGCGCCGCTGCGGTGGTGTGAAATGCCGAGCTAAGGTTGATCGCGATGATCGCATCCCACTTTTCGGTGGGGAATTCATCGATTCCCTTCACGAACTGGATGCCTGCATTGTTCACCAGAATATCGCATGATTCGGCCTTTTCGATCAGTGCACGGCACTCATCGGGCTTGGACATGTCGGCCTTGATGTAACGGACAGTGACGCCAAATTCATCGGACATGTCCGATGCTAGCTTGTGATCTTCGGCAGTATCGGTAAAGGAATTCAGTACCACATCGGCACCGGCTTTCGCCAATTCGCGCGCAACCCCCAACCCGATCCCCGAGTTAGATCCAGTCACAACAGCGGTTTTTCCCTTTAAAGTCATCTTGCAGTCCCCTTGATTAAACTTGCGGTCGCAGCGACACGCTGCAGATGCAGAATCGATTCCTATCAAAATCGCAATTCGCGGCGGGGGAAAGTGGTTCCGGCATTTTCCCGCCCCTCGCGTAAAATTGTGGTGGAATGAAGAACTTGCAAAGGGGACTGGCCAAAAAAAAGCGCCAGCACGAAGCTGGCGCAAGTCATTGAGGCAGGTTTCATACAGGCAAGAAACCTATCGAGCAGTACCTCTTATATAAGCAACTCAGCGCCTGCATCCAAGCTAAAAGTTTGAAAACACGGGGCTCGGTGGATAGGATTCACAGAAGATTGAATCTATTCCTTTGTGAGGAGTCCCCATCGTGGCAATAAAAATAAGGCAGTTGGCGCAGGCAGTCACCCTTACAGGCATCCTATCCGCTCTACCTGTTTTCACTTTTGCAGAGCCCGCTCATGGCATCGCCATGTATGGTGCACCTGCATTGCCCGCCGATTTCATCCATTTGCCTTATGCAAATCCCGATGCACCCAAAGGCGGCGTGGTTGCAATGGGTGAAGTGGGCAGCTTTGATAGCCTAAACCCCCATCAAGCAAAGGGAAATGTCCCTTGGCAGCTGCGGTTCCTCGCTTATGAAAGCCTGATGGAACGCAATTGGGACGAACCTTTTGGCCTATATGGCCTGCTGGCCGAATCGATTGATGTGGGCCCAAATCGCGAATGGGTCGAATTTACCCTGCGCCCCGAAGCCAAATTCTCGGACGGATCGCCGGTCACGGTTGAGGATGTGATGTGGTCCTATGAAACCCTGGCCACCGAAGGGCATCCCCGATACGCGGGCATCTGGTCCAAGATCGCCAGCATGGAAAAGACCGGCGAGCGGAGCCTGAAATTCACCTTCAACGTGGACGATCCCGAACTGGCACTGCTGGTGGGCATGCGTCCCGTCCTGAAGAAGGCGCAGTTTGATGGCATCCCCTTCGCAGAGGCGGGTCTGAGCGTCATCCCGATCTCTACAGCCCCTTACATGATCGACAGCTATGAGGCGGGTCGCTACGTGCGCCTGAAGCGTAACCCTGACTACTGGGGCGCGGATGTGCCGGTGCGCAAGGGCACCAACAACATCGATGAAATCCGGATGGAGTTCTACGGTGATGCCTCGGTCATGTTCGAAGCCTTCAAGGCGGGTGAACTGAACGGCTATCGTGAGAGCAACGCGGAAAAGTGGGACACCCAGTTCAACTTCCCCGCAGTGCAGGAAGGCCGCGTGATAAAATCGGAAATCCCGCACCAGCGTCCCTCGGGGATCACCGGCTTTGCCATGAACACCCGCAAAGCACCGTTCGATGATATCCGCGTGCGCGATGCGATGATGCATGCGTTCAACTTTGAATTCATCAACCAGACCATGACCGGCGGCAAGCAGGAACGGATCACATCGTTCTTCTCGAACTCGGTTCTGGGAATGGACAATGGCCCTGCCGAGGGCCGCGTTCTGGAATATCTGACGCCCTACGCAGACGCCCTGCCCGCTGGCGCGATTGACGGCTACGCCCTGCCCGTCAGCGACGGTACCGAGCGCAATCGCGGTAACTTGCGCAAAGCGAATGATCTGCTGGAAGAGGCTGGCTGGACCATTCAGGACGGCAAGCGCGTGAATGCCGCGGGCGAGCCGCTGACGTTCGAGATTGTCTTGTCGCAGGGCAGCTCTGAAGTGCAGTCGATGATGGACATCTTCGCCTCAAGTCTTGAGCGTCTGGGCATCACCCCGACCATCACCGTCATCGATCAGGCCCAGTACACCGAACGTATGAACGCCTTTGACTATGGCATGACCTATTACCGTCGCGGTGTCTCGCTGAGCCCGGGGAACGAACAGTATCTCTACTGGGGTTCGGAGGCTGCGGATAAGGAAGGCAGCTATAACATCATCGGCATCGACAGCCCCGCTGTGGACGACATGATCGGCAACATCCTGACCGCCCAAAGCAACGAGGATTTTGTCGCCGCGACCCGTGCCCTTGACCGTATCCTGACCGCTGGCCGCTATATCATTCCGATCTACCAGTGGAACGTAAGCTGGATTGCTCATGACGCGCGTCTGAAGTATCCCCAGCACTTGCCGATCTATGGTGACTGGATCGGATTCATGCCAGACGTCTGGTGGTACGAGGAGAAGTAAACATGCGCCCCATCATCGCTCTCGCTGTGGTGCTGACACTTGCGGCCTGCAACACCGTTGCAGGGGTCGGAGATGACATCTCCGGTGCGGCGCGCTCGGTTCAAAGCTGGGCACGCTAGAATTCCAGTAGCTTTGTGTGACGGCGCGCAGTAGCGTGCCGTCATTGTTTTAACTGGGACCCCCATGAATATCCTTGTCCTATCGGCAGCCAATGCTGCCCGTTCGCTGATGCTGGAAGCGTTGCTCAACGACATGAGCCGCGGCCGTATCACCGCTTACTCTGCCGCGCCTGTGCCGGCCGCGGCTCCGCATCCCCATACGCTTGATCTGCTACGCGCCGATGATATCGACGCCGATGATCTTTATCCCAAGTCGTGGGAAGAATTTTCGGGCCCCAAAGCGCCCGAGGTGGATGTTGCCATCTATCTGGATTCGGACACTGCCGCCCTCAAGCACCCCACCTTTGCCGGTGGCCCGATTGAAGTGACGTGGCCGATCGAAGATGTGAAGGCGCTGGACGAAGGTGCGCAGCCGCAGGCGATCGCTGCGACCTACGCCACCTTGCAAAAGCGCGTCTCGGCCTTCCTGAAGCACGGCCCCGAGACGCTGGATCAGGGTGAGCTGAAACAGGTTCTCAAGCGTCTGGCCAAGGTGGTCTAAGACCGCCTTTCAGCCGTCTTTATTGAAGGGATGTCACCCACAGGATGGTGGCATCCTCTGCGCTGGTCGACACCACGTTGTGACCCATCGTGGCATCGTAATAGGCGCTGTCGCCCCGCTTCATTTCCACCGGCTCGTAGAACTCGGTGTAAAGACGGATGGTGCCGGTCAGCACGTACAGAAACTCTTCGCCATCATGGCGCACCCAGCCGTCGAACTCTTCGATCTTACGGGCGCGAATCCGTGCGCGGTAAGGCAGCATCGATTTCTTGCGCAGACCTTCGGCTAGCAGCTCGTGTTCATAGGTGGTAGTGTTGTGCGCCGCCCCTTGCCCTGACTGGGTCGTAACCATGCGTCCGTTGATCTGTTCACGCTGCGGCGGCGTGAACAACTGTGGCACTGAAATGCCCAAGCCGACGGCCAGCTTTTTCAGCGCGTCATAGGTAGGCGACATCTGCCCGTTCTCGATCTTCGACAGGGTCGAGCGGGCCAGACCTGCCTGTTGTGCAGCCTGTTCCATCGTCCAGTTCCGCTCTTTACGCAGGTCGCGTACGCGGGCGCCAAGATCAAGGGGCATGACATTCCCGTCCTCGCCGCTTTCACGGGCCACGCGGATCAGGTGCTTGGGATCGGTCTGGGTCATGAATCCTCTGTAATTCCGGGCGCTGGGACTTGCAACATAGCCCGCCGCCGCTTACGCCGATGCTATGCTCTCGATCTCTGATACACCGGCATCGCCGCCCTGTCCCGCCCCATTCAATCTGGCCGCCTATGTCCTTGATGGATCGGGCGCGGCGGATGACAAGATCGCTCTGGCGGTGCTGGCTTTGTCCGGTGCCGAACGCTGGAGCTTTGGCAAGCTGCGGGCCGCTGCCCTTGGGACCGGAACGGGTCTTGTTGAGGCAGGCTTGAAGCCAGGTGATCGGGTGTTTATCCGGCTTGGCAACACGGTGGATTTCCCGCTGGCGTTTCTGGGGGCGATTGCCGCCGGTCTGGTGCCTGTGCCGACCTCTAGCCAGCTTACGGCGGTTGAGGCCGAAAAGCTGGCCCAAGTGATCCAGCCCGCCGCCGTCCTGCAAGCGCCCGACGTGCCCGCGCCCACGGGCGGTTGGCGCAGCATCGCGCTGGATGATCTGCGTGCCATGCGGGATCTTGCCCCCGTGCAGCCCGTGTTGGGGGATCCCGCCCGCGAGGCCTATATCATCTTTACCTCCGGTACCTCTGGCGTGCCCCGCGCTGTTCGTCATGCCCACCGCGTGGTCTGGGCGCGGCGGATGATGTGGCGCGGCTGGTACGATCTAAACAGCGCCGACCGCCTGTTGCACGCAGGCGCGTTCAACTGGTCTTTCACGCTGGGAACCGGCCTTTTGGACCCATGGGCTTGTGGCGCGACTGCGCTTATCCCGCAGGACGGAACCGATCCGCGCGCCCTGCCCCTATTGCTCAAAAGGCACGACGCCACGCTTCTGGCCGCTGCACCGGGCGTCTATCGCAAGCTGCTGACGGGCGACGCGCCTCTGTCGCTGCCCAAGCTGCGTCACGGCCTTTGTGCCGGTGAAAAGCTACCCGAGGCACTGCGAAGCAAATGGCAGGAGAGCACCGGCACCGGCCTTTATGAGGCTTATGGCCAGACCGAGATTTCGACGTTCATCTCTTCCTGCCCCGCGACGCCCGCGCCCACCGGCACGCTTGGCCTGCCGCAACCGGGCCGCCGTGTAGCCATCGTGGATGACAGCGGCCAACCCGTACCTCTTGGCACTGAAGGCACCATCGCCATTGATCGCAACGATCCGGGGCTGATGCTGGGATATCTGGACGCGCCTGAGGAAACCCAAGCCAAATTCCGTGGCGATTGGTTCCTGACCGGCGATCAGGGCACGATGGATGAGAGCGGCGCAATCACCTATCTGGGCCGAGACGATGACCTGATGAACGCAGGCGGCTTTCGCGTCTCGCCTCTTGAGGTCGAACACGCATTGGCCCATCTGGACGGCATCCTTGAGATCGCCGTGACCGATGTGGAAATCAAAGCCGATGTGCGCGTCATTGCGGCCTTTTACGTCGCTGACACTGAACTGAACGAAGCTGCTCTGAACGCCGCCGCCGGAGAAATCCTTGCCCGTTACAAACAACCCCGTCTGTGGGTGCGGCTAGACAGCCTGCCCCGCAATCCGAATGGCAAGCTGCGCCGCAAGGCGCTGGCACTGCCCGAAGACCGCTGAAGGACTCCCATGGTTAAGTTGAATATCTTTTCGGACCCGATCTGCCCTTGGTGCTACATCGGCTACACGCAATTGCGCCGCGCCATGGAGGCCAAGCCCGATCACCCCTTTGAACTGGAATGGCTGCCGTTCCAGTTGAACCCAGAGATGCCCGCGGGCGGCATGGACCGTCGCGCCTATCTAGAGGCAAAGTTCGGCGGCAAGGAAAATGCCGTGAAAGTATACGGGCAAATATCTGAAAAGGCAGAGGAAATCGGACTTGAATTGAATTTGTCTGCGATTTCGCGCACACCCAACACGCTTGATGCGCACAGACTAATTCACTGGTCTGGCGTCGAAGGCCGGCAAACCCCCGTTGCATCGGCAATGTTTCAGGCCTACTTCCAAGAGGGTCGCGATCTCTCGGATCATGAAGTTCTTGCCGATATCGCCGACGGGGCCGGACTGGACGCTGCAGTGATTATGCGTCTGCTGGCTAGCTCCGCCGATAAAGACGAAATTATGAAAAAAGACGCCATGGCCCGCGAAATGGGTGTTCAGGCGGTGCCGACGTTCGTCGTGGCTGGCCAACATGCCGTGCCCGGAGCGCAACCGTCCGAGCTTTGGGCCAAGGTGATCGACGAACTTGTAGGAGCCTAAAATGTTCACCAGCCCCACGAAACCTTTGAAGTTACCGGAATTTGTGGGGCTGTTGGCGATGCTCTTCGCCACCATCGCCTTTTCGATTGATGCGATGTTGCCGGCGATCCCCAAGATCGCGCAGGAGCTGACGCCCGATGATGTGAACAAGGCGCAGCTGATCATCACCAGCTTTATGATGGGCATGGGGATCGGCACCTTCTTCGCAGGCCCCCTGTCCGACATGTTCGGCCGCAAGAACCTGATGCTGCTGGGGATCGTGATCTATGTGATCTCGGCCTTCTATGCGACGGTGACCACGGATATTGAACATCTGCTGTTCTCGCGTTTTCTCATGGGGATCGGCGCAGCGGGACCCCGCGTGGTCAGCCTTGCTATGGTGCGTGACCTCTATCACGGCCGTGAAATGGCGCGGATCATGTCTTTTGTCATGACCGTGTTCATTCTGGTCCCCGCAATGGCACCGTCGCTTGGTGCGGTGATCATCGCCTTCTCTAGCTGGCGCGGCGTGTTCATCGCTTTTGTGGTCTTCGCGCTGGCCTCTGCCGCTTGGATGACCATCCGTCAGCCCGAAACCCTACCGAAAGAAAACCGTCGAACCCTGACCTTTGCCACCATCCGCTATGCCACGGGTGAGGTTCTGGGGAACCGTCTGGTGGTCTTGTACATCGCGGCGCTGTCATTCGGTTTCGGCCAGATGTTCGCCTTCCTCTCGACCGCACCGCAACTGTTTACCGAGACCTATGATCGCGGCGCAACCTTCACCTTGTGGTTCGCCTTGGTGGCGGGCTTTGCAGCGCTGGCCAGCTTCACCAACTCGCGTCTTGTGATGACTTTGGGCATGCGCAAGCTGTCCACCAGCGGCTTGGCGGCGCAATGTATCGCATCGCTTGTGGCGCTGGCGATCCTTGGGTCCGGCATCATCCGCCCCGAGTTCGAATTCTACATTTTCATCGCATACATGGCCGTCAGCTTCTTCATGATCGGTCTGGTCTTCGGCAACATCAACACCTTGGCGATGGAGCCTCTGGGCCATGTAGCAGGCTTTGCAGCGGCGATCATTGGCGCGATCTCGACCATTCTGGCGGTCAGCATCGCCGTACCTGTGGGCTACGCCTATGACGGCACACCCTTCCCGCTGATCATCGGCGTCGCGGTCTGTTCGGGCTCGGCCTTCCTGATCATGCTATTCTCGCGCCGGTATGAGGCAGGCGTTCAGGTTTAACGCTGGCGAACATGCGAATAAGAGAAAACCCCGCCTGACGTCAGGCGGGGTTTTTCATTTGAGGCTCAGGCCTTTTTC
>JAYZYX010000111.1:0-3027 GCA_036139795.1 Pseudomonadota bacterium | reverse complement strand
GCGGTACTGGCGCTCGACTTTTATTACAACTATCTGGGTCTCAATCCGAAATGGTGGATCCGCCTGCGCGTGATCCTGACCGTGTTTGTTGTCATCTTCTTAGGGATCATCGCCTTTGCCTGACCTTTACGCCTACACCGACGGAGCCTGCAGCGGAAATCCCGGACCCGGAGGGTGGGGCGCGCTGCTGCAAGCCAAGGCCGGTGAAGAGGTCGTAAAGGAAAAAGAACTAAAAGGTGGCGAGGCCGACACCACCAACAACCGGATGGAACTGCTGGCGGCGATCAACGCCTTGGAAGCGCTCGAGCGTCCCAGCACCATCACCGTGGTCACTGATAGCGCCTATGTGAAAGGCGGCATCACCCAGTGGCTCTACGGTTGGAAAAAGAACGGCTGGAAGACCAGCACCAAAAAGCCGGTCAAGAACGAAGACCTGTGGCGGCGCCTCGATGAGGCCCGCCAACGCCATGAGGTCACGTGGGAGTGGGTCAAGGGTCACGCCGGCCACCCCGAAAACGAACGGGCCGATGAGCTGGCCCGCGCAGGGATGGCTCCCTTCAAGGGCAAGTCATGACCGCGACAGACGCCCTTGATCTGGCATCGGTCTTTGTATTCGCAACATCGGGCGCCTTGGTCGCCAGCCGCCAGCAACTGGACCCTGTGGGCTTTGCCTTTGTGGCCTGCCTCACTGCGGTGGGTGGCGGCACGGTCCGCGATGTGCTGCTGGACCGCAATCCGGTCTTCTGGATCGCCGAGCCGATCAACATCGCCGCCGCCCTTCTGGCAGCCGCTTTGGCATTCCTGATCGCCCCGCAATTGGAAAGCAGGATCAAGGTCATCCGCTGGCTGGACGCCGTGGCCCTGTCAGTGGCTGTGGTCGCAGGCGTTTCAGCCGCAATTGAAATGGGCGCGAGCCCGATGATCATCACCATCATGGGCATTGTGACCGGCACTATGGGCGGCCTTATGCGCGATGTGGTCTGTAACGACGTGCCGCTGGTCCTGCGCCATGGCGAACTTTACGTGACCGCAGCCTTCGCAGGCTCCCTGACCTCAGCACTGGTGGCGCAAGTTATTCCCGACCCGACCGTTTATCTGCTGGCGGGCGCATTGGCCTGTTTTATCCTGCGTGCGGGCAGCCTGCTGTTCGGTTGGGCCCTACCCAACTACCGGCACAAACCACCGCAAAGCTGACACGATTTTCGCCGAAAATCGTGCACCGGCAAAATCCTTCGGCGAAGGATTTTCGCCCCCGATCAGCGACGCCAATGGGTGGGTACGATGATCAGCGCCCCGATGGACGAGACGATCGCGTTCACCCCCGGACTGCCAAAGCCGATCCCGAACATGATGCGCAGGAAGTAGAACAGAAATGCCCCGCCCACGCAGATGATGATGGACGGAATATAGCCGTTGCGCGTGAAGCCCGTCTTTTCGGCCACGTAGCCCACGATCCCAGCGATCACCACGGTGCCAATCAAAACAGGAAACATCACTTACTCCGATCCAAGAACCTCACCGGTTTCAACAGGCCAGCCGCGCAGGAAAGTGTCAATGTCCTGTGCGCCCTTACCGGCCCGCTGCGCACGGGTGATACGCACTGCGCCGGTTCCACAGGCAACAATCAGGCCGCCCTCCAGAACCGTTCCCGCAGCGCCCTGCCCGTCCACAAGTTCTGCCCCCAGCAGCTTGATCCGCTGGTCTTTATGGGTGGTCCAGGCACCGGGAAAAGTCGCGAGGCCCCGGATCTGGCGGCTGATCTCGACCGCAGGTTTCGACCAGTCAATCGCCGCCTCGGCCTTGTCGATCTTGTGGGCGTAGGTCACGCCCTCTTCAGGCTGCACCTCAGGGGTCAGATCGTCCAACGTGGCCAGCGCCTCAACGATGCACTCCGCCCCCATAACCGACAGGCGGTCATGCAGCTGATCGGTGGTCTCAGTCTCGCCAATCGGGGTTTCGCGGCGCAACAGGACGGGGCCTGTGTCCAGACCGGCCTCCATCTGCATAATGCAAACGCCCGTGGCAGCATCGCCCGACATGATCGCCCGATGGATCGGTGCGGCCCCCCGCCAGCGCGGCAATAGCGAGGCGTGGATGTTCAAACACCCCTTCGCGGGCGCATCCAGTACCGCTTGCGGCAGGATCAGACCATAGGCCACGACCACCGCCACATCCGCGCCCAAAGCGGCGAACGCGGCCTGCTCTTCCGCACCCTTCAAGCTGACCGGATGGCTCACGGGCAGTCCCAGTGCCTCGGCCCGCGCATGAACAGGCGTCGGACGATCCTTTTTCCCGCGACCCGCAGGGCGGGGCGGCTGGCAATAGACGCAAACAACCTCATGGCCCGCCTCGACCAGCGCATCCAGCACCGGAACCGAGAAATCGGGCGTTCCCATAAAGACGACCTTCACTGGAACTTCCTTGATTTACGGACCAGCATGTCCCGTTTCACCTTGGACAGATGATCGGTGTAAAGCTTGCCATTCAGATGGTCGATCTGATGCTGAACGCTGGTTGCCCAGAGGCCGACAAAGTCCCGCTCAACCATCTCACCGTTCTCATCCATATAGCGGACCGTCACAGCACGGGGCCGTTCGATCTTGGCCGAGACGCCGGGCAAATGGGGGCTGGCCTCTTCGTGCTCGCGCAGCTTGACCGAGGCGTGCAGGATCTCGGGGTTCGCCATGCGCACCGCCTGACCACGCTCGTCGCTGGCGTCGACCACGGCCAGACGCAGCAACACACCGATCTGGTTCGCGCCCAGCCCCACACCGGGCATCGCCTCCATCGTGTCGATCATATCCTGCCAGATCACGCGAATCTCATCGGTGATCTCTTCCACCGGTGCCGCCACAGTGCGCAGGCGCTTGTCCATATAGGGCAGAGTCTTCCGTCTCACGCGCGCGCCCGATCTTTTTTCAGCTTCACCATCTTGCGCGTGATCAACTGCCGCTTCATCGGCCCCAGATAATCGATGAACAGCTTGCCGTTCAGGTGGTCAATCTCGTGCTGCACGCAGGTCGCCCA
>JAYZYX010000110.1:0-4024 GCA_036139795.1 Pseudomonadota bacterium | reverse complement strand
CTATGGCAAAGAGATCAACGACGAGACCTACGCGATCTGCAAGTCGGACATGATGATCAAGGGCAACAACCCCGAGAACATCCGCGTGGGCTCCACCCTCTCGACCGATGAATTCTCGGCCAACCGCTTCGACTTCATGCTCTCCAACCCGCCCTACGGCAAAAGCTGGAACAGCGAGGTTAAGTACATCAAGGAAGGCAAGGACGTCATCGACAGCCGCTTCCAGGTCGATCTGGCCGACTACTGGGGCAAGGTCGCGACCATGGACGCCACGCCGCGCTCATCGGACGGGCAGCTGCTGTTTCTGATGGAGATGGTCAATAAGATGAAACCCACGGGCACCAGCCCGCTCGGCTCGCGCATCGCCTCTGTCCACAACGGCTCCAGCCTGTTCACCGGCGATGCGGGCAGCGGGGAATCCAACATCCGCCGCTACATCATCGAGAACGACATGCTGGACACCATCATCCAGCTGCCCAACAACCTGTTCTATAACACTGGCATCACCACCTACATCTGGCTTCTATCCAACGCCAAGCCAGAGGCACGCAAGGGGCGCGTTCAGCTGATCGATGCCAACCTGCTCTATCGCAAGCTGCGCAAGAACCTTGGCGACAAGAACTGCGAATTTGCGCCCGAACATATCGATGCGATCACCCAGGCCTACCTGAACTTCGCCCCGATCGAACGCGAGATCGACGCCAACAATGACCCAGTGGGCATCGCTGTGCAGGTCTTCGACAATGAGGACTTCGGCTACCACAAGGTCACGATCGAACGCCCCGACCGTCGCCGCGCGGGCTTCACTGCCGAACGCTTGGCGAGTTTAAGGTTCGATAAAGCGCTGCGTGAGCCAATGGAGTGGCTATTCAATCAACATGGCAACAAAGTTTTTGAAGACGGTTTCCTCAAAAGTCAGATGAAAAGCATCACTGCGTGGTGTGAAGAGCAAGGTATTACGCTAAACGCCAAGCAGCGAAGCAAGCTGATGGACCATAGAACCTGGACTGGTCTGAGTAATCTCCAGAAAACCGCGCTCTTACTAATGCAGGACATCGGCACCGAAGAAACGAATGACTTCAATGCTTTCCGCGAAACGGTGACAAAAGCGCTTAAGGCCCGTAAACTCAAGCTATCTGCGACCGAGAAGAATGCGATCCTGAATGCCGTCAGCTGGTATGACGAAGCGGCCGAAAAGGTCATCGCCAAGCGGCACAAGCTGTCATCCAGCGATCTGGAAAACCTGACCACCCATCTGGGCTGCGCCACCGGCGATCTGGCCGATTTCGGCTATTACAAGCAGATCGATGGCAGCTACCTGACCTATGAAACCGCGACCGACCTGCGCGATGCGGAAAGCGTGCCGCTGAAGGACAGCATCCACCGCTACTTCTTGGCTGAGGTGAAGCCGCATGTTGAGGAAGCCTGGATCAACCTCGATAGCGTGAAGATCGGCTACGAGATCAGCTTCAACAAGTACTTCTACCGCCACAAGCCGCTGCGCAGCCTTGAAAAGGTAACTCGGGACATCCTGGACTTGGAAGAGAAGGCCGACGGGCTGATCGCCGATATCCTTGGTGTCAAGGTTGCGACCAAGCTGGAGACGGCGGAATGAACATCGCGACTTCTTTCGCCAAGCACGAAGCATTGCGCGATAGCGGCACCGAGTGGCTTGGCGCCATTCCGTCAGACTGGGCTATGAAGAAAATGAAGTTCCTGTTCCGCGATCATTCGCGGAAAGGGATGCCAGATGCCGAGCTGCTTTCGGTCACCCAGAACCAAGGCGTCGTGCCGAGAACGTGGGTCGAAAACCGGATGGTCATGCCCTCAGGCAATCTGGAGAGTTTCAAGTTCATCGAGGAAGGAGATTTCGCAATTAGTTTGCGGTCCTTCGAGGGCGGACTGGAATACTGCCACCACGACGGCATCATTTCTCCGGCTTACACGGTTCTGAAACGTCGCAGCGAAGACCTCTCGCCCGCCTACTACCGCTACCTATTCAAGAGCGCGGCGTTCATCTCGGAGCTTCAGACTTCCGTGGTCGGCATCCGCGAGGGGAAGAACATCAGCTTCGAAGAACTATCGTACTCCCTGATGCCGATTCCCAGCCCTGAGGAACAACGCGCCATTGCGGCGTTTCTGGATGGGAAATGCGCGACGATAGACGAGGCGGTGCGGATCAAGGAGGAGCAGATCAGGCTGCTGGCCGAGCGCAGGCAGATCCTGATCCAGCAGGCCGTCACCCGCGGCCTGAACCCCGACGCCCCCATGAAGGACAGCGGCATCGACTGGATCGACCAAATCCCCGCGCATTGGGATATCCAACGCTTCAAATACCTTTTCGAACAGAGCCGCTTGCCCGTACGTCCCACCGATGAAGTCGTGACTTCTTTTCGCGACGGGCAAGTCACGCTCCGGTCGAACCGTCGCCTCGAAGGCTTCACCGAGGCCATCATCGAAGGCGGTTATCAAGGCATCCGTGTCGGTCAGCTTGTGCTTAATTCCATGGACGCTTTCGAGGGCGCGATAGGCGTCTCTGAGTCCGATGGTAAATGCACTCCTGAATACGTGATCTGCGACCCGATCCAAGATGGATTGTCCCAGCACTACTTCGCGTACTTCCTGCGCGAGATGGCGCTGGCTCGGTATATTCAGGTGATCTGCAATGCAGTACGTCAGCGCGCCGTTCGTATTCGCTTCAACAACCTCGCGCATCGCTTCATGCTCGTTCCGCCTGCGGAGGAACAAAAGCAAATCGTCGAATTCGTTGAAGCAACAAAGAAGCGGATTGGTGATGCCATTACTCTCAAAGAATCTCAGATCACCGCATTGCGTGAATACAAAACCAGCCTGATCAACGCGGCTGTTACCGGCAAAATCAAAGTCATTTAAGCGCAGCCCCCCGCCTCCTCTTGGCGGCGGGGGAACATAGCGGCACAAGCATTAAGGGGCGATCATGAATATCGCGGTCAGTAACACCAAGGAAATCGCACTGGAGCAGGCCATCGAACGTGGACTGACCGGGAGCACTACAGAAACAGAAACACAAACCCCGCCCTGCGGCCCCTTCCGCATCGGTCGCCCTGCTGACTTTGACGCCCGCCTCGCGCTCGACACCGCGCTGTTCTGGGAGTTCCTCGAAGCGACCCAAGCCAAGGCGCTCGACCGGCTCAAAACCCGCAACCCGACCGACTGGCAGGCCAAGATCCTTGGCCAGTTCGACAAGCTGATGAAGCGCAAGGGGCTGTTGCATCTGCTGAAAAAGGGACTGCCGGTCGATGATGCGACCTTCACCCTGATGTATCCCGCGCCGTTGGCCAGCTCAGCGCAAAAAGTCCACGAGAACTTTGCCGCCAATATCTGGAGCGTCACGCGCCAGGTGCATCATTCGCTCTCTAACCCGAATGAATCCGTAGACATGGTGCTGTTCCTGAACGGGTTGCCCATCGTCACGCTGGAGTTGAAGAACGCCTGGACCTACCAGACCGCCCGTTATCACGGTCAGAAACAGTATCGCGAGCGCGATGCCAGCCAGACCCTGCTGAACTTTGGCCGCGTTCTGGTCCACATGACCGCCGATACAGACGAGGTCTGGATGGCGACCAAGCTGGCGGGTAGCTCGACCTTCTTCCTGCCCTTCAACAAGGGCCATAACGAGGGCGCGGGCAATCCGCCGAACCCCAACGGCCACAAGACCGCCTATCTGTGGGAAGAGGTGTTCCAGCCGCAAAGCCTGGCCGGGATCATCCAGCATTTCGTGCTGCTCGAAGGCAAAGCCACCGACCCGCTTGCCAAGAAGACGCTGATCTTCCCACGCTATCACCAGCTGAACGTGGTGCGGCAACTGCTGAACCACACTGCCGGACATGGCGTCGGTCATAGCTACCTAATCCAGCAGGGGTCTGATGCCGTAGGGGGCAGAATAGTACGCTAAGGTGGTTTGATCACTTTTTGGGCCACCGGTATTCGCCAGTGAGCAGGATGTGGGCCCATCCGAGGGGTGAGATATGCGCCAGAAGGTCTG
>JAYZYX010000109.1:0-6629 GCA_036139795.1 Pseudomonadota bacterium | reverse complement strand
GGAATGATGAGGCCACCGTCAGCACCGCAGGTGCGCCCTCGTTCAACGCCTTGGTGCGGATCGTGCGGACCGACGGCACCCCATGTGAGATTGGCGAGACCGGCCACGTGCGTATCTTCTCAGAAGGACTGTTCAGCGGGCAATATACCTCGGCCGGATATATCGAGCGGCCTCGGGGCTGGTTCACAGCAGGCGATCTAGGCGTCCGGCAGCCGGATGGCAGCTTTGCCATCGTGGGCCGCAGCCACGACCTGATTAAATCCCAAGAGGGAGAGTTTATCTCTCCGATCGCGATTGAAAGCGCCGCGCTGCGGGTTGCCTCGGTGCAGGATGCGGTGGTGGTGAAACTGCCCGCAACGCAGCGCGGGGAACGCTTTGCCTTGGCGGTTGAGGCCGCGCAGAACGATGATAACTGGCTGACGATGGCGCTGTCGCAAGCGATCAACGCCTCGGTCGGGCCGTTTGCGGTGCCGGACAAGATCTCGGTTCTGGCCAGCTTGCCCCGTGCGGCGAATGGCAAACCTGACCGCGCGCGCCTTGCCTCGATGCTGGCTGAAAATGGATAGTGCGCCCTATGTTAGCCGCCCGCCAAGGCCCGTCGTTTCGGTCGTGATGCCGGTCTACAATGGAGCCGATACGGTCTGCGAGGCGGCGCAGAGCATCCTTGAGGACGGCTTTGGCGACATTGAATTGCTGGTAGTCAACGATGGCTCTAGCGATGACAGTGCGGACCGTCTGCGCCGGATGCGCGATCCTCGGCTAAAGCTGATTGATCTGCCGCAGAACAAGGGTTTGCCCAAGGCCCTGAATGCGGGGTTAGAGGCGGCGCAGGGCCGTTATGTGGCGCGTATGGATGCGGATGATATCAGCATGCCCGGCCGCTTTGCCGCGCAGCTTTATGCCTTCCGCAATGAGCCGCAACTGGTGCTGTGTGGAACCAATGTTCGCATCTTGCAGGATGGCGGGCAGGCGGATGAACGGATGCATGATTGCCCCAGTGATCCCGAGGACGTGCGGCAAGAGCTGTGGTTCCGCACCCCCATGCTGCACCCGACGATCATGATCGACCGCGCCCGTATCCCCGAACACGCGATCTATTATCTGGACACGTTGCGGGTCCGTCAGGATCAAGAGCTGTTCTTGCGCTTGCTGGAATTCGGCGAGGCGCGGAACCTGTCCGAAACCTATGTGGTTTACCGCCGCCACGAAGGGGCGGTGACCATTTCTAAGGCCGATCTACAACGGGCCTGCCGCAAAGAGGTGATCGGCAAGGCGCTGACTCAGCGCGGGATCATCTACACCCGAGACGAACTTGAGGCCCACAGCACCCTATGCCCTTTGCTGCCCGGTGAGGTGCCGCAATCGCACCAGTCACCTGAACGGATCGCCGCTTGGTCTGATCGTCTTTATGACCACCGCCGCCGCCTAGGTGTGCGGGACGATAGCCGTTGGCAAGCACGGCTGGATGCGTTGATGGGGCGCTGCGTGGCGGGTACGGCTTAAGTCGATCCCCACGCCTTAAAAGGCGTGTGGTCCAAGCTGACGGATGTTCTGCCGGACCGCATCCAGTAGACGTTCGGCGGCTTGGGTGATGGTCCGGTCACGGTTGCGCACGATCATATAGGGCTCGACCGTGATGGGGCGGTTCAGTTGCAACATCCCGAAAGAGGCCGAGACCGGCGCGTCCAGCAGCAGGTTGACCACCTCTTGCGAGATGGGCGCAATTGCATCGCTTCGGCTGAGTAGCGCGATGATCAGCAGCAGCGAAGACGTGGTGATCACGTCGTCGGGCGTGCTCAGGCTTTCGTCCGCAAAAGCGGTCTCGATTGCGCTGCGGATCGGTGCGCCTCGTTCCTGCAAGACCCACGGCAGGTGGTGCAGGGCGCTGATGGGCATCGGATCTTCGCTCAGCATCGGGTGACCGGTGCGGACCAACAGGCGGACAATCTCGTCCCGCGCAGGCTCGACGATATAGTCACGGCTGTCCACGGTGGCGGGCAGGCGGCATAGGGCAAAATCCAGATCTCCGGCCTCTAGCCTGCGGGACAGGATCACCGAGGGCGCCACCTCGACCGAGATGTCGATGTTCGGCGTCTCTTCCTTGATGCGTTGGATGGCGGGAACCAACTGGCCAAGGGCAGGGCCGGTCACTGCGCCAACACGCACTGCCCCAGCCTGCCCACCGCGCAGGGCCTCGAACTCCGAACTTAGTAGATAAAGGTCATGGCTTAGACGTGCTGCATGGCGGGCAACCAGTTCACCGGCGGCTGTCGGCTCCATCCCCTTTGGGGTGCGCAGGAACAGCGGTGTCTCTAGCGTTTTTTCCAGTTCCGCCAATATGCGCGAGGCCGCAGGTTGCGACATGTGGCAGGCGGTTGCCGCCGTCTGCAACTGGCCATGCTGGTGGATGGCGGCAATCAGGCGGGCTTGGGCAGGGCGCAGGTTTCGTAAAGAAGCTGGCATAACGTTTTTGGTATGTTGATCGCATTATTCAGAATTTGTTTGTTATATGAAAGCTTTTTACAACCTTATGCAAGGCCCGCGCGAACGGGCCTGTCAGAGGTGGTGTGGAGGCCGCCTCTCAAGGGAGGAACAACATGAAACTTTTCAAATTTGCGGGTGCGCTCGCGATCTCTGTTATTGCATTCTCAGCAGCGGCAGATGCGGCAACCGTTGGCATCTCGATGCCCACCAAATCGTCGTCGCGCTGGATTTCGGACGGTAACTCGATGGTCGAGCAGTTTGGCGCTGCGGGCTATGACACCGACCTGCAATACGCCGAGGATGACATCCCCAACCAGCTGGCCCAGATCGAGAACATGATCACCAAGGGCGTGGACGTTCTGGTTATCGCGGCGATTGACGGCACCACCCTGTCGAACGCACTGGGCAACGCCGCTGCGTCGGGCATCAAGGTTATCGCCTATGACCGTCTGATCCGTGACAGCGGCGATGTGGACTATTACGCGACCTTCGACAACTTCAAGGTCGGCGTGCAGCAGGCGACCAGCGTGGTTAACGGCCTGAAAGAGCGTTTCGGCGATGGCCCCTATAACGTGGAACTCTTCGGCGGCTCGCCCGACGATAACAACGCATACTTCTTCTACAACGGCGCTATGAGCGTCCTTCAGCCCCTGATCGACGCGGGCACTATTGTGATCCAGTCCGGCCAGATGGGCATGGACAAGGTTGGTACCCTGCGTTGGGACGGCGCGGTTGCTCAGGCCCGCATGGATAACATCCTGTCCGCCAACTACACTGACAAAGAAGTCCACGGCGTTCTGTCGCCCTATGACGGTCTGTCGATCGGTATTCTGTCGTCGCTCAAAGGTGTTGGCTATGGCTCGGGCGATCTGAAGATGCCGATTGTGTCGGGTCAGGACGCCGAAATCCCCTCGGTCAAGTCGATCCTCGCGGGCGAGCAGTATTCGACCATCTTCAAAGACACCCGTGCGCTGGCAGGCGTGACCGTGAAGATGGTGGACGCGATGTTGCAGGGCAATGAGCCCGAGATCAACGACACCAGCACTTATGACAACGGCGTGAAAGTCGTTCCGTCCTACCTGCTGGAACCTGTTCCCGTTGACGTCAGCAACTGGGAAGAGATCCTGATCGGTTCGGGTTACTACACCGCAGACCAGATCAAGTAAGCGTTGCTCCCAGACGGGTCGCCTGCTGCCTCATGGGCGGGGCGGCCCGTTTTTTCAAAGACTTATCAAGACGGGGTATAGCCCATGTCCATCCTTCTGGAGATGAAGGACATCACCAAAGAATTCCCCGGCGTGAAGGCTTTGGATCAGGTGAACCTTAAGGTGCGCGAAGGGGAAATCCACGCGATCTGCGGTGAGAACGGCGCCGGTAAATCCACGCTTATGAAGGTTCTGTCCGGCGTCTATCCGGTGGGCACCTATGACGGGGAAATCCATTACGGGGGCGCTCTGGCCCAGTTCCGGAACCTGCGCGACAGCGAAGATCAGGGCATCGTGATCATTCATCAGGAACTGGCCCTGATCCCTGAATTGTCCATCGCCGAAAACCTGTTCATCGGGAACGAACGCCAGTCTGGCGGCGTGATGAACTGGCACGAGACCTTTCGCCGGACCGAAGAGTTGCTGCGCAAAGTCGGCCTGACCGAAGCACCCGGCACCATCGTTGATCGCATTGGCGTGGGCAAACAGCAGTTGGTCGAGATCGCAAAGGCCTTGGCCAAAGACGTGCGCCTTTTGATTTTGGATGAGCCGACCGCCGCGCTACAAGAGAATGACAGCCGCAAGCTTCTGGACCTGATGCTGGAACTGAAGGCGCAGGGCGTGACCTGCATCATCATCAGTCACAAGTTGAACGAAGTCCGCTATGTCGCTGATACTGTTACCGTTATTCGTGATGGTATGGCGGTGTCCACACTGGATGCCAAAGCCGGTTTCGAAGAGGATGACATCGTCCGCGATATGGTTGGACGCGACATGTCCCATCGTTATCCGGAACGGACACGGCTTGCTGGCGATCTGCTGCTAGAGGTCGAAGGCTGGAACGTCTGGCACCCTGAACACACCGAACGGCAGGTCATCCGCGATATCAGCTTTAACGTCCGCGCCGGTGAGGTTGTGGGAATCGCGGGCCTCATGGGCTCTGGCCGAACCGAACTGGCGATGTCGATCTTTGGCCGTAGCTGGGGACGCAATATCTCGGGCAAGGCGCGGCTGAAGGGCAGCGCTGTGGACCTCAGTAGCGTGGACCGCGCGATCAAGGCGGGGTTGGCCTATGTGACCGAGGATCGGAAATCGCTGGGTCTGGTGCTGGATGAAAGCATCAAGTTCAACACCACGCTGGCCAAGCTGGAAGGCGTCAGCACGCGGGGTGTTCTGGATGAGAACGCTGAAACCGAAGTGGCCGAGCGCTACCGTAAGGCTCTTGGCACCCGTACACCGTCGGTATTCCAGAAGGTGGGGAACCTCTCGGGTGGCAACCAGCAGAAGGTTGTGCTTGGGAAATGGCTGTTCACTGGCCCTGAGGTTCTGATCCTGGACGAGCCAACCCGCGGTATCGACGTGGGCGCGAAGTATGAAATTTATTCGATCATCAACGAGCTATCTGCCCAAGGCAAAGGGGTGGTGATGATCAGCTCGGAAATGCCCGAGCTTCTGGGGATGTGTGACCGCATCTATGTCATGAACGAAGGGGCCTTCGTTGGCGAAATGCCAGCGTCAGAGGCATCGCAAGAGCGTATCATGTCGCTCATCGTCACAGAGTAAGAGGACGAAAATGACCCGCGAATCCAAAGGATTGAAGGCCTATCTTTCAGCGCACATGCGCGATTACGGCCTGCTGTTTGCCCTGATCGCCATCATGGCGTTCTTCCAGATTGTGACCGAGGGCACTTTGATGCGCCCCGTCAACATCACCAACCTGTTCCTGCAAAACAGCTACATCATCATCATGGCTTTGGGCATGCTGATCGTGATTGTGGCGGGGCATATCGACCTCTCGGTCGGATCGGTCATGGGGTTCATTGGCGCTTTGGCGGCAGTGATGATCGTGAACTACAACATCCCCGTCGCAGTCACGATCCCTGTCTGCCTTGTGCTTGGCGGTCTGATCGGCGCGGCGCAGGGTTATTGGGTGGCCTTCTGGCGCATTCCCAGTTTTATCGCCACGCTGGCGGGGATGCTGGTGTTCCGTGGGGCCTCGCTGTGGCTGTTAGAAGGGCAATCGGTTGGCCCATTCCCTCAAAGCTTTCAGGTACTGTCCACGGGTTTTGTCTCGGATATCTTCCCGCAGACTTTGACCAGTCCCATCGCTGAGGCTGTCGGGGCGCGCAACTTCAACCTGCTGGCGCTCAGCGTGGGTGCCGTGGCCTCGATGGTCATCATCTGGCTGGGTCTGCGGGGCCGCGCCCGTGCGAAAGCCTACGGGATTGAAGGCGAGCCTTCGGCCTTCTTCTGGGGGCGCAACGTGATCGTGCTTGGGGCGCTGATGTTCCTGACGTTCAAGCTGTCGACCTTCCGCGGTCTGCCGAACGTTCTGGTGACGATGGGCATTCTGATCGTGATCTATGCCTTTATCACCCAGAACACCGTGATCGGTCGCCGCGTCTATGCTCTTGGTGGCAACGAAAAGGCGGCGAAGCTGTCGGGGATCAAGACCGAACGTCTGACCTTCTTTGCCTTTGTGAACATGGGCGTTCTGGCGGCGCTGGCGGGGCTCATCTTTGCGGCGCGTCTGAACACTGCAACCCCCAAGGCCGGTTTCGGGATGGAACTGGACGTGATCGCGGCGGTCTTTATCGGCGGGGCGTCCATGTCTGGTGGCTCGGGCAAGATCGTGGGCGCTGTGGTCGGTGCGTTTATCATGGGTGTGATGAACAACGGTATGTCCATCGTCGGGATCGGCATCGACTATCAGCAGATGATCAAGGGGCTGGTGCTGTTGGCGGCTGTGATCTTTGACGTCTACAACAAGCAAAAGCAGGGTTGATCCAATGCACTTGTCTCAACTGATCGGCGGCGGCGTGATTGTCCGCGAAGGGGACACCGCCCGCCTGCTTTCTGGCATTGCAACGGTCTACGCGCTGGCGGAAACCGCTGTCGCCCAAGAGGCGCCCTTGGCCGCCGTCATCCCGGAAGGGGGCG
>JAYZYX010000108.1:0-4190 GCA_036139795.1 Pseudomonadota bacterium | reverse complement strand
AGCAGATGGGCGTCAAGATCGGTCTGCCGCAGGATGCGATTTCGACACTGTCGGGGGGCAACCAGCAAAAGGTTGTGCTGGCCAAATGGCTGGCCACTGCGCCGCGCCTTCTGATCTTGGACAGCCCCACGGTGGGCGTCGATGTGGGGGCCCGCGCGGGCATCTTCCGCATCGTGCGCCAACTGGCCGAGGACGGTTTGGCGATCCTGCTGATCTCGGACGAGGTGACAGAGGTCATGCATCATGCGGACCGCATCCTGCACATGGCCGATGGCCGGATCGTGCAGGAATACGACCCGCGCCGCATCTCTGTCCCTCAGTTGGAGGAGCGGATCTATGCGTGATCTTCTCGCCTCTTACCGGATCGAGGCCCGACTGGCCGTGGTGCTGGCACTGATCTGCGTCGGCCTTAGCATTGCCGCGCCGCAGTTCGCCACTTTGCCCAACGCCACCAGCCTGCTGAACAACAGTGCTGTGAACCTCATCTGGGCCGTGGGCCTGTTGGTGGTGCTGATCGCGGGGGGCATCGATATCTCGTTCGCGGTGGCTTCTTCGGTTGTGCAATATGTGGCTGCCAAGATGCTGGTGGGGATCGGGGGCGGCAACTGGGTGCTTGGGTTCCTGTTCTGCGGCAGCCTTGGCATTCTGCTGGGTCTTTTGAATGCCTGGCTGATCCACGGGTTCCGCATCATCTCGATCGTGGTGACGATAGCCACGTTCAACGCGTTCTTCGGCCTGCTGATGTTCTTTTCCGGTGGGCGCAACATCTACAGCCTGCCCGATTGGTGGACTGCGCGGATTTTCATCTTTGAACATGAGAACGCCCAAGGCGTCTGGTCCGAGCTGACCCTTTCCGTCGCGGTGATGATCGCCTGTGTGGTCGCCACTTGGGCGCTGATCCGGCGCACCAACATCGGACGCCAGCTTTATGCCTTTGGCGACAACCCCGAAGGGGCGCGCAGGGCAGGGGTGAACATCGCTGTCATGCAAGGGGTCGCCTTTGGCTGGATGGGTCTGATGGCGGGCATCGCGGGTCTGTGTCAGGTGAATATCGTCAAGGAAGTCGTCCCCAACGCCCTTTACGGGCGCGAGCTGGACGTGCTGGCCGCCGTGGTCTTGGGCGGTGCCCGCTTGGGCGGCGGCAAGGGCACCATCCTGGGCTGCGTGCTTGGGGTGATGTTTGTGGCGATCACCCAGAACGGGCTGAACCTGCTGGGGGTCTCGCCCTTTGCGTTCCAGATGATCATCGGCGCGGCGATCCTGATCGCGATCTCGACCTCGAACATCGATCTCAGCCAGATCCTGCGCAAGACGGAGACCCGCCAATGACCGCTTTGACCAAACATATGGCGCGGCTGAAATCCGGCCCCGCAGGCGAGAATACCGGCCTATTGCTGATGCTGGCGGCGCTGGTGCTGGCCTTTTCACTGGCCTCGCCCCGTTTTCTGACCGGCGCAAATCTGGGTTCGATGGGGTTTCAGATGCCGCTCTTGGGGCTGCTGACCTTGGCGATGCTGGCGCCGATCATCTCGGGCGGGCTTAATCTGGCGATCGTCTATACGGCGAACATCTGCGGGCTGACGCTGGCCTGGACCCTGATGCAATTCGGCGGGGCCGAGGCGGGCATCGGCGCGTTCCTTCTAGGCGGCGCTTTGGCGGTGATCGTCGGCGTTATTGCTGGGGCCATCATGGGCGCTGTGATCGCCTATGTGGGTGCGCATCCGATCCTTGTCTCGCTGGCGATGATGATCTTTCTGCGCGGCTTGGGCGAGTTTCTGACCCGCGGCGGCGATATCTCTGGCTTTCCCGAATATATGCGGGTGCTGGGGCATGGAACTGTGGCGGGCGTGCCGGTGCCGCTGATCCTTTTCGCGGTGATTGCCGTTGGCTGGCACGTTCTGCTGCGACGCACACCGCATGGGTTCTCGGTCTATATGACCGGCTCGAATATGAAGGCGACCGAATACGCGGGGCTGAACGCGAAACGCACGCTGGTGCTGATCTATGCGCTCTCGGGTCTGCTATGCGCCATCGCAGGTATCCTGATGGCGGCGCGCTTCAACTCGGTCCGCGTGGGCCACGGTGAGGCGATGCTGCTGATCACCGTGCTGGCCTGCTTCCTTGGGGGGATTGATCCCTTTGGCGGGCATGGCCGCGTCTTTCCCGTCATCATCGCGCTGGTGATTTTGCAGGTGCTGTCCTCTGGACTGAACCTGATCGGCGCGAACCAACATCTGGCAACTGCTGTCTGGGGCCTGTTCCTGATCGCCGTCATGGTACTGCGCTCAGATCAGCTGCGTCTGCTTGGCAAACTGTTTTCTCGAAAGGACAATTAAATGGAAGGCTTTGGCGTACACACCAGTATGTGGACCATGAACTGGGACCGCGAAGGGGCCGAGCGCGCCGTGGCGGGGGCGTCGCATTACGGGGTCGATTTCATCGAAATCCCCATGCTGCAACCAACCCAGATCGACACCGCCCACACGGCGGGTTTGCTGGACAAATCCGGTCTGCGGGCGGTCTGCTCGCTTGGGCTGCCGGAAGAGGTCTGGGCTTCGGTCAACCCTGAGGGGGCGATTGATTACCTGAAGGTGGCCATCGACAAGACCAAAGCCTGCGGGGCCGAGGCGCTGTCGGGCGTGACCTTCGGCGGCATCGGTCAGCGCACGGGGGATTACCCGACCCAAGGGGAATACGACAACATCGCCCATGTGCTGGACAAGGCATCAGCCTATGCCAAGTCGGTGGGCCTGTTGTTCGGGATTGAACCCGTGAACCGCTATGAAAACCATCTGATCAACACCGGCTGGCAAGCGCGGGATATGATCGAGCGTGTGGGCTCGGACAACATCTTCATCCACCTTGATACCTACCATATGAACATCGAGGAAAAGGGCGCGGCGAACGGCATTCTGGATGCCCGCGATTACCTGCGTTACATCCATCTGTCGGAAAGCGACCGCGGCACGCCGGGTGAAGGCTGCTGCGACTGGGACGAGGTCTTTGCAACCCTCAAGGCCATCGGCTTTACCGGCGGTCTGGCGATGGAAAGCTTTATCAATATGCCGCCCGAGATCGGTTTTGGTTTGGCCGTCTGGCGCCCCGTCGCCAAGGATCATGAAGAGGTCATGTCCAAGGGTCTGCCCTTCCTGCGCAACAAGGCGGCGCAGTACCGTCTGATCTGAGGGCCACGCATGCAGGGGGCAGGGTGCAATCCGCGCCTTGCCCCCAAGATTTTCCGCGCAATTTCCCAGAACTGCCCTAAGCTTTGTCACAGTGGCTGCAAAGGAGTTCGATATGGAAATTACGTGGCTTGGTCATTCGGGGTTCCGGTTAGAAACTGGTTCCGAGGTCCTGCTGATTGACCCCTGGCTGACGGGCAATCCCAGCTTTCCCGAAGATCGATGGGCGGATGCGACGCAAGGCGTCACCGCGATTTTGCTGTCCCACGGACACGGCGACCACGCCGCAAACGCGATTGCCATCGCAAAAGAGGCAGGCGCTCAGATCTACTGCATTCATGAGCTGTCGAAATGGGTGTCGAAACAGGGTGCCGAAGCGGTCGGGTTCGGCAAAGGCGGTACCGTGCAGATCGGCGACGTGGCGGTCAGCATGGTGACGGCGGTGCATTCGTCCTCGGTCGATTTCGGCGACGGGGATGTGATCTATGCAGGCGGTGAGGCCGGTTTTGTCATCAAAGCCGAAGGGCGCTCGATCTATTTCTCGGGCGATACGGATGTGACGATGGAGATGGACATCATCGCAGACCGCTACAAACCGGACGTGGGCATTTTATGCGCGGGCGGTCACTACACCATGGATATGGCGGGCGCGGCCTATGCGGCGAAGCGGTTCTTTGACTTCAAGACCCTGATCCCGTGCCACTACGGCACCTTCCCGATCCTTGAGCAATCGGCGCAGCCCTTGATCGACGCGCTGCCTGACGTAGACGTGCGCGTGATGACAGTGATGCAGGCTGAGACCCTGTAAACTTCGGTCGGGGCGCATCTGCGGGTGCGCCCCTTGGCTTTAGAGGGCTGTACTACATTTTACATAATTCGGCTTATAAGATGACCGTATGTAGCGCGGAGCGCGCTACCCTGAAGTGCGACTCCTATTAGAAATCAATGGATTATCGAATAGGAGATCATGGCATGGGAGCCGTTTACACGCAACTGAGCTTGAAAGAA
>JAYZYX010000107.1:0-4010 GCA_036139795.1 Pseudomonadota bacterium | reverse complement strand
CCCCCCCCCTCGCAACGCGCCCGCCAAGACCACAACCGAAGCCGCTTACTCCTCGGTCTCGGCCTGCACCATCTGCACACGGCCAATCTTGCTGTTCCGGCCCAGATCGCTGTGCATCAGAATACCTTCCTCGATATACAGCTTGCTGACCCGATACCGGGTCCAATCGATGGCCCGCCCTGCACCGTCATGCTCTTTGGCGATCAGCAGATATTCCTTCCCGTCGATCTGGGTCAGGCGCAGATATTCGGGGTCGGCGTTTTCTTCCATATTCTTCAGAATGCCGCGGATCGCCTCTGGGTCCTTCAGACGCTCGACGGTGAAATAGCACGCCCCCTCATAGGCCGCGACGCCGGTGCCCACCACCGCCGCCGCAATCAAGGTGGCAGGCGCAGTGGCAATCGCCGCCATCGCCCCCAATGCCCCGCTGGTCCCGCCAAGCAGACCCGAGCCCCCCGCGACTGACGCCCCCGCCGCAGAGGTTCCCAGCATCGTCGCCCCCGTCACCTCATGGGTCAGGGTGTAAAAGCTGACCGCTTTGGCGCCCAAGTCTGCTGCGTCCACATTCTTCACCGCTGCGCCCGCGCCGCTGATCAAGGCACTGGGGCGATAGTCGCAAACATCCGCCAAGGCAGGCGCGGCAGATGCCAAAAGCAGAGACGCAAAAACAGGAAGGGTGCGCATGACAGGTAGGCTCACTCAGGTAAGGGATCGGGCTGCATCTCAGCCGACAACGCGGGACAAGGGACTCCGGCACGAATGGCCGTTTAGCCCCTCTATACCCAAAGCGGTAGGCGCTCTTACAATCACAGTTTGGCGATGGGCGGCTCTATTCCAACCCGATCTGGCGCGCCACGGCTTGCCATTCGGGCTTTTTGCGCATGGCCGCCACCTTGGCCTTGTGAACCTCTAACGCCTCGCGGTGCAGCCGTGCTAGTTCGGGGTCCGCAAGGAAGCTGTCCATCAGTTCTTGCGCCTTCGGGGATAGGGTCGCGAATGCAGGCTCCTCATCGCCTTGGGTGTTGTAGTTCTTCCAATAGTTGGACTGCTTGCCCAACCGGTCCGAGCCCACAACATCGCCGCGATCCAGCTTGATCATATAGGCCTCGGCACATTTGATGGCATAGTGACTAACCTGTGCCAAATTCGTGCTGCTGACCGCATCCAGCGCCTTAAACCGGCTGTCCGTATAATCCGGCCCCAACCGCTGCCCCGAGCCATCCACCCATGTCAAATCCTGCGCCGAAAAACCCGCCATATAGGGACGGTGGTTCCGACGCAGATCAAAGGACACATCGTTGCGGAACATGGTTTTCACCGCGTTCAGCACCGGCGTTCCCTCTTCACGGGCGGCACCGTAGGATTTGCTCATCTGGGTGTAGCGGCTTTGAACCGGTCGATCATCCAGCGCCTTCTGATTCCCCGAAGAAAACGGCATCGAGGAGAAAGAGACCGCGTGAAAATCCCCCGATTTGTCAGCGGCAGCCTTATAGAAATCCTCAAGCGTGCCATCGCCCGTCCTGATGTGCAGAAATTCATCCGCATCCGTGTGGTAGATCCAGTCTGCCGCCCGATAGTCGCCAAACTGCTGAGCATAGCGCTGCGCCATCACCTGCCAGTTGCCTTTTTCGCGGAACATGACCTTCGGGTTCGGCACCTGAGTGACCCTGTGGAACCGCCCCAACCGCGACAAGATTGCATCGGTGCCGTCATCGCAGTCGTTCGTAAAGATCAGAAACTCATCCACGCCGATTGCCAGATGATGGGCCACCCACTCCAGAATATAGGGGCCTTCGTTTCGCATGGTAGAAACGATCATTACGGTTTCGCCGTTCATCATGGAACTTCATCCTCAGGCAGTAAAGTTTCGGGCGTGGCACAGGAAACCGAACCACCCTAGGGACCCAAGGGCTTCGAAACCGTTAATCTAATTCACTTACCCGCTGCGCTCTGATCACGCAATTTCCAACCGCTGCTTTGGTTCGGATAACCGCTATCCCTATCCAGAAGAGCCGCGCCTACAACGCACTTGAACTCAGTCCATATGACCCATATATTCAGATCAAATGACCCTAACCTGAGGGCAACGCCATGCATAGCGCAGCGAAACCGCGCCAGACCGTAACCCAGACGCCAGACATGAACGCCGTGGCCCTAAAGGCCTATGGCCGCATTGCCAGCGCGTGGGGGCTAAGCCTGAAAGAGGCCGCCGCCTTGGCCGATATGTCGGAAAGCACGTGGAAGCGGGCGAAAAAGCCGGGCTTCAGTGGTGATCTGACCAAAGACCAACTGCTGCGCCTGTCCGCCGTGGTCGGGATCTTCAAATCGCTAGAGCTTTATTTCTCGGAACCCGTCGCCCGCCTGTGGTTCACCCAGCCCAACACCGGCCCCTTGTTTGATGGGGCGCGCCCCGTGGACAGCGCGATTGACGGGGGCCTGCCCCATATCCTGAACATCCGCACCTATCTGGATGCCCTGCGGGGCGGTCTATGAAGACCACCCAGCTTTCGGACCGTGGCCTGATCCGTCTGCTGCCTGCCACCTATCACAAGCCCCCCGTTCTGCGCGGCCTTGTGGACAGCGACGAAGAGGCCGATCTGCTGGCCGAACTGGAAGGTCTGACCAGCGCCCGCCTGACGGCTGAGCGCGGCAAGAGCCCGCATCTAGACCCGCGCGAATTGGCGTGGCACCGCCGCCGCGCCGATCTGCGGGTCTATGGCGAAACCCATGTGAACGCGGCCTTCACCTACACCCGCACCGGCGGCAACCGCTTTAACAGCGCCGAGCGGGGCGCGTGGTATTGCGCGTGGGACGTGATGACCTCGGTCGCGGAAGTGGCGTTTCACCGGACACGCGAGCTGTCCTATATCGGCATCTTCCAAGATGAGGCCCGTTATGTGGAACTGCATGCGGATTTCATCGGTCCCTTTGACGATCTGACCGATACGCCCGATCATCCGGCCCTGCATCCCGACCCCGCCACTGGCTACCCAGAGGGGCAGGCGCTGGCCCATCAACTGCGCCGCGATGGGTCGCGCGGGTTGATCTACCCTTCGGTCCGTGCGCCCGAGGGCAACTGTCTGGTATGTTTTGAGCCGCAAGCGATCCAGAACGTCCGGCCCGGAGCATCGTGGTTACTGGTCTGGAACGGGTCCGAGGATTACGATCTGCGGCAAGTGGCCTAAGCCGCAGGGGCGCGATAGCCCTTGCGCTGCTTGGCCTTTAGCAGGCGCTGATAAACCGTCACCGCCGCTCCGCGCCCGTCATAGGTCTGCCGCTGCATTTGCCCCGCCGATCCGATGCGGCCCCAGTTGCGGACCAAGGCGATCTCTCCGAATAGGGTCTCTTCCAGCGACAGCACGTAGAACCGCGCCATGTTGCGGGCGGCGTCACGACGGGTCAGGTAAAGGGGCGTGGGCAGATCATAAGGCATAGCCCAGAGTCGCCCCGACAGCCCCCATTCGTCCAATGAATTAACGGAATCTGTCGCGCCCGTCCGATTCCGTTTGGTGATGTTAGGTGGCGGCCTCTTGCACGGCTATTGCGGCCATCGCCAGAATGGCATCTCGGCTATCAGCTACGGCGATAAAGCGGCGGTTGTGGCAGAACTTGGCGCCCTTGACGCCCGAGGCCGCCTCTAGTGCCCCGTCTGTCAGTCCTGCCCAAGCGGCAGGAAGATCGGCCCGCTGGTCAAAGGTGTCACTGCCCAAGCGAATGCCCAACAGCACCCAGTCGGTCGCGCGGGGATGGACAACGAACAGCAGGTGATCGGCCCCCGCCGCCTTGATCGCTGACCGGAACGGCATGCCCTTGGGCAGTTCCAGCACGCGCCCCGTCCCCGCAGCCTGGATCGCGTCCCCGACCATCGCGTCGGCCCGCCGCTTGGCAGCCTCTGCGGCGACAGCGGCCTCAACAAAGGTGCGGGCGATGTCCAGCGCACGGGCAAATGCCCGATCCTCGGCCCCGTCGTCGGGGTCATCGAACACAGGCTTCAGGCTTTCCAGCAGCAC
>JAYZYX010000106.1:0-5267 GCA_036139795.1 Pseudomonadota bacterium | reverse complement strand
TCATCATCCGCTTGATCTGGCGGGTGTCCAGCAGCTTGCCCAGGCCAAAGCCGTCAACACCTGCGTTGTTCGAGGCCACGGTCAGCCCCTTCACACCACTTGCCACAATCGCATCGATCAGCAGTTCCGGAATCCCGCAAAGGCCAAAGCCACCCGCCGCAATCAGCATGTCGTCGCGCAAAAGCCCTTCAAGAGCCTCCGACGCGCTGCCATACACTTTGTTCATTCATCTTCCTCCGAGGATGAGGTTTCAATCAAAGACGCTGCCCGCGCAAAGATGGCCGCAGCCTGACTTTGCGAGGGGGCAATCGCCCGTTTAGGGTCCAACGCGGCGGCCCAGTCGATGCCCTTGGGGCCGATCTCGGCCAGAGCGTCGGCCAATGTGCCGCCACGGGTATTCACGATCTTCAAAGCGTCCTTCACCAGTCCCTGCGCATCAGCGCGGGGCATGTGGGCCGCAAGTGCAAAGCTGGCCGCTTCGGACATCACCGCGCCGCCGTTCGCCTCCAGCATGCGTGCCATGTTGTCTGGGAAGGCTTGCAGGCTGGTGGCCAGTTCCTGCCCGTGGCGCAGGGCTGCTGCGGTGGCCATCAGGATCTGCGGCAGGGCAAACCATTCCAGCGCCCATTTCGCCCCGTCCCGCTCTTCTAGCGGGCTGGCGGCGGTAACAAGCAAGGGGTTCAGGCCGTTGATATAGGCAGCCAGCGTGACAATCGCCTCGGCCCCGACGGGGTTGGCTTTTTGCGGCATGGTGGACGATCCGCCCCCTTTGCCTGCCTTGCCCTCGGCAGCCTCGGACCGGCCCATGACGATCAGATCAGAGGCCATTTTCGCCAGTGCAGCCGCCACTCGGGCACACCAAGCGCCAAGCAGCACCACCGCGTTGCGGTCAGAGTGCCAGACATTGTCGTGAAACAAACCAAGATTTTCGGCGATCTGACGAGCAATTTCGTCGCCATGCGGTGCAACCGCCAGATTGTTGCCCGCAGCACCGCCAAATTGCACGCGGCACAGCTTTTGCCGCAGGCTTGGCAGTTCTTCGGTCAGGGAGATCAGCGGCACAGCCCAGTTGGCCACCCGCAGACCCAGTGTGATCGGCGTCGCGATCTGGCTACGGGTGCGGCCTGCCATGACGGTTTCGGCCTGATCTTCGGATGCTTGCTTTAGCGCCGCGATCAGTGCGGGCAGACGGGCTGCGAACAGCGCCAGCACGTCGCGCAGCGCCATCACCGTTGCCGTATCCACCACGTCCTGAGAGGTTGCGCCCCAGTGCAGCGCTTGGCCTTTGGGGCCGCAAGCCTTGCGCAGTTGCGCCACCAGCGCAGGCACGGGAACACCGGCAGATGCCGTCCCCTGCCCCAGCCCCTCCAGATCGGGTGCGAAGCCGCCCAAAGCTTTAGCGATGGAATCAGCGCTGCCCGCCTCAGTCAGGCCAACAGCCTCGGTCGCGCGGGCCAACGCCACCTCAAAGGACACCATATGCGCAGCAACCGCCGCTTCTGAAAGAAGGGCGGTGGCTTCGGGATCGCCATAGAGCGGCGCCGTGACGGCGCCAGTCAAAGGTGTCGGGGTCATGCGGTTACAGGCACTTTCAGGTTCAGCATTTCGCGCGCCTGCTGCCATGTGGCGACGGGACGCTCGTACTTGTCGCACAAATCAACCACGCGCTGCACCAGTGCCGCGTTCGAGGGCGCCAGTGTGTCGCGGTCAATGCGCACGTTGTCCTCAAGACCCGTGCGGGCGTGACCGCCCGACGAAACGGCCCAGTCGTTCAGAGTGATCTGATGGGCACCGATACCGGCGGCGCACCAGTTGGCATCCTCGCCAAACAGGCGGTGCACGGTTTTGATATAGTAATCAAAGACATCGCGATCCACGGGCATCGCATTCTTCACGCCCATCACGAACTGCACATAAGGCGTTTCCGCGATCTGGCCCTTTTTGAACATATCGGCGGCCTTGAGGATGTGGCTCAGGTCGAACGCCTCGATCTCGGGCTTCACGCCGTATTTCACCATCTCGGCAGCCAGCCAATCGACCAATTCCGGCGGGTTCTCATAGACGCGGGTGGGGAAGTTGTTCGAGCCAACCGACAGCGAGGCCATATCGGGCGACAGGGGCAGCATACCGCCACGGGTCTGACCCGCGCCAGAACGGCCACCGGTGGAAAGCTGCACAATCATGCCGGGGCAGTGCTTTTCCAGACCTTCTTTCAGACGCGCGAAACGCTCTGGGTCAGAGGTCGGCTTGCCCTCATCGTCGCGCACGTGGCAGTGGGCAATGGTTGCGCCAGCCTCGAACGCCTCTTGGGTGCTTTCGATCTGCTCCGCCACAGTGATCGGCACCGCGGGGTTGTTCTCTTTGGTCGGCAGCGAGCCAGTGATCGCCACACAGATGATGCAGGGTTTGGTCATGTTCGCGTCTTTCATGTTAACGGGGCGCCCGGAAGCGGGGCGCCCCTTATTAGGTCAGATGTCCAGAAACACCGTTTCGCCTTCGCCTTGCAGACGAACATCAAAGCGGTATTTGCCTTCGCCGACCTTCTTGGCGATCAGCGTGTCCACACGGGGACGCTGTTCGATGCGGGCCAGCAGCGGGTCTGCGCTGTTGTCCTCATCCTCAAAGTAGATGCGGGTCTGCAGGCCGATGTTGATGCCACGTGCGCAGAGCCAGACCGAGATATGAGGCGCAGAAAAGCCGCCGCCACGGGCCGGAACCTTGCCCGGCTTGACCGTGCGCAGGGTGAACTCGCCGCTTTCGGCATCTGCTGCAAAGCGGCAGTGGCCGGTCACGGCGGGGTCTGCGCCCTCTTGGCCAGCGAATTTGCCTGCCGCGTCGGGCTGCCAGCTTTCCAGCAGCGCGTCGCGCATGGCCCAACCGGTGCCGTCAAAGACCGAACCGACGATCTCGATCACTTCGCCTTTCGCGCCATCCGCGATGGGGCTGGTCGCGATTTCCTCATCGTAATAGCCCGCGTTGCCCGCGTAGGTGGGCATCAGGCCGATGTGGACGTAGGGGCCAGCGGTCTGCGACGGGGTCTCTACCAGAGTGTCCAGTTTCTGTACCATCTTACATCCCTTCCAGCTTGTTTTCGAACATGGTCTGGCGGCGACCGCGCAGAACGATGTCAAACTTGTACGCAAGGAAATCCAGCGGACGCGAGCTTGCCAAGTCAAGCGGCGCGACCAGACGGTCCAACTGACTGCGGTTCTTGATGGTCGCAGCAATCGGGCAGTGATTGATCAGCGGATCGCCCTCAAAATACATCTGGGTGATCAGGCGCTGGCCAAAGCTGTGACCGTAGACCGAGATGTGGATGTGCATGGGGCGCCAGTCATTGCCACGGTTCGGCCAAGGATAGGCACCGGGGCGAATGGTCAGGAACTGGTAATAGCCGTTCTCGTCGGTCAGGGTCCGACCGCAGCCACCAAAGTTCGGGTCCAGCGGTGCCAGATAGCCGTCTTTCTTGTGGCGATAGCGGCCACCGGCGTTGGCTTGCCAGATCTCGACCAGCGTGTTCGGCACAGCGCGGTTGTTTTCATCAACCACACGGCCGTGCATCAGGATGCGTTCGCCCACAGCAGGGGCCGCGCCCTTGGTCCAGTTCAGGATCAGGTTGTTGTCCAGAGCACCCAGCTTGTTGTGGCCGAAGGTGGGGCCGGTTTCCTCAGAGAGGCCGGATTCCATCGACAACAAAGGCAGGTAAGGGGAACGGGAAACACTTGTTTTATATGCAGGATCGTATGCGTCTGGGTGCGCTTCGCGATTCCGCGGAATAAGCGGGCCTAAATCAGTCATCAGATGCCGCCTCCATTTCGGCATAGGTGGCTTTCGCCAATTTCAAGGCATGGTTCGCGCGTGGGACCCCGGCGTAGATGGCAACATGCTGGAAAGCCTCCAGAACGTCGCGCTTGCTTGCGCCGGTACGGGCAGTGGCCCGGATATGCATGGGGATCTCTTCAAAGTTGCCCGTGGCCGCCAGCAGCGCCAGCGTGATCATCGAGCGTTCACGGCGGCTGATGCCATCAGACGCCCACACGTTGCCCCAAGCGCCCTCGGTGATGAGGGTCTGGAAGGCGAGATCGAAATCGGTCTTGTTGGCCTCGGCGCGGTCCACGTGGGCATCCCCCAACACGGAACGGCGCACCTTCATGCCTTGGTCAAAGCGGTCAGACATCAGTTTGTCTTCTCCAGAAAGTCAATGATCAGTTCGGCAACCACCTCGGGCTGCTCGATGCAGGGCAGATGGCCTGCCCCGTCGATGATGTGGAACTCAGCGCCACACAGCTTGGCGGTGGCCTGCACCAGTTCGGGCGGCGTGCTGCCGTCCTGATCGCCGGACATTGCCAGCACCGGCAGGGTCAACCCGCTGGTTGCGTCGGTCAAGTCGGTGCCTGCGATCGCCTGACAGCAACCGATGTAGCCTTCGGCGGGCGTACGCGACAGCATATTGCGCCACATGGCCAGCTCTTCGGGTTTGCCGGTGCGGAAGGAGGCAGCGAACCAGCGCTCAAGGATCCCGTCGGCCAGCGATTCAATGCCGTCCTTCGCAACCGCATTGACCCGCGTGTTCCACATATCAAAGTTGCCGATCTTGGCAGCCGTATCCATCAACACCAGCGCCTTCAGCAGATCGGGCCGCTTGGCCGCCAGCCCCTGCCCGATCATGCCGCCGATGGACAGACCGACAAAGGTGATCTCGGTCAGGTCCAGCGCCTTGGCCACGCCTTCGGCGAAATCCACCAGCTGCTCCATGGTATAGGGCGCCTCGGGGCAATCGCTCAGACCGTGGCCGGGCTTATCAAAGCGGACAATCCGCAAGTCCTGCGGCAACAGCGGGATCAGCTGATCCCAGACCCGCAGATCAGTCCCAAGCGAGTTGGCGAACATCACCACACGGCCATCTTTGGGGCCTTGGTCCTGAACGTGAAGAACCACTTGATCAACAGTAACAGTGTGCATCTGAATCTCCCTGCGCGGTGTTTGGCATAGCCAATCGGTGAAGAAAATTATAATCTTGTGAAAGTTTCATAACCCAGAGGTTATAGTGATTGATCCGCAAATCCGCATGCGCCACATCCGGTGCTTTCTGGAAACCGCCCGTCTTGGCAGCCTGTCTGCGGCGGCGGATGCGCTGCATGTCAGCCAGCCAGCCGCGTCGAAAACCATCAAGGAACTTGAAGACATTCTGGGGGTCGCCCTTTTTGATCGCAGTGGTCGCAGGCTGACCCTGACACGGGCAGGCAGCCTGTTCCAGCGTCATGCAG
>JAYZYX010000105.1:0-6712 GCA_036139795.1 Pseudomonadota bacterium | reverse complement strand
CAACCAGAAGATCAGCCTTGTCCGCTGGAGGGGCCGTGAGGACGTGAACGCACTGCTGTTCGCAGAGCCGCTGACCGACATCGACCCCCACAGGAAGTGGGAACTGCGCACCCAGCTGAAAAAGCTGCACCATGAATTCGGTCACACCATGATCTACGTGACCCACGACCAGACCGAGGCACTGACCTTCGCGGATAAGGTTGTGGTTATGTACGATGGCCGTGTTGTGCAGATTGGCACGCCCGAAGAGCTGTTTGAAACCCCCGAGCATACGTTTGTGGGCTACTTCATCGGCTCGCCCGGGATGAACGTGATCCCAGCCAAGGTGGATGGCGATAAAGCCTATATCAACGGCAGCTATGTGCAGCTTGGCCGCGGCTATGCACCGCTGGATGGCAAGGTGGAAATCGGTGTGCGTCCTGAATTCGCAACCCTGTCGGAAACCGATGGTCTGCCCGTGAAAATCCGCCGGATCGAGGATGTGGGCCGCCACAAGATCATCCGCGCCGAGTTCTTTGGCAGCGACATCAACATTATCGCGAACGAGGGCACCCCGATCAGCGCGGACATGAACCGCGTCAGCTTCGATCCCGCCCACGTCAACGTCTACGCCAATGACTGGCGCGTGAAGGGGGAGGCCGCCTGATGGAAAAGACAGTCAACCAAAAGGCATGGTTCCTTGTTTTGCCGGTGCTGCTGCTGGTGGCATTCTCGGCGGTGATCCCGCTGATGACCGTGGTGAACTATGCGTTTCAGGACACCTTCGGGAACAACGTCTTCTTCTGGGCTGGCCTGAGCTGGTTCGAAGAGCTGATCGAATCCGACCGCATGTGGGCGGCCTTGGGTCGTCAGGCGATCTTCTCGGCGATCATTCTGGCGATTGAAATTCCGCTGGGGATTTTTGTGGCGCTCAACATGCCCAAAAAGGGTTTCTGGGCCAGCTTCTGTCTGGTGCTGATGTCCCTGCCGCTACTGATCCCGTGGAACGTGGTCGGCACCATCTGGCAGATCTTTGGCCGCGTGGACATTGGCCTTCTGGGCTATGCGCTGGATAAACTAGGCGTCAGCTACAACTACACGCAGGATTTCTATGCGGCGTGGATCACCGTGATCGTGATGGACGTCTGGCACTGGACCTCGCTTGTGGCGCTCTTGGCTTATGCCGGGCTGCAATCGATCCCTGACGCCTATTATCAGGCGGCCAAGATCGACCAAGCCAGCCGCTGGAACGTCTTCCGCTATATCGAACTGCCCAAGATGGCCGGCGTTCTGATGATCGCGATCCTGCTGCGCTTTATGGACAGCTTCATGATCTACACCGAGCCCTTCGTCGTCACCGGCGGTGGCCCCGGTAACGCGACCACCTTCCTGTCGATCGACCTTGTGAAGATGGCTTTGGGGCAATTCGACTTGGGTCCGGCGGCGGCGTTCTCGCTGATGTACTTCCTCGTGATCCTTCTGATTTCATGGGTGTTCTACACCGTCATGACCAACCTTGATAAGCGGGAGGGCTGATCCAATGGCCGATATGACCGTCAATCAATCCGCCGCCCGCAGCAAACCTGCGATCAAGGTGAACACCCGCGCGATTGTTATGGGGATTTACCTGCTGTTCCTGCTGTTGCCGATCTACTGGCTCATCAACATGAGCCTGAAGACCAACACGGAAATCCTCAGCAGCTTTTCCTTGTGGCCCCGCGATCTGACGTTCCAGAACTATGCGACGATCCTGACCGATCCCAGCTGGTACATGGGCTATGTGAACTCGCTGATCTATGTGGTGATGAACACGGTGATCAGCATCGTGGTGGCGCTGCCTGCGGCCTACGCGTTCAGCCGCTACAGCTTTATGGGCGACAAGCACCTGTTCTTCTGGCTGCTGACCAACCGCATGGCACCGCCCGCCGTCTTCGCGCTGCCGTTCTTCCAGCTATATAGCTCGGTCGGTCTGTTCGACACGCATATCGCCGTCGCTCTGGCGCACTGCCTGTTCAACGTGCCGCTGGCCGTGTGGATTTTGGAAGGTTTCATGCGCGGCGTGCCCAAGGAAATCGATGAGACCGCCTATATCGATGGCTACAGCTTTGGCCGCTTCTTCATCAAGATTTTCACCCCCCTGATTGCCAGCGGTATCGGTGTAGCGGCGTTCTTCTGCTTCATGTTCTCATGGGTGGAGCTGCTGCTGTCGCGCACTCTGACCAGCGTTGAGGCAAAGCCCATCGCCGCCACCAAGACCCGTACCGTTTCGGCCTCTGGCATGGATTGGGGCGTGCTGGCTGCCGCTGGTGTGCTGACCATCGTCCCGGGCGCTTTGGTGATCTATTTCGTCCGCAACTACATCGCCAAGGGCTTTGCCCTGGGGAGAGTCTAATGGATCTTTCAAAATTCGTTTCACAAACCTTGTCGGAAATTGAAGAGGGAGTGCGCTCCGCTAGAAGAAATGCCAAAGGCCCTTGGATCGCGCTAGGATCAGTTGGTGAGGCCGAAGTTTGGGAAGCCGAAAAGATCACCTTTGAAGTTATGGTCACCACGGTGGCAGAGGGTGGTGGTGGAATCAAAGTACTCTCTTTTGGAGATTTGAAAGCCCAAACTTCTCGAGAAGCCGTGCAGAAAATTTCCTTCAATATTCCGGTGTTTTTCAACTCAATCCGCGAAGAGGAAACCGAATAATGGCTTGGATGGCTTGGACCCTGCCCACAGCGGCATTCTTCGGGATTATCGCCTGCCTGCTAATCACCTTCACGGTGCTGGCAATCAAATTCCCGGAAACGCCCCGCACCGGCGTTCTGCGGATCGAGACGACGCGTGGTGACCGTTTGTTCATCACGCTTCTGGGCTCGGCCTTTATCAACCTGGCTTGGCTGGGTTTGGTGGGGGCCAATCAGCCCTATGCGCTTGGTGTCTGCCTTGTTTACGCCTTTGCGGTCTTCCGCTGGGTCTAAGGGCTGATGCCATGCTGGCGGCAATGACCGTCGGCGTACCAGTAGAAACGGTTCAATATAGGGAGGAAACTTATGAACCCGTTTTTCAAATCGACTACAGCGCTTGGCATTGCGCTGACGTTGCTGTCCGGTCCCGCATTTGCGGACATGGACGCAGCCAAGAAGTTTCTCGATGACGAAATCGGTGATCTGTCGACGCTAAGCCGCGCCGATCAGGAAGCCGAGATGCAGTGGTTCGTCGATGCGGCGCAACCGTTTGCCGGCATGGAGATCAAGGTGGTGTCGGAAACCATCACCACCCACGAATACGAATCCAAAGTGCTGGCCCCTGCCTTCACCGCGATCACCGGCATCAAGGTCACCCATGACCTGATCGGCGAAGGCGACGTGGTGGAAAAGCTGCAGACCCAGATGCAGTCGGGCCAGAACATCTATGATGGCTACATCAACGACTCGGACCTGATCGGCACCCACTGGCGCTATCAGCAGGCCCGCAACCTGACCGACTGGATGGCAGGCGAAGGCGCTGACGTGACCAACCCCGGTCTGGACATCGCTGACTTCATCGGCACCCAGTTCACCACTGGCCCCGATGGCAAGCTGTACCAGCTGCCCGACCAGCAGTTCGCGAACCTCTATTGGTTCCGCTATGACTGGTTCAACGACGAAAAGACCAAAGCGGACTTCAAGGAAAAGTACGGCTACGATCTGGGTGTTCCGGTCAACTGGTCGGCCTATGAAGACATCGCCGAGTTCTTTACCGGCCGCGATATGACCTACGCGGGCGGCCCCGAGAGCGTCTTTGGCAACATGGACTACGGCAAGAAAGACCCCAGCCTTGGTTGGCGCTACACCGATGCGTGGATGTCGATGGCTGGTATGGGCGACAAGGGTGAACCCAACGGTCTGCCCGTCGACGAATGGGGTATCCGCGTCAACGAAAACAGCCAGCCTGTCGGCTCGTGCGTGGCCCGTGGCGGCGCAACCAACGACGCGGCAGCCGTTTACGCTGTGACCAAAGCGATCGAGTGGCTGCAGAAGTACTCGCCCCCCGCAGCGGCAGGTATGACCTTCGGCGAAGCCGGTCCCGTTCCCGCACAGGGCGAGATCGCGCAGCAGATGTTCTGGTACACCGCTTTCACTGCGGACATGGTCAAGGAAGGCCTGCCCGTCATGAACGAAGACGGCACGCCCAAGTGGCGCATGGCCCCCAGCCCGCACGGCGTGTACTGGGAAGAGGGCATGAAGGTTGGCTATCAGGACGCGGGTTCGTGGACCTTGATGAAATCGACCCCCGTCGATCAGGCAAAGGCCGCATGGCTTTACGCACAGTTCGTGACCTCGAAGACCGTAGACGTGAAGAAGTCCCACGTGGGTCTGACCTTCATCCGCGAGTCGACCGTGAACGACGCCAGCTTCACCGAGCGCGCACCCAAGCTGGGCGGTCTGGTGGAATTCTACCGCTCGCCCGCACGGGTCCAGTGGTCGCCCACCGGTACCAACGTTCCTGACTACCCCAAGCTGGCTCAGCTGTGGTGGCAGAACATCGGCGACGCAATGTCGGGCGCCAAGACCCCGCAAGAGGCTCTGGATGCGCTTTGCGCCGATCAGGAAAAAGTGCTTGAGCGTCTGGAGCGCGCAGGCGTTCAGGGCGAAAACGGTCCCAAGCTGAACGAAGAGCAGGATCCGGAATACTGGCTCAGCCAGCCCGGCTCGCCCAAAGCGAAGCTTGAGAACGAGCGTGAAGAACCCAAGACCGTCGCCTACGACGAGCTGATCGCAAGCTGGAAGTAAGTTTACTCCCGAAGGGTGGGGCTGCGCATTGCGGCCCCGCCCGACTTGTTTGTACTCTCCCTTGAAAATTTGAAACTATTTGCACCGCCGCGCTGCGTCACAGGAGGTTTGCGATGACATATATTCTGGCAATCGATCAGGGCACCACGTCCAGCCGGGCAATCCTGTTTGATGACAAGATGCAGCTGAAGGCGACCGCGCAGGAAGAATTTCCCCAACATTTCCCCCAGTCGGGCTGGGTTGAACACGATCCCGCCGATATCTGGTCCACCACCGCTGGCACTGCCCGCGAGGTGATCGAACGGGCGGGCATCAGCGCCAATGACATTGCCGCCATCGGCATCACCAACCAGCGCGAAACCACACTGGTCTGGGACAAGACGACGGGCCAGCCGATCTATAACGCCATCGTCTGGCAGGACCGCCGTACCTCGGATTACTGCAAGGAACTGAAGGCCGCGGGCCATGAAGAGATGTTCACCGACCGCACCGGTCTGTTGCTGGACCCCTATTTCTCGGGGACCAAGCTGAAATGGATCTTGGATCACGTGGACGGCGCCCGCGACCGTGCCCGCAAGGGCGAATTGCTGTTCGGCACCGTCGACAGCTTTCTGATCTGGAAGATGACGGGCGGCAAATCCCATGTGACCGATGCCACCAACGCGGCGCGCACGCTGCTGTATGATATCCGCAAGGGCCGTTGGTCCAAGACGATCTGCGATCTGATGGATATCCCGATGGAGATGCTGCCCGCCGTACAGGACTGCGCCAGCGATTTCGGCGTGACCCGCGCGGACCTCTTCAGCAAGGAAATCCCGATCCTTGGGGTGGCAGGCGATCAGCAGGCCGCGACCGTGGGGCAGGCGTGCTTCCAGCCCGGCATGATGAAATCTACCTATGGAACGGGGTGCTTTGCGCTGCTGAACACCGGCGAGACGCCGGTCCGGTCCAACAACCGTCTGCTGACCACTATCGCCTACCAGTTGGATGGCAAGCCGACCTATGCGCTGGAAGGCTCGATCTTTATTGCGGGGGCCGTGGTGCAGTGGCTGCGCGACGGCTTGCAGATCATCCGCAGTGCCTCGGAAACCCTGCCGCTGGCGCAAAAGGCTGATGCGACGCAGGACGTGATCCTTGTGCCTGCCTTCACCGGTCTTGGTGCGCCTTATTGGAACGCCGAATGCCGTGGCGCGGTTTACGGTTTGACCCGCAACTCTGGCCCTGCCGAGTTTGCCAAGGCCGCGTTGGAAAGCGTCGGCTATCAGACCCGCGATCTTTTGGAGGCGATGACCGCCGACTGGCAGGACGCCGATGGCGGCGCGGGCACCTTGCGCGTTGATGGCGGGATGAGCGCCAACGACTGGGCCATGCAATTCCTGTCAGACATCATCGGCGCGCCGGTGGATCGTCCGACCGTGCTGGAAACCACAGCCCTTGGGGCCGCGTGGTTGGCGGGCATGAAGGCGGGCGTCTATCCCGCGATGGAAGACTTCGCCAAGACATGGGCGGTCGAAAAGCACTTTGACCCCGCAATGGACGATGATACCCGCGCGACCAAGTATGATGCGTGGAAACGCGCGGTGACCGCCACGATGAGTGTCTGATGCAATTTTCCCTGACAGCCCCCGCCAAACTGGAATTCGGACGCGGCAAAGCGGCCCTTGTGGCCCCCGCCGCCGCCAAAATGGGGCAGCGGGTGCTGTTGGTGCGGGGATGCTCGGCCACTTGGGCCGATAGCCTGCACGCCGATCTGACCGCTGCGGGCTGCACGGTCACGGTGGTTTACGGTCAGGGCGAACCCGATCTGCCGCTGGTTTTGGACCTTCTGGACCAAGTGCGCGGACAAGGGGCCGATGTTGTGATCGGGGTCGGGGGCGGCTCGGTTCTTGATCTGGCCAAGGCACTGGCCGCGCTGGTCCCCGCGCCCGCAAACCCCATGCGCTATCTGGAAGTGGTGGGCGAGGGGAAACCCCTTG
>JAYZYX010000104.1:0-4084 GCA_036139795.1 Pseudomonadota bacterium | reverse complement strand
CGTCGCGTTGGCATCGCGACGTTTTACCGGCTGCTGCAAGAACACGGCAGCGCCGAGGCTGCATTGGCGGCCTTACCCGGCATCGCCGCAGCCGCTGGGGTGGACAGCTATGAAATCTGCCCCGAATCCGTCGTGCGCGCCGAACTGAACGCGGCGCGGAAACTGGGCGCAAAGATGCTGTGTATCGGCGATCCAGCTTATCCGCGCCAACTCAAAGACTTGCCCGATGCGCCCCCCATTCTCTGGGCTATGGGTGATCTTTCCCTGCTGACACGTCCGATGGTTTCCCTTGTCGGTGCGCGGAACGCCTCGTCCCTAGGGCTGCGTATGGCCCGAAAATTGGGGCAAGAGCTGGCAGCGGCAGGCTATGTGGTTGTCTCGGGCCTGGCGCGGGGGATCGATACCGCCGCCCACGAAGGCGCTATGGATCAAGGAACCATCGCGGTGATCGGCGGCGGGCTGGATACATTTTACCCGCCCGAGAATACGGAGCTTCAGAAAAGGATCGCCCAATCAGGGCTGCTGCTATCGGAAACCCCGATGGGGATGCAGGCGACCGCCCGTCACTTTCCGGCCCGCAACCGCATCATCGCCGCACTTTCCAGCGCAATTGTTGTCACGGAGGCCGCCGCCAAATCGGGCAGTCTGATCACCGCCCGCAACGCCCTTGATCTGGGGCGCGAAGTCCTGGCCGTCCCCGGACATCCGATGGATGCGCGGGCGGCTGGGTGCAACATGCTGCTGCGCGACGGTGCCACTTTGGTCCGCCATGCCGAAGATGTGATTGAGGCGTTGGGGCCGCCGCATACACCTGACCTGCCCTTGCAGGAACCACCCGCACCGCCGCCCACTCCGCCCAAGGACAAGCGCAGCCGGAAAGAGACCTTTGCCCTGCACAAACTGATCCTGAACCGCCTTGGGCCCGCCCCGCTGGCCGAAGATCAGCTGATCCGCGACGTTAAAGCTAAGGCCAGCGAGGTTGCTCCGGCCCTTCTGGATCTGGAACTGGACGGCCAGATCGAGCGCCAGACCGGAGGGTTGCTGTCAAGACGCGCATAAGGGGTCAGGAATGCCGGTAGAAGCCAAGATCATTGACATTATACACTTGCACCCCACATGTTGCGCCGCCATACGCCCATGGAAAGCAGTGCAAGAGGTCCAGAGATATGCCCGTTGTCGTCGTCGAGTCTCCGGCAAAAGCCAAGACCATCAACAAATACCTCGGCAAAGATTTCACCGTGCTTGCCTCCTACGGCCACGTCCGCGACCTTCCGGCCAAAAATGGCTCGGTCGATACCGATGCGGATTTCGCCATGACGTGGGAGGTCGGGAACGACTCGAAAAAACACGTCAAAGCGATCGCTGACGCCCTGAAAGATGACGACACACTGATCCTCGCGACCGACCCTGATCGCGAAGGAGAGGCGATCAGCTGGCACCTGCAAGAAACCCTGACCAAGCGCCGCGCGATCAAGAAATCGACCGAAGTAAAGCGCGTGGTCTTCAACGCGATCACCAAAACCGCTGTCACCGAGGCGATGAAAAATCCCCGCGATGTGGACCAGCCGCTGGTCGAGGCTTACTTGGCCCGCCGCGCGCTGGACTATCTGGTGGGCTTTAACCTGTCGCCGGTCCTTTGGCGCAAACTGCCCGGCGCACGCAGCGCGGGCCGCGTGCAGTCGGTCTGTCTGCGTCTGATCGTAGAGCGTGAGATGGAGATCGAAGCCTTCCACGCCCGTGAATCGTGGTCGGTCAAAGCCCTGCTGGCCAACGCCCGTGGTCAGGAATTCGAGGCGCGCCTGACCGTTCTTGGCGGCCAAAAGCTGGACAAATACGATTTGGCTAACGCCACCTCTGCCGAAATGGCCGTGCAGGCGATCAACAGCCGCGATCTGAAGGTACAGTCGGTCGAGGCCAAGCCCGCTAGCCGCAACCCTTCGGCGCCCTTCATGACCTCGACTCTGCAGCAGGAAGCCAGCCGCAAGTTCGGTATGGGTGCGCGGCAGACAATGAACGCGGCGCAGCGTCTCTATGAGGCGGGCCACATCACCTATATGCGTACGGACGGCATCGACATGGCGCCCGAGGCCGTGATGGCCACCCGCGACGCGATCAAGAAACGCTATGGGGACGAATACGTGCCCAAGTCGCCGCGTATGTATAAAAACAAGGCGAAAAACGCGCAGGAAGCCCACGAATGTATCCGCCCGACCGATATGTTCAAGGACGCAGCCGCGCTGAAGTTGACCGATGCGGACCAACGCAAGCTGTATGATCTGATCTGGAAGCGGACCATCGCCTGCCAGATGGAAAGCGCGCGTCTGGAACGCACCGTGGTCGATATCGCCAGCGCCGACCAGCAGGTGATCCTGCGGGCGAACGGTCAGGTTGTGCTGTTTGACGGCTTCCTCAAGGTCTATGAGGAAGGTCGCGACGATGTGGTGGATGACGACGACAACCGGCTGCCCCACCTGACCGAAGGCGAAAAGGCCGAGAAACGCAAAGTCGAGCCCGAACAGCACTTTACCCAGCCTCCGCCCCGCTACACCGAGGCGACGCTGGTCAAGCGCATGGAAGAGCTTGGCATCGGCCGCCCCTCGACCTACGCCAGCATTGTGACCACGATTCAGGATCGCGAATACGTCACCAAGGACAAGAACCGCCTGATCCCCGAGGATAAGGGGCGGATTGTTACGATCTTCTTGCTGAACTTCTTCAAACGCTACGTGGAATACGATTTCACCGCCGCGCTGGAAGAGGAACTGGATGACGTCAGCGCCGGTGAGCGTGATTACAAGGAACTGCTTGGCCGGTTCTGGCGCGATTTCCACGCGGCCATCGAAGAAACCAGCGAGCTGCGTATCGCCGAAGTTCTGGATGTGCTGGACGACGCGCTTGCGCCCCAACTGTATCCGCCGCGCGAAGATGGCACCGATCCGCGCAGCTGCCCCCTTTGCAGCGAAGGCAAACTGCACCTGAAAACATCGCGCACTGGCGGGTTTGTCGGCTGCTCGAACTATCCCGAATGCCGCTACACCCGCCCCATTGGCGGCGGCGAAGAGGAAGCGGGCGACCGTGTTCTGGGTGAAGACGACAACGGCATTGAAATCAGCCTGCGATCGGGCCGCTTCGGCCCCTACGTCCAGCGCGGCGAGGCAACAGCAGAACAGCCCAAGCCCGACCGCGCCAGCCTGCCCAAGGGCTGGAGCAAGGACGATCTGGATCTGGATAAGGCGCTGCTGCTGCTAAGCCTGCCGCGCGAAGTCGGCGCCCACCCCGAAGATGGCGAGATGATCGAGGCTGGCATTGGCCGCTATGGCCCATACGTCAAGCACGGCAAGCTTTACGCGAACCTCAAAGAGGTGGACGACGTCTTTACCATCGGCATGAACCGCGCCGTGGAAGAGCTGGCGAAAAAGGCTGAAAGCCGTGGTCGCCGTGGTGGCGCTGCAACGGCCAAGCCCTTGAAAGAGCTGGGGGATCACCCCGATGGTGGCGCAATGAACGTCTATGACGGTCGTTATGGGCCTTACGTGAAATGGGAAAAGGTGAATGCGACCCTGCCCAAAGACGTGGACCCTCAAGCGATGACCGCCGAGATGGCGATTGAGCTTGTGAACGCCAAAGCCAAGAAGGGCGGCGCCAAGAAAAAGGCCGCCCCCAAGAAAGCAGCGGCCAAGAAAACCACCGCCAAAAAGGCGCCTGCCAAGAAATCGACCAAAGCGGCGGACGATAGCGCCGAATAAGGTCGCCTACCCCGTAACGTCACATGCCGTAGCGCAATACTGCGCTGCGGCATTTTATTGACTCATCCTCTGCCCTTGGCCACAGTCGCGCCAAGGATACGGAGGACTTTATATGAACAAAGTGTATGGCAGCGCGTCGGAGGCTCTTGAAGGGCTTCTGAGCGACGACATGCTGATTGCGGCAGGGGGCTTTGGCCTTTGCGGGATTCCAGAACTGCTGATCGATGCGATTGTGGCAAGTGGTGTGAAGGGGCTGACCGTGGCCTCGAACAACGCAGGTGTTGACGGCTTTGGCCTGGGCAAGCTGCTGGACACCCGCCAGATCAAGCGGATGATGA
>JAYZYX010000103.1:0-7012 GCA_036139795.1 Pseudomonadota bacterium | reverse complement strand
CCAGAAAATTCTTCGGCGAAGAATTTTCGACCCTCAACAGATGATCCGCAAGGGGGCCGAATTGCAGATGATGATGAACTGCTCTTCGGCCTCGATCAGGTGATAGCCGCGGCGGCGGACTTCCAGTTCCAGCCTGCCGCGGCCGATCTCTCTTTCCACGGACAGAACAGAGCGGCGCACAATGCCGCCTTCTCGCGCCGATTTTGACGCGAAGATTTGATCGATCCAATCATCTACGGGGCGGAAACGCGAAAGGCTGGCCATAGGGCCAGCCTGCACATTTTTACGTAAAAATGTGGTTAACCGCGACGGCGACCACCGCGGCGACCACCGCGGCCTGCGCCTGCGGCCATAGCAGCTTGGGAGGCTTCGGCAAAGGTTGCGCCTTCTTTGGTGGCTTCCAGAACTTTCGAGAACTGGATCCACGCGCTGCCGTTGGCGTCGTGGTTCATCAGCATGTTGGCCGCTTTGATGGCTTCCATTTCCACCTGACGCACGGGGTTCATGATGGCGCTGGTCATGCCCGCGCCGATGGCCATGGGCAGGAAGGCGGCGTTGATGCCGTGGCGGTTCGGTAGGCCGAAGCTGATGTTCGACGCGCCGCAGGTGGTGTTCACACCCAGCTCGTCCCGCAGGCGGCGGACCAAAGCGAAAACCTGCTGGCCAGCAGTTGCCATTGCGCCCACGGGCATCACCAGCGGGTCGACGACGATGTCATAGGCGGGGATGCCGAAATCGGCGGCGCGCTCGACGATCTTCTTGGCGACAGCAAAGCGCACATCGGGGTCTTCCGAGATGCCGGTGTCGTCGTTCGAAATCGCCACAACGGGCACGTTGTATTTCTTGACCAGCGGCAGAACCAATTCCAGACGATCTTCCTCGCCAGTGACCGAGTTCAGCAGCGGGCGGCCTTCGGCTGCGGCCAGACCGGCCTCAAGCGCGGCAGGGACCGAGCTGTCGATGCACAGCGGCGTGTCGGTCAGACCCTGCACCAGCTGGATCATCTTGGTCATCAGCGGCGGTTCGGTCTCGTTCGGGTTGGGGTTCGAGTTGTAGACAACCCCTGCGTTGATATCGAGGACCATCGCCCCGCAAGCGACCTGTTCCAGTGCGTCTTTTTCAACGGTGCTGAAATCGCCTGCTTCCAGCTCGGCTGCCAGTTTTTTACGGCCGGTGGGGTTGATACGTTCGCCGATGACGCAGAAGGGCTCGTCAAAGCCGATGGTGACAGTCTTGGTTTTCGACTCGATGACAGTGCGGGTCATGGCTGGTCCTTAGTTCTGGTTTGCGGGCACGGATGCGCGACCGCCGTTATCGATGGCCCACTGGGCATTGGTGGCAATGCCCCCCAGCGGGAAGAAATGCACATTGGTGATGTTGAAATCAGGGTTGGCGGCCTTGTGGGCAGCCAGATCTGCGATGACCTCGTTGGGTTCGAACGGCAGCATCAGCTTGGTCACATCTTTCGCACGCTTTTGCAGCACCTTCAGCGAGGGGCCGACGCCGCAGGCGATGGCGAATTTGATCATGGTTTGCAGCTTGGCAGGGCCGGCAATCCCGATGTGGATCGGCAGATCGACGCCTGCCTCTTTGATGCTGTCAGCCCATTGGATGATCGGCTTGGCTTCAAAGCAGAACTGGGTTGCCAGCGCCATCTTCGCATCCGTGCGCTCGGCGAACGAGGCCTTCCAGCGCAGGGCGTCCATGACGTTCTTGTCACCGCCGTTGGGGTCGATGTCCTTGTTGCCTTCGGGGTGACCGGCCACGTGCAGACGGGTAAAGCCTGCGCTATCAAAAAGGCCGGTTTCCATCAGCTGCATCGAGCTGTGGAATTCGCCCTTGGGCTCGGCCACGCCGCCAGCCAGCAGTAGGGCCTGTTTGACGCCTGCATCGTTCTGGTAACGGCTGATCCAATCTTCCAGCATCGCCGCGTCTTTGATGATGCGGGCGGGGAAGTGAGGCATGACCTGAAAGCCGTCATCGGTCAGGCGGGCGGCGGTTTCGACCATATCCTCAATGGGGGTGCCATCGATGTGGGCGATGTAAACGCGGGTGCCTTCGGGCAGCAGGTCGCGGAAGTTCTCAACCTTTGCCGCAGTGCGGGGCATCACCTCGATCGAGTAGTCCTGAAGGAAAGCCTCGACCTGCGGATTCACACCGGTGGTTTCTTCGCGCTTGCGGAAATTCAACAGAGCCATGGCGGCCTCCCAAACCTTGCGGGGCGTGCTCACGCACGGCCTCCGTTCTCAATCAGGGCTTTGATGCGCTCCTGATCGAATTCCTCAACCAACCGGGCCGCCTCGGCCTCGGCAAGGGTCTGGGGATCGCCTTCGCGGGTGTCCACCACCGCTTTGCGCCATTCGGCCAGATAGTCGTCGGTTCCGTCCGCACCCGATTTCATGGCGGCGCGGTCGATGGCCTGTTCGAAACGCTCTGGCAACTGCACTTTTGCGCCGCGGCGGCCTTTTCCGACGATGACCTGGGCCGGAATATCGCGCCAGTAAACGATGGTGATGTCAGGCATTGCGATTCCCTTTTCCCTATAGGTTCGTTCTAGAACGCCCGTTTGCGTCGCCTTGGTCGAATTTCGACACTCTCAAACGTGACTGCGACGCGATCCTATATCGAAGGGCGGAAAGGGGCCACGGCTGTGCCCGTGAAAGTTTCGCAAGATGAACATGTGTCGCACATGTGCTTGCGTATCGGGCAGCCAATGACTACCCTGAAGGTAACACGAAATGGAGGGCGTAAAGATGACGCCCAAGCGTCCCGTTCGCGCGGGCGCACTCCCGAAACCGGTCGAGAGCGCCGAGCGCGCATCGCCCGATCCGAACGCGCTGTATGCTGCCTTGGATTTGGGCACAAATAGCTGCCGGATGCTGATTGCCAGGCCGAATGGCGCTCAGTTCACGGTGGTCGACAGCTTTTCAAAGTCCGTCCAGTTGGGCGAGGGTTTGGAAAGTACTGGTTGCCTCAGTCGGGCCGCCATGCACAGAACTGTGCAGGCCCTAAAGGTATGCCAAAGCAAACTGAAACGGCACAAGGTCACCAAGATGCGTCTGGTGGCGACCGAGGCCTGCCGCCGTGCGCATAACGCCCGCCAGTTCTTGCAACAGGCGCGGCGCGAGACCGGCTTGCAGCTTGAGATCATCACGCCCGAGGAAGAGGCGCGTCTGGCCGTGGTGTCCTGCGCGCCGCTGGTTAGCGCGCGCACACAGCAGTTGTTGGTGGTGGACATCGGCGGCGGCTCGACCGAACTGGTGTGGATCGATCTGGCACAGGTGCCGCGCCGCGAACGTTCGCGGGCAATCATGCGTCTGCATCAGGGGTTCACCCCGCGCGGCCCGCGTCTGCGCTATCCGCCAGCCAAGGTGGTAGACTGGATCAGCGTGCCTTTGGGCGTTGCCACCTTGCGCGAACAGTTTTCCGACGTTGAGGATGACTCGGCCCGTTTTGCCTTGATGAGCTGGTTCTTCGAAGAGAACCTGGCCGAGTTTGCCCCCTACGCCCGTGAACAGGCGCGGCAGGGGTTCCAGATTGTCGGCACCAGCGGCACCGTGACCACTGTCGCCGCCAGCCATCTGGGCCTTAAGCGCTATGACCGGACCAAAGTGGACGGGTTGCGCATGAACTCGGACCAGATCAACAAGGTGATTGATAATTATCTGGCACTGGGGCCGGACGGGCGCCGCAAGGACCCGCGCATCGGCAATGACCGCCAGACCCTGATCATGTCAGGGGCCGCTATTTTGCAGGCGCTGCTGCGCTGTTGGCCGACGGACCGCCTTTCGGTGGCGGATCGGGGCCTGCGCGAGGGGCTGCTTTATGCTCAGATGAGCGCCGACGGCGTTCTCAAGGACAGTGAAACCGTATGAAGAAGAAAACCACCAAGAATACCTCGGGCCGCGGCCAGCGTGATCTGACGGTCAAAGTGAAAACCGCCCGCGGGCGCACCACCAGCCAGCAGCGCTGGTTGCAGCGCCAGCTGAACGATCCCTATGTGAAACGCGCCAAGGACGAAGGCTATCGAGGCCGTGCGGCCTTCAAGATCATGGAGCTGGACGACAAGTTCCGCTTTCTGGTGCCGGGTGCCCGCGTGGTGGACCTTGGTTGTGCGCCGGGGGGCTGGTGTCAGGTGGCTGTCCCCCGCGTGAACGCTTTGGGCGAAAAGAAAGGTAAAGCGATCGGCACCATTCTGGGTGTCGACCTGCAAGAGGTGGAACCCATCGCGGGCGCGGAAATCCACCAGTTGGACTTCTTGGAAGATGACGCCGATGAAAAGGTCAAAGAATGGCTTGGCGGTACCGCGAATGTGGTGATGTCGGACATGGCGGCGGCCTCTAGCGGCCACAAGCAGACCGACCACCTGCGTATCATCGCTTTGTGCGAAGCTGCGGCCTATTTCGCTTTTGACGTGCTAGAGCCGGGCGGCACCTTTGTGGCCAAGGTTCTGGCGGGCGGCGCGGAAGGTGATCTGCAAAAGATCCTGAAGCAGCGCTTTACCAAAGTTGTGAACATCAAGCCGCCGTCGTCCCGCGCCGATAGCTCCGAGAAATTCGTGGTGGCCACCGGCTATCGCGGTGATCCCAACGCGGAGAGCGACGACGATGAATGATAGCGCGACCCCTGATCTGCATTCGTTTCTGGCCCTTGGCTGGGATCGGCTGCGGGCAGGGGTTGCCGAACCCACGGCGGCAGCGCGCACCATGACGCTGGCGACCACGGGTTTATCAGGCTGGCCGCAGGCGCGAACGGTGGTGTTGCGCGGGGCCGATCAGGCGTCTGGCCTGTTGACCGTTCACACCGATGGCGCATCGGAAAAGGTTGCAGAAATCCGGATGGATCAACGGGCGACTATGTTGGTCTGGGATGATGAAGTGAACCTGCAAATCCGCCTGCGGGTTGAAGTTGAGGAACGTCCCCGAAAATATCTGGCCAAACTATGGGAGCGTATCCCTGACAGCGCCCGCCGCGTTTATGGCGGCGCGCCTTATCCGGGCTATGCGATCGCCTCGCCTCAGGATCACCATACGGACGGGGACTTTGGCCGCTTTGCGGTGCTGGATTGCGCGGTGGTTGAGGTCGAGCTGCTGCGGATCACGCCCACCCGTCATTTTCGGGCGGTCTATCGGGTGTCCGAAGGGTTCAAAGGTACCTGGCTGGCCCCTTAATCGTCGTCCCCGAAAGTGGCATGGGCCACGCGGTCAAAGGACACAGGGTTTTTGACCAGACGCAAGGGGCGCGGCTCTAGAGGCGCAAGTTTTCCACGCCAGAACGCGACCTTTTCGCGGAAGAGACCGGCCTTTGCCAGATCTTCTTCGGCTTTACGGCTTTCGTCCGAGGGCAAAGTCCCCATCACAAAGCCAAAGGCGCGTTCGTCGGGTGTCATGCGGCTTGTGCCTCCATCAAGGTGTCGCGCAGGTTGCTGCCTGCAGTGGCTATATCTTTACGAACGGCTGAAACCGTAGAATTGTAGAGTGACGCGAGGTCCTCTAGCGAAATTTCGTACACAAATCGCGCCACGATCATCTCTGCCGCGCGGACGGGCAGACCACGCAGCGCAAGGTTCAGGCGACCCACCTGATAATGACGCAGTTGCTGTTCACTCGCGTTCAGATGGGGGTCCGCGTCCCAGCCGATGTTCTTGCCATAGAAGGGCTGGTCGCCGCAGTCTTCGCGCAAGATCTCGATCGCCAGCAGACGGGCGCGGGTTTGCAGCCAATGCTCGGACGAGCAGACCGTTGGATCAAAGCTTTTCGCCTCGCGCCAGATGCGGGGCATCAGTTCCAGATAGGCCAGTTCGGCGCTATCCTTGTCTTCCAGCATATGCAGGAGGATCGAATACAGCCGATCCCCCCGCGCTTTGTGCAGTTGCTTGAGGGCCGAACGATCCCGTCCGCAGATGCGGCGCAGAAGCGCGGCGATGTCGTGTTCCAGATACTCGGTGGTCATTTTGTGTGCCTCTCCGTGCAGACCTGTTTGACCAAACGGATAGGTTTACGTCCCTTTTAGGGGTAATGGGGTACTTTTCGGACATTTTTACACCCGTGAGATAGTATGTGCGGGGTGCATCTTTGCTAGGTCCGTATCGTGAGTATTTGAAATCAAAGAGAAACATGAAAAAGGACGCAGCTTCGTGCCGCGCCCCGATTTTTTAATATTTTTTTGATGAAGGGCGCGAAACGGGCCGTTTTGCCCCTCAGGCCGAGAGGGATATACCCGAACGGGCATCTTCCTTGATCAGGTCGCTGGCCTTTTCTGCGATCATGATTGTGGGTGAATTTGTGTTGCCTGATGTGATCTGCGGCATGACCGAGGCATCCACCACGCGCAGCCCTTCAATCCCGCGCACGCGGAGGCGCTCATCGACAACCGAGGCCGGATCGGTGCCCATGCGGGCTGTGCCCACGGGGTGGAAGATGGTCGAGGCGATGTTGCCCGCGCCCGTCGCCAGCTCGGCATCTGTCTGGAAGGCGGGGCCGGGTTTGAACTCTTCGGGGCTGTATTTGGCCAGCGGCTCTTGCGCCATGATCTGGCGGGTCAGCTTGATCGCGCGGGCGGCGACAAGGCGGTCGCCTTCAGTGCTAAGGTAGTTCGGCTGGATTTCCGGATGGTCCAGCGGATTGCGGCTGGTGATCTGTACATGGCCGCGGCTTTCGGGCCGCAGATGGCAGACGCTGGCGGTGATCGCAGGGAAGGGGTGCGGGGCTTGGCCGAACGCCTCCAGCGTCACGGGCTGGACGTGATATTCAAGGTCGGGCGTCGCCACATCGGGGCTAGAGTAGGCAAAGGCGGCCAGCTGGCTGGGGGCCATAGACATGGGCCCTGACCGTTTCAGCACGTATTCCAGACCGATCATGCCCTTGCCCCAAAGGCTGTTGGCCATCGTGTTCAGGGTCTTGGCCCCTTGGACCTTATAGGCGCATCGGATTTGCAGGTGGTCTTGCAGGTTGCCGCCCACTTGGGCGTTCTCATGCAGCACCTCAATCCCGTGTTGTTGCAGCAGCGCACC
>JAYZYX010000102.1:0-2505 GCA_036139795.1 Pseudomonadota bacterium | reverse complement strand
TGCCAAAAACCGCGCGGGCGTCCGAAACGTTCACCGCAAGGAAATGGCTGCCATCCAGTGCCGCGTTCAGCTCTTCCAGCTTCTCGACCACAAGGCTGTAGGGCACGAAAACCATCAGCTCATCAGGTGACATCCACGCGACGCCGCCCTCAAGGGTGCCGACGCATTTGCGGACTTCGGGCAATGCCTCGACCCCTGCCACGGCGCAGACCGCCTTGGCAAAGCCTGAATCCGACTGGTTGCCCCGCACGGTGATCATCCCGTGCAGGCCCAGTTCCGCAACTGCGGCAAATCCGTTGGGGTTATTCGCACCAGCCAGTGCGCTGATTGCCTCAGACATTCTGCTTTTCCCCTTCTTTGTCGTACCAGACCGGATCGACGATCTTTGCCATCACAGTGGTTCCATCCACCTTGCCGAATTCCACCAGCTCGCCCATGCGCTGGGGGCCGTGCTTGATCAGACCCATCGCGATGCCGCGGCCCAGAGTGGGCGAATAGTAGGTCGAGGTCACGCGCCCGATCATATTGCGCTGGCCGTTTTCATTGTGGCCGTGAACAACCGCATAGGCCCCGTCGGGCAGCACGCTGCCATCCACGGTTTCCAGACCCACCAGTTGCCAACGGTCCTCGCTGGCAAGGAAGGTGCGCTGCTGGCCGCGTTTGCCGATAAAGTCCTCTTTCTTTTTCGAGATCGCCCAATGCAGCCCCAGATCCTGCGGGATCACGGTGCCATCGGTTTCGTCCCCGATCATGATAAAGCCCTTCTCGGCGCGCATGACGTGCAGACATTCGGTGCCGTAGGGCATCATGCCGAACTCTTCGCCCGCCGCCATCAGCGCATCCCAGAAGGCGCGGCCTTGGCTGGCCGGAACGGCGATTTCATAGGACAATTCGCCCGAGAAGCTGATGCGGAAGATGCGCGCATCAAAGCCACCCAGTTTGCCTTGGGTCCAGTCCATGAAGCCAAGCGCGGCTTTCGACACATCCATGCCACCCAGTTTTTCCAGAACCATGCGGGCCTTGGGGCCAACCACGGCGATCTGGGCGTATTGCTCGGTCACATCGGCGGTGTAGACCTTGAAGTCCCACCATTCGGTTTGCAGCCACTCTTCCATATGGGCGTGGGTATGGGCCGCGCCGCCCGAGGTGGTGTGCACAAGGAAAGTCTCTTCATCCAGACGGGCAACAACGCCGTCATCCATGAGGAAGCCGTTTTCATTGCACATCAAGCCATAGCGGCATTTGCCGGGCTTCAGGGTGCTCATCATGTTGGTGTAGAGCAGATCAAGGAACTTGCCTGCATCGGGACCCTTCACAATGATTTTCCCCAGCGTCGAGGCATCCAGCAGACCCACATTGGTGCGGGTGTTGGTGATCTCGCGGCTGACCGCCTGCGCGTGGCTCTCATTGCCGCGCGGGAAGGTGTAGGGACGGCGCCACTGGCCGACAGGCTCCATATAGGTGCCCTGATCCTCATGCCATTGCTGGATCGGGGTTTTGCGGATCGGCTGGAAGATTTCATCCCGCGCCGCGCCGCCGATCGCACCCATGGAAATGGGCGTGTAAGGGGGGCGGAAGGTGGTGGTGCCCACCTGCGGAATCTTCTCACCCAAACTATCAGCAAGCACCGCCAAGCCGTTGATGTTGCTCAGCTTACCCTGATCGGTCGCCATACCCAGCGTGGTGTAACGCTTGGTGTGTTCGACGCTTTCAAAGCCTTCGCGGGCCGCCAGTTGAACGTCGCTGACTTTCACGTCGTTCTGGTAGTCCAGCCACATTTTCATGCGCAGCTCATAGACCGGATTGGCGGGCATCATCCAGACGGGCTTCATCTGGTTTTCGTCCCGCGCATCGCCTGCGGGCGCGGGCGTGGTTGCGGGCGCGAAACCTGCCGCCTCAGCCGCCTTTTTACCGGCGGCATCGGCATCGGCCAGCACATCGCCAAGCCCCAAGGGGCCGCTGGCGCTGCCGGCGGTCACAACGAAGGGCTTGCCATCAGCGCCGGTAGGCGCGCGGGTCGCGTCTGGTTTGAAGTGGTTATCCACCTCATCCCAAAGCAGCTTGCCACCGCAGTGCGACCACAAGTGCACAACCGGAGACCAACCGCCCGACATGGCAACCGCATCACATTTGATCGTCTCTAGGATCGCGCCGCCGTTGCCTTCCATCCGGCACAGCTCGACGCCCTCGACGCGCTTGCCGCCTTTGACTTTGCTGATTGCCATGCCAAGGGCCACGCGGATGCCCAGTTTACGGGCCTTCTCGCCAAGTTCGCCCGCGCCTTGGCCGCGAGCATCGATGAGTGCGGGCACTTCTTGGCCTGCCTCAACCATGGCAATCGCAGTGCGGTAACCGTCATCGTTGTTGGTGACGACCACGGTGCGCTTACCCACGGCCACGCCGTAGTTCACGGCATAATCACGAACCGCGCTGGCCAGCATCACGCCGGGGATATCGTTGCCCGCAAAGCTGATGGGCCGCTCAATCGCACCGGTTGCGGTAACG
>JAYZYX010000101.1:0-2908 GCA_036139795.1 Pseudomonadota bacterium | reverse complement strand
GTATTCCCGACCGATCAGGCCCGTGCCCCACAGGCTGTGGGCCAGGGTGTTCAGGGTCGTGGCCCCTTGGACCTTATAGGCGCAGCGGATTTGAAGGTGGTCTTGCAGGTTGCCGCCCACTTGAGCGTTCTCATGCAGCACCTCGATCCCGTGCTGCTGTAGCAGCGCCCCCGGACCGATGCCCGAGAGTTGCAGCAGTTGGGGCGAGTTGATGGCCCCTGCGGACAGGATCACCTCGGCCCGCGCGCGGGCTTTGGCTGGTTGGCCCTGAACGCGCAGGCTGAGGCCGGTCGCGCGGCGGCCGGTGAAGGTCAGTTGTTCGGCCTGAGCATGGGTGACGACCCGCAGGTTCGTGCGGTTGCGGGCAGGTTTGAGAAAGCCCTTAGAGGTATTCCAGCGCCAGCCCGCTTTCTGGTTCACTTTGAAATAGCCGACACCAAAGTTGTCGCCGGTGTTGAAGTCCGGCGTTTCGGGGATGCCTGCGGCGACGGCGGCGTGCTTCCATGCCTCAAGGATGTCCCAGCGCAGGCGCTGCTCTTCGACCCGCCATTCGCCGCCCGCGCCGTGGTGGTCGTTCTTGCCAGCGTAATAGTCCTCGGACTTCATGAAGTAGGGCAGGACGTCGTCCCAGCCCCAACCGGTCAGACCCATCTGCCGCCAGCCGTCATAGTCCGCCGCCTGTCCGCGCAGATAGAGCATACCGTTGATGGACGAACAGCCCCCCAGCACTTTGCCACGGGGATAAAGCAACTGGCGGTCGTTCAGACCCGCGCAGGGGGCGGTCTTGTAGCCCCAGTCCGTGCGGGGATTGCCGATGCAATAAAGATAGCCGACGGGGATGTGAATCCAGTGGTATTTGTCGTGGCCGCCTGCCTCAAGCAGCAGCACGGATTTCGTCGGGTCTTCGCTCAGGCGGTTGGCCACCACGCAGCCGGCCGAGCCTGCGCCCACGACGATGTAATCATATGTCCCCAGATCCAGCATGTCCCGTGTCCTCCCCTTGGCGATCCTCTGTTGCAGTATTGTGCAAAAGGGGGTGGACGGGGAATGAACGGTTTTGCACAGTGCATGTCTGAAATCGTGCAGGGCGTCCGTGATGCAGTTTGACTGGGAAGATATCCGCTATTTCCTTGAGACCGAGCGGGCAGGGCGCATGGCCTTGGCGGCGCGGCGCTTGGGGGTCAGCCACACGACCGTTGCCCGCCATATTGACCGGCTGGAGCGGCAGCTTGGCGCGCAGGTCTTCGAGCGCAGCGATGAAGGGATGCTGCTGACCGATCTGGGGCAATCGATCCTGTCCCACGCACGCAGCATGGAGCAAGGTGCCTTGGCCCTGTCGGACCGCTTGGGGGGCAAGTCGCAGGCCCTGACAGGCGTGGTGCGGGTCGGGGCGCCGGATGGCTTTGGCAATGCGGTGCTCTCGCACATCCTGCCGCAACTGTCGGCCCAAGAACCCGGCCTGACGATTGAACTGGTGCCCGTGCCGCGCACGCATTCCCTTTGGAAACGGGACGTGGACATTGCCATCAGTCTGGACCGCCCCAAGACCGGCCGTCTGATGATGCGCAAGCTGGTGGACTATGATCTGCGCCTTTACGGAGCGCCTGCCTTGCTGCCTGAACAGGACAGGCCGCATGCGAAAGAGGATCTGCGCGACCTGCCGTTTGTGGGCTATATCGACGATCTGCTTTACACGGGCGAGCTGGATTTCAACCGCCTGATCGATCCGCAATTGCGGGTGATCTACAAGGCGGCGACGGTCAAGGCGCAGATGGATGCGATTTGCGCAGGTGCGGGCCTAGGGGTGTTGCCGTGCTTTATGGCGGTGCAAAAGGACTTGGTGGCGGTGCTGCCCGATGAGGTGCAGTTCAACCGCCGCTATTGGCTGCTGTATCCAGAAGAATTTCGCGATCTAGCCCGTATCCGGCGGGTTGCTGATTTCATCGTGGATGCAGTGCGCAGCAGCGGGGTGCGATTTACCTATGGGTAAGGGTGCACCCCGAAAACGGCGAAGGTCGGATTAGAAATCCAGCCCCAAGTCCAGCGTCTTGGCCGAGTGGGTCAGCGCACCGGAACTGATGTAATCCACACCCGTCGCGGCCACTTCGGCCACGCGCGGCAGGGTCATGTTGCCAGAGGCTTCCAGCACCAGCTTGCCCGCGTTCATGGCCACGGCCTCTTTCAGGGTCGGCGTGTCCATGTTGTCCAGCAGAACCACATCCGCGCCGCCGATCTCCAGCACTTGGGAAAGCTGCTCTAGCGTATCCACTTCGATCTCGACCCGCATCATGTGGCTGGCTTGGGCTTTAACGGCCTCAAGCACGGGCGCGATGCCGCCAGCGGCCGCGATGTGGTTGTCCTTGATCAGGATGGCGTCCGACAGGCTGAAGCGGTGGTTGAAGCCGCCCCCGTGCAGAACCGCCTGCTTTTCCACCAGACGCAGACCGGGTGTGGTCTTGCGGGTGCAGGTGACGCGGCAATTGGTGCCTTTGGTCTCGGCCACATAGGTCGCGGTCATGGTGGCGATGCCGGTCAGGCGACCGGCAAAGTTCAAGGCCACACGCTCGCCCGACAGGATGCTGGCCGCACTGCCTTCAATGGTCATCAGAACATCGCCTTTGGCGCAGGACTGACCATCCGCGATCAGGGTTTCGATCTTCAGCGACGGGTCCACCAGATGAAAGGCGATGCGGGCGATCTGCATTCCCGAGACAACGCCCGCCTCACGGGCGTTCAGCCGCGCGGTGTAGGTCACACCGGCAGGGATCACCGTGCGGGTGGTGATGTCGCCATAGGTGCCAAGGTCTTCGGCCAGCGCGTTGCGGATCACAGGTTCCAGAACCAGATCGGGCAGAGGGGAATACATCGCTTACTCCTTGGCGTAGCGGGCGCGGATATCAAGAGCCTC
>JAYZYX010000100.1:0-5721 GCA_036139795.1 Pseudomonadota bacterium | reverse complement strand
ACCATGGCCGAGTGCAAAGAAGTCCACATGGGTGCCTCCGAGACCAGCAACAAGCGCACCATCAAGCAGTTCATCCACCCGCTGGTGATGGAAAGCTGCCAGCTGATCCTGGGCTATACCACGCTGCACGATGGCTCGGTCTGGAACACGATCCCCTCGCACATCCATGACCGCCGGATGGAGGCGTATCTCTACTTCGGCATGGCCCCTGAATCCCGCGTGCTGCACCTGATGGGCGAGCCGCAGGAAACCCGTCACCTGTTCATCGGCAACGAAGAGGGCGCGATCTCGCCGCCGTGGTCGATCCACTCGGGCGCGGGCATCGGGGCCTATACCTTCATTTGGGCCATGGCCGGCGATAACGTCGACTACACCGACATGGACTTCATCCAGCCCGAGGATCTGCGATGAGCCGCTTTTCCCTTGCAGGCAAAACCGCCCTTGTGACCGGCGCGAACACAGGCATCGGTCAGGCGATTGCAGTCTCGATGGCGGAAAACGGCGCCCATGTGATCGCCGCGGGCCGCCGCAGCTGCGCCGAGACCGTTGCCGCCATGGGCAGCGGTGAAGAGCTGCTGCTGGACCTGTCCTACCCGATGGCCGCGAAGGATATCTTTGCGGATCGTCAGATCGACATTCTGGTGAACAACGCAGGCATCATCCGCCGCGCTGATGCGGTGGAGTTCACCGAAGAGGACTGGGACGCGGTGATGGACCTGAACGCCAAGGCGCTGTTCTTCACCTGTCAGGCTTTCGCGAAGGCGGTCTTTGCCCGCGAAGGCACCGGCAAGATCGTCAACATCGCCTCGCTTCTGTCGTTCCAAGGGGGCATTCGCGTGCCGTCCTACACCGCGTCCAAGCACAGCGTTGCCGGTCTGACCAAGCTGCTTGCGAATGAATGGGCAGCCAAAGGCATCAACGTAAACGCCATCGCACCGGGGTACATCGCCACGAACAACACCGAGGCTCTGCGCAACGATCCCGCCCGCAACCAAGCGATCCTGGAGCGTATCCCCGCAGGCCGCTGGGGCGATCCCCGCGACATCGCAGACACCGCCACCTATCTGGCCGCGCCCGCCTCGAACTACGTTCACGGCGCGATCCTGAACGTGGATGGCGGCTGGCTGGCAAGGTAAACCGGCCCAATGATTTCCGTACGCGCGGGGTCCAATGCGATCCTGCGCGTACGCTCGGGCCTCCAGCCCAGAAAGAAATTCGTAGAAAATCACTACTTTTCATGAAAAGGTGAAATAGGAATCCTTTTTCACGGAAAGTAAGTGAATTTCATGGACACCGCCGATCATCATCGTTTTTCAGACGCCGTCAGCGTTTTTCGGGAAATGCGGTTGCCAGAGCCTGCGGTGCCCGCTGGCTTTGCAGCCTTGATCGAGGCCTATGATCTACGTGTCCCGCATCCGCTCACCATGTGTGCGATCGGGGCACGTCACAAGGTTTATGTGGCCGAAAATTGGCGCATCTACACACCAAGACACGCCCCCGCCGCGACGCTGGAAGGACACCTGACCTTTGCCCTGAAATATGAAGGCCTTGATCTGGCAGTTCTGAAGCGTCTGTTTCAGGCAGTTGAACCGTCGGACCTTGAGACAATGATCGCAGCCAAGCCGACCAGCGCCTATATGCGGCGGGTCTGGTTCTTGTATGAATGGTTGCTGGGGCAGGCGCTGGATTTACCAGACGCGAAATCCGGCACCTATGCCGACATCGTCGACACCAAGTTGCAATGGGCGGGCAAGGGAACAACGTCGACGCGCCACCGCGTCCGCAACAACCTGCCAGGCACGCCGGACTTTTGCCCTATGGTGCGCCGATCAGACACTTTGGACCAATTTGTGCGGATGAATCTGGATGCGCAGGCGCAGGCGATTATTGGCAAAATTTCCGGCAGCCTCTTGGCCCGCACCGCAGCCTTCCTTCTGCTGAAGGATTCAAAATCCAGCTACGCGATCGAGGGCGAAGCCCCTCCGCATGACCGCATCCAGCGCTGGGGCAAAGCCATCGGCGAGGCCGGAAAATACCCCCTGAACGAGGCCGAGTTCCTGCGTCTGCAGCAAATCGTCCTTGGCAAAGACAACCGCTTTATCAAGATGGGGTTTCGGAAGGATGGCGGTTTTGTCGGGGAGCATGAGCAGGACACGCGGATGCCCCTTCCGGACCATATCAGCGCGCGGCCCGAGGACTTGCCCGATCTGATCCGTGGCATGATCGCCTTTGATCAGGACCATGCGCCCGATCTGGACCCCGTGATCGCAGCAACCATTCTGGCCTTCGGCTTCATCTATATCCATCCGTTCGAAGACGGAAACGGACGCATCCACCGCTACTTGATCCACCACACCCTAAGCGCCCGCGGCTTTAATCCGCCCGGCTTGGTCTTTCCGGTCTCTGCGGCCATCCTTGATCGCATCTTTGACTATCGCGCGGTGTTGGAAAGCTATTCCAAGCGGGCCTTGCCCCACATCGACTGGCGCCCGACGGCCAAGATGAACGTTAAGGTGTTGAACGATACGGGCGATTTCTACCGTTTCTTCGACGCAACGCCCCAAGCAGAATTCCTGTTCCAATGCGTGGAACGCGCGATCACTCATGACCTGCCCGAAGAAGCAGACTTCTTGCGGCGCTATGATCTGTTCCGATCCCGTATCGAGGCGCGTGTCGATATGCCTGCCTCCATGATGGATCTCTTGTTCAATTTCCTCAAGCAGAACAACGGCCAGCTTTCAAATCGGGCACGTAGGTCAGAGTTTGCCATGCTAACCGATGTAGAGGCCGAAGATTTTGCGGCGACCTACCAAGAGATATTCCCAGCCGATTAGCCATGAACGCGCGATCCTGAACGTGGATGGCGGCTGGCTGGCCCGCTGAAACAAAAGCGCCGCCTGATCAAGGGCGGCGCATCTAATTCGACTTAAACCGTTTCTTCGGTTTGGACATAGCCGCCGTTATAGCTCTCGCTCTTGCGGCGGACTTTTGAGTGTTCGACCACCCGATCACGGGCCACACCGCGGAACTCCTCAATCGAGGCAAAGCCCTTGCGGTCCAGATAGTCCGACAGATCACTGGTCAACTCTTGGATCAGTTGGACGCCGACCCCCCCGCTGCCTTTCTCTTCCATCGCCGCCGTGCAGACCTGCAGGTTGCCTGCCCCATGTACGATAAAGTTGAACGCCTCGCGGAAGCCCTTGATCCCGCCGATGCCCGAAATCGCCTTGTCCGGATAGGCGCGGGAGATGTCGTTCACCCGCTGCAACGCCTGATGCAGAATGGCCAAGCCGCCCAAGCCGCCAGAGGTCACAAGGCCATCCACCTCAACCTCGAATTTCATGGTCTCGGGGTCCATCAAGGGCAAAGAGGGGAAGGTATTGCATAGAGAGATCGACGCCGCGCCCGCCTCATAGGCCGCGCCAGCGGCATCCACAAGCGTCGAGGTCGAGGGCGTCAATTTCACCCAGATCGGCACATCTACCGCGCTGGTCACGGCCTTTAGAACCGCACGGATGATGTCTTCGTCGTTGGCGATATGGGCGCCCATATCCTTGCGGTCCATGTGGGGACAGGACATGTTCAGCTCTAGCGCATCACAGCCCGCGTTCACGCAAGCGCGGGCCAGCTTGCGCCAGTTCTCCATCTCTGCCTCACCGCCAGCCCCCGCCATGATCGAGCCGATCAGCATCCGGTCCGGATAGGTGGTCTTGATATCTTCCAGATCAGGCAGCCACTGTTCCAGCGGCTGGTCCGAGATCAGTTCCCAGTTCCAAGAGGAATGGGACACCGTGTCGGGGCGTTTGTAGCGCGAGACATAGGGTTTTTCGTCGCTGGCCCGCTGATAGATCGTCTTGGGACCGGCCACGTTTTCCACCGGATGCAAGCCGATGGTCTTGGTGACAACCCCGCCCCATCCGGCCTCAAACGCCTTCAGGATCTTGCGCTTGCTCTCGGTGGGAGGTGCCGAGGCAAGGATGAACGGGTTAACGAAGGTAAGGCCGGTAAACTGCGTGATCAGCTTGTCTGACATAATAATTCCCCTTGGACCGACCTTCAGGATCGACAGTTTTTGACCATCCAGTCAATAAATATCGGATGGCTTTGACGGAAGGTTCTGAAAAATGCATAAAATACGCTGATTTTATGGGCTAACCCCAGGGCGCAGGACAAGCGCTTCATAAGAAAAGGCCGTGGCAGAACGGATCTACCACGGCCATTGTTCGCGAATGCTGGTCCAATTACTTCGGCAGCAGCACCTTGTTGATAACATGGATCACACCGTTCGACTGTTTGACATCGGCGGTGGTGACTTCGGCGGCATTGCCGCTTTCATCAAAGATGAACACGCTGCCCGACGGCGTGACTTGCGCAGACAGGGCATCGCCCGACACGGCGTTGAAATGGTAGAACCCATCTGCCGAACCTTTGGCGGCGGCGACGATATCAGCGGCGCTCCAATTGCCTGCAACCACATGGGCGGTCAGGATTTTGGTTAGCATGTCCTTGTTTTCAGGCTTCAGCAGCGTGTCTACGGTGCCAGCGGGCAAAGCATCAAAGGCGCTGTTCACAGGGGCAAAGACGGTAAAGGGGCCTTCGCTTTGCAGGGTGTCCACAAGGCCAGCGGCCTGCACCGCAGCAACCAGCGTGGTGTGATCGGCCGAGTTCACGGCATTCTCGACGATGTTCTTGTCCATGAACATGGGCGCACCGCCCACCATCGGATTGCCGGTGTCCGAATGCGAAGCGGCATAGGCGCCAGTGGCACAGGTCAGGGCCAGAGCGGCAGCAGCGATCAAAGTCTTCATCTGAGTTCTCCTCCAGAGTTTGTGCTTTGAATACGCAGGCTTCAGAGGAAAGGATGACGGATGGGGATCACATTAAAGGCAGCGTTTGTGACTGGACTGTTCGCCAGAGAAAGCTATGCCGCGGCGCTCAGGAAACCGGACCGGCCCCCTTCATCGCCTCGAATATCGTTTCCAGATGCTGGCGCATGGCGGTTGCGGCCTCGTCCCCTTGGCCTTGGGCGATACAGGCGACGACCTTTGCGTGTTGCTCGCAATGGAACGTCGTGAAGGTCGAGACCCCGAGCCGCCGGTAGGTCTGTTCCCATTCCCGCTGCCAAGCCGCATGGCGGCGCACGCCGGTCAGGTAATCCAGCAATCCTAAAAGGATCGGGTTGCCCGTCACCTCGGCAAGGCCCCGATGGAACGCGGCATCCAGTTGTTCACATTCGGATCGGGTTTTGGCGGCGCGGCCACGGGCGATCAGGTGGTTCAGCCAAGCGATCTGCGCGGGCGAGGCCAAAACGGCAGCATCTGCGGCGACGGATGGCTCAATCGTCATCCGCGCCTGCATGAGCTGCAACGGCGTCGCGCCCTGCACCAAAATCGCATCGCGCACCGGATGGCCCGAAGGGCGCGCGCCCAGAAAGGTACCTTGGCCCACGTGCCGCCATAACTCGCCGCGCATTTCCATCTCGGCCAAGGCGCGGCGCAGGGTTTCGCGGCTGCACCCTAGGACGCGCGATAGCTCCCGTTCCGACGGCAGCTTGTCCCCGACGCGCAGACCGGTATCAGTGATATGGCACTCCAGCGCCTCTGTGATCTGCTGTGTGCGTGTCATCTGCTGTCCCCCACCAGACCAATTTGCAGACCAATCCAGCGGCATGCAACAGACTGCGCCGTCTGGAGGAGGACAAACATGCTGACATATGTCGTA
>JAYZYX010000099.1:0-5379 GCA_036139795.1 Pseudomonadota bacterium | reverse complement strand
CTGTAAAGCGCATTGACGGGCGGGCGAAGACCGAAGCCAGCGGGAATGTGACCCTTGGCCGTTTGCGCGAAATCGCATCGGCAAATGTGGATTATATTTCCTCCGGTGCTTTGACCCATTCGGCGGGAACCGTCGATTTCGGTTTGGATTTCTGATCCTCTGAGCCGCTCCAGACCGTCTGAAATGCAAAATGCCCGCCCTTTCGGCGGGCAATGGATACCTATTGCGTACGCCTTTCAAAATGGGGCGCTGTTGCATCAACACTTCATAAGGAAAGGTCAAGACACATGACAGACCACAGGCTGTATCAGGTTGAGCGCCCAGTATCGTCGGATAGTTTGGGGGTGTGGGGTAGCGATGTATTTGCGGATATATTGCGAGGTTTGGGGGTGAGTGAAGTATGTTGCACTGAACCCGGGGTCGAGCTTTCGGGGTTTGCACGACAGCCTTGTGAACCACCTTGGCAATGAAGATCCGCAGATGCTGTTGTGTCTGCACGAAGAGCATGCGGTTGCGATTGCGCATGGCTATGCGAAGGTGGCGGGGGAGCCATTGGCGGTGATCCTGCACAGCAACGTGGGTCTGATGCATGGTACGATGGCGATCTTCAACGTGTGCTGCGACCGTGTGCCGGTTCTGATTTATGGGGCGACGGGGCCGGTTGATGCGGCGCTGGAATCGATGTTGCGTGCGGATGTAATCGCGTGGAGCGAACCGAAAGGCCCGACCTATGTGAACTTCGACGTGTCGATCCAGGAAAAGCAGCACGAGAAGGCACCGGAGTTGCCAGATTTTGCGCGTTACCAGCCGTCGCCTCCGGCGGCACCCTCGGCCGAAGGAGTGGCGCGGGCGGCAGATCTGCCGAAGAACGCCAAGGCGCTGGGGCGAAGGTTCTGACGGATATCCGGAACGGGGCGTCCTTCCCGACGGATCACCCGCAGCATCGCGGCAAACCGGCCTTCTTCATTGACGATGCGGCGGGCGCGGTGCTGCGCGAGGCGGATGTGATCCTGAGCCTGGACTGGCTGGATGTCGCGGGCACGCTGAAACTGGCGGGCGATGTGAAGGCGCAGGTGATCCAGGCGTCGCTGGATTATCAGCTGCACAATGGCTGGGGGATGGAGCATCAAGCGCTGCCTGCGGTCCGGATGTTGCGATGCATGCGATTGCCGATGCTCTGGGTGTAGGGGCGGGCGAGATGCCCGGTGATTTACCGATCAAACCTGCGCTGAACGCCCCCGATGCAGAGGTTGAGCTTGATATCATGACGCAGGCCGGGGCGCTTGGCGAAGGTCTGGAAGGTGTCTGTGCCAGCTTTGTGTGTTTGCCGTTGGGCTGGGCGGGCGAGGCGTGGCACTTCCGTCACCCACTGGACTTCGAGGGTTCGGATCGTCTGCGGACCGAAGGCTGGGAGGTCGTTCGCGGCCCCCAGATCACCCTAGGTGTTCCGCTGCGGCTGACGGAGGAACAGCGGCAGGCGCTGCTGTCGGACGTTGCTATCATCGTGGTCAGTTCGCGGTCGGGGCTGAGCGACGCGGATCTGGACGCCTCGCCACGGCTGCGGGCGCTAGTACTTCCAACGATCGGGGTGGGTGCGGGAGATCTGGGAGGCCTGTGCCGCGCGCGGTCTGATCGTGACGAATGGTGTAACGCCCGAGAACTTTTTGGGGATGCCCGAAGCGATAGGGATGCTGATGCTGGTGCTGCTGTACCGGCTGCATGAATCCGAGCGCCTGCTGCGCGAGAATGCGGGCCGACCGCAACAGATATTTGCGCGGATGGTGCGAGGCCGGGCGATCGGATTGATCGATTCGGGGCGGATAGGACCGGGTGATCGAGCGACAGTTGGCGTTCGAGCCGGCACAGATCCGGCACAGATACTGGTGCACGATCCGTTCCTGATACCGGACACCGCACCTACGGGCGTGGGGCTGGTGAAACGCGCTGAGCTTCTGGCCATGTGTGATGTTGGTGAGCCTCCATGTGCCGTTGAACGCGCTGACACGAGGAATGATCTGCGAGGCCGAACTGCGCATGATGAAGCCGGATGCGGTGTTAATCAACACCTCGCGCGGGGTTTCATTGATGAGGATGCGCGGGTGCGGGTGATGACAGCAGGACACCTAGCCGGTGCTAGGCTAGGCGTGACGGAAACCGAACCGCTGCCCGCCCGCTGCGCGGCTTCGACCGGGTGATCCTCCCCCCGCATATCCCGGGACACACCATTGAGCTCTACACCGTCTTGCCCGACATCTTCGTCGAAAACGCAACACGCATCAAGCGCGCAGAAACCCCCAAATCGAAAAATATGGAGAGAAAAAATCGAAAAGTTGTAAGCAGGGTTTGCTGCAAGATTTACGTCGGTTTGCGCGCACCGCATGTCACTAGCTGTAAAAGTAGTGACATTGTTGAGGCTTGCATCTTCGTAAGATGACAGGGATAGTCTCGGACCTGTAGAAGCCCAGAACTGATTTTGGGCAATAGATGTTTGTGGTCTGAGCATACATGAACGAAAAATCTGATTCCGCGTTGAAAGACGACGGTTTGACCCAATATAACGAGCGCATTGCTCGCTTGGTACGTCTTGCGGCAAGAGGGTTTAACCGTGCGTTGCAGCTGCGGTTACAGACGCAAAATGTGACTTTCGGGCAGTGGATATTCCTTCGAATCCTTTGGCAGGAAGATGGTTTGTCGCAACGAGAGTTAAGCGAAAGAGCACATCTGACAGAGCCTACTGCGCATACTGCACTCAGCCGAATGGAAGAGCTTGGATATATTGAACGCCGCAATGTGGCTGGGAACCGTCGTCGTCAGCATGCTTTCCTCACGGAAAAAGGTTGGGAGTTGCGGGAGCTCCTGGAGCCTTTGGCACACGAAGTGAATAACGCCGCCATCAGAGGCCTGAGTGGTGCCGAAGAGAAAACATTGCGCAAGGCCCTTGCTGTAATGATTCGAAACCTCGAAGATGATGAGGAAAAAGCTGCTTTGAGCGGTGTCCGCGTCCCACCGACCAGAAGTAACCTTGGATCCTGAAGGTCTCTTTAGCTTCATCTGCGATAGCCGGGCCTTTTAGGCTCGGGTGATTCCGTTGGGCTACTTCCGCTGAGATGTATGGTTTTGGGGAAGCTCTGAGAGAGTTCGGAATAGTCTTGTGCTAGGCCTTGGGCGTGCTGCAACCTTATGTGAGTAGGGGTTTGGATGCTCTGCGAGAGCGTTCAAGCCATTCGCAGTTCTTAACCTAAATTTTTGGACGGTGTCTCGGTTTCGATCATGGTTGACGCAAAGTTCGGTTTTTAATAATGATCTATAAGATAGATATCTAAATTTAGAAATCTATGATAATATGACAGGGAGGAAACCATGAAAAAGCAAATCAAGGCTGCCGTTGCGGCGCTGAGCATCTCCGTTATCGGGACCGGCGTCATGGCGGACAGCGTCAACGTCACGTTGTCCGGGGGGAGTCCGTCAGGTCTTTGGTCGCTGCTGGGCGCAGGGATCGACCGGGCTGTGAAGGTTGACGATGCAAGCGGTGTCGTGACCTACCAGGCCACTGGTGGCGGTTTCGCAAATATCGGTCTGCTGGGTGCAAACCGGACCGATCTGGGTCTGGCCCATGATGCAGAAATCAAGCTGGCGCTAGCGGGTGATGAGCCGTTCAAGGCGCCCATCGAGAACCTTCAGGCAATCGGGTACATGTACAACTGGGCCCCGATGCATTTCTTCATCAAGAAGTCTCTTGCCGAAGAGTATAACATCGACAGCATCGACGACTTGGCGAAGTCGGGCGCTGCAATCCGTGTGGCGAACAACAACGCAGGTAACATCGTGGCCAATATTGCCACTTTCATGCTGGAAGAAGCAGGCTATGACGAAGGAACGATTGAAGCGAATGGCGGCGTTCTGGTGCGTGGCGGTTCGTCCCAGCAGGCAGACCTGATCAGCGATGGCCGTACGGATATGGTGATCAACGGTATCTTCGTTGGGCACTCGTCGTTCCGCAAGGTTGATGAAGGCAACGACGTTGTTCTGCTGAGCGTGCCTCAGGATATCATCGAAAAGACCAATGAGCGTTTTGGCACCGGGACCTACGTCATTCCCGCCGGAAACTATAAGAACCAGACTTCCGATGTTATCACGCTGGCACTTGGCGCGATGGTAATCACCTCTGATGCCTTGCCCGAAGAAACCGGTTACATGCTGGCCAAGAGCATTGCCTCGAACATTGATGAAATCCGCGGCGTTCATAACGCAATGAAACAGCTCTCAACTGAGTTGCTGGTTTCGCAGAGAACGCTGCCGTTCCACCCGGGCGCGAAGCGCGCCTACATGGAGCTGGGGCTTCTCAAGTAAGCCTTCGGAAAACAATGCCGGTGCGCTGACCAAAGCGCACCGGATTCGTTTGCAAGAGTGCCTCTGTCGTGCTCTGGCCGTGCTGATCACGGGCAGTAGGATGATTTTGCGCACTCAAAGCTGACCAAACCTCACAAACATGGAAATGGTGCCAGCATGAATTTCCCTTCTCTTACCGAAACTGGACGCCGTCGGAAGCTAGAGCCACCCATGCGGACCGTCGTCATGGTTCTGGCCGCGGCGTTCGCGGCATGGGTGATTCACTCTAATCTGTTCATTATCGCAGACCCGCTCATTCAGGGGATCCTGTTCGTATCCGGGATTTTCACGATTCTCTTCTTGGCGATTGGTGCAACCGCGAAAGCGCCAGATAGCATTCCATTTTATGACTGGATGTTGTCTGCGCTCAGCTTGGCCTGCGGGATTTACTTCTATGTAAGCTCTGGCGAGATTTCGGACCGTATCAGCCTGCTGGACCAGTTCACGACGGATCAGTTGTTCTTTGGGTCGTCACTGCTGTTCCTGACCATCGAAGCCACGCGCCGGACAACTGGCTTGGGGCTGACAGGCGTTGTGATGCTGTTCCTGATTTACAACCTTTTTGGCTATCTTCTGCCGCCGCCGTTCGGGCATCGCGTCAGCGAGTTCAGCTATCTGCTCGATATTCTGATCTTCACCACAGATGGGTTGTTCGGTGTCCCGCTTCAGGTTGTGGCAAGTTACGTCTTCCTGTTCGTGATGTTCGGGACTTTCCTTGCCAAGGCTGGGGGAGGGGACTTCTTTTTCAACCTGGCGGCTCTGGTCACCGGGGGCGCACGAGGCGGCCCTGCAAAGATCGCCATCATTTCGTCGGGTCTGTATGGAACCATGTCTGGTAGCCCAACCTCGGATGTTGTGGCCACGGGGTCCATCACGATCCCGGTGATGAAGCGCTTGGGCTATAAGGCCCGGTTTGCGGGTGCGGTTGAAGTTGCGGCGTCCACGGGGGGCAGTGCCATGCCGCCGATTATGGGTTCGGCTGCCTTCATC
>JAYZYX010000098.1:0-18213 GCA_036139795.1 Pseudomonadota bacterium | reverse complement strand
GAAGTTGGCGCGCAGACCCAGCATCAGATCATCGGTCACGTCATAAGTACCAAGCAGGTTGAACTGCGCATGGCTGATGTTGGCCAGATTGCGACCGACGTTCGTGTCGTCATCGCTTTCCAGCACTTCGCTGCGCATCCATGTGGCGCCACCGAAGAGGCCAACTTTCTCGCCCACACGGCCAGCGACACCCAGTTCAAGGCCTTCGATCTTGTACTTCAGCGTGTCACTGGTCACCGCCGAACCACGGGGGCCGATGTCCTCACGCGCGTTGTCGCGGGTGGTCTGGAACAGGGCCGCGGTCAGCAGCAGATCGTCGTTGAACTGGTACTTTGCACCCAGTTCCAGCGAGAGGGTCTGTTCAGGCTTCAGGTCCTGACCGTTTTCGTCCAGACCGCCGTAGAAGCCGCCGCCCGATGCGATTTCAGACCCCATCGGCGTGGTTGACGTGGCCGCCGCACCGTAGAAGCTGAGGTTTTCCGCAGGTTTGAAGACCACACCCGCGTTCCAGTTCCACATGGTGTCGGTGCGCTCATACTTGGTGGCCGAGGTACCGCTGCCGCTTTCGCGGGTGATCTCGTATTCGTCCACGCGCAGACCGCCGTTGACCTGCCATTGGGGGTTCAGCTCAACCGTGTCCATGATGTAGGCCGAGCGGGTGCGCACGCCGGTGGTTGTCCCGTCCGAGGCACGCTCGGGGTCCTGACCGGTCCAGCAACCCGCCGCTTCTTGGTCAGGGTCAGTGGCCGAAACCGCACAGCCGCGGATGCCGGTGGGGGCCTGATAGTCTTCGGAGGTGAGGTTCGAATAGCCGAACTTGCGCACGTCTTCCTGACTAAAGGTCAGACCAAAGGCCAAGGTGTGCTTGCGTCCGCCGATGAATTGCTCGCCACCCAGTTCAAGAGTGTTCGAAAGCACATCGGTTTCCTGATAGACCGACTTGTTCGAAACGGCGACCAGCCAGTCATCGGGATCGGTCGAGTCGTTGGTGGTGATGCCGCTGGGAACCGAAGCCACATAATCCAGAACCGAGCTGGACTTGCGCAGGGTGTTGGTCAGGCTCATGCCGTTGTCGAATTCGTACTTCGCACGGGCGGTGCCGACCGACTGGGTGGTTTTCTGGAAATCGCGGTCCGCAAGGCCGTACCACGTATCACGATCCACACCCAACGAGGTCACAGGACCACGGGTGCCGATGTAGGGCACACCCCAGTCGGGTTTGCCTTCCAACTCGGTGTAGCTGTAGTCGAACTCCAGCGTCAGCTGATCGGTCGCCTTGTAGCGGGTGGCCAGTGCGACACCCAGACGGTCATCTTCCACACCGTCACGGCCCGCAACTTCGCCGTCCTGCCACATGCCGTTCAGTCGGTAGGCAAAGCGGTCATTCACAACGCGGTTCACGTCAGCGGTGGCGCGTTTGGTGCCTGCGCTGGTCATCTCGGTCGTGACCTTGTTGAAGTCCACATCCTGCGGCTTCTTCGAGACCACATCCAGTGCGCCGCCTGCGGTGCCACGGCCGCCCACGGTGCTGGCGGGGCCTTTGACGATCTCGACCTGCTCGGTCGCGAAGGTCTCGTGGACCGAGATGCCCGGATCACGCACGCCATCCAGATAGATGTCGTTGTTGGCCTTGAAGCCACGGATATAGAGGTTGTCGCCGTAGCTGTTGCCGCCCTCACCGAAACCAAGCGAGATACCGGGCGTGCTGCGGGCAATCTCACGGACACTGGTGGTGCCGGTGGTGTCCAGCACCTCTTTGGTGATCGCGGTCACCGTGCGGGGGGTGTCCAGAATCTGGCCGGGCAGTTTGCTGTTCGACAGGGTGTCCGCTTTGAACGGCGCGTCGGGGTCCGCAAAGGGGTTGGTGCCTGCGCTGGCCAGTGCCTCGGCGCGGGCGGCGGCAGCGGCTTCTGCGGCGGCTTGGGCTTCGGCGGCCTCTTGTGCGGCACAGACGGGGGTGCCCGCCAGTTCCGGCGTACAGGTCTGCGGTGCGGCGGGCGCAGCAGTACGGCGGGTGTTGGTGGTCCGGCGCGGCGTTGCAGGGGCGGCAGGCGCCTCTTCGGTGGTTTCTACGTTCACCGTGGGCAGAACGATTTCATTCTGGGCATAGGCGCTGCTGGCCCCTGCGGTGGCAAAGCAGGCCGCCGCCAGAGATGCGCCAAGCATGTCGCCGATGGTTGACGATTTACGCACGGTTGGGTGCGCTTGGGCGGACAGAAGATCCTCTTTCATGGTCGCTCACGTAACTAATTGTTATGCTGGCGTGCTCATGAATTGGCTGGCTCTGGGTAGGGCTAATAGGTGAGTCTTTTAGTCGTGTAAAGGAAATGTGAAGGAAGAACAGCACATCGCAGCGACGGAAATCCGAAGTGCCGTTTTTTCATAGGGTTTCGCGGGCCCTTACGCGGGCCTGCTGGCCTGCCACGGGTAAGCCTGACGAAAGCTATCATAAGCCTCGTCAAAGGCGGCGCGGGCCTCTGGGACTGGCAGGATCGGCGCGGACAGATGGGGCGGGGTCATGACGCTTTCCTCATCCCCCTGACCAGTGGCCACCATTGCCAGACGGGCCGCACCCAAGGCCGCGCCAAACTCGCTGGATTCAGGCAGACGCAGGGGCGTGTCCAGAACCGTTGCGATCAACCGCAGCCAATAGGGGGAACGGGTGCCGCCACCGATGGCGATCAGCTCGTCCAGTGAGGCATGGGTGGCGCGCAGGGCCTCAAAGCTGTCGCGCAGGCCAAAGGCCACCCCTTCCAGAATGGCGCGGGTCATCTCTGTCCGGCCCGTGCCCGACCCAAGTCCCGAGAACAGCCCCCGTGCGGTTGAATCGTTATGGGGTGTCCGCTCGCCCGAAAGGTAAGGCAGGAACCGCACCGCGCCGGGGCGATGCAGGTCGGGGCCAAGCTCGGCAGTTAGATCGGCGGGTTTGCAGCCGGTGATCTGTGAGAACCAGTTGAGGCTGGCCGTGGCCGACAGCATCACCCCCATCTGGTACCAGCGCCCCGGCACCGCGTGACAGAAGGTATGCACCGCGGTTTCGGGCGCAGGTGCATAGCCATCCCGTGAAGCCAGCAACACGCCCGAGGTCCCGAGTGAGACAAAACCCTGCCCTTCGTTCAGCGCACCGATCCCGCAAGCCGCTGCCGCGTTGTCGCCCGCGCCGCCTGCGACCGTCACGGTTTGGGAAAGGCCCCAGCGCTGCGCAAGGGCGGGGCGCAGGGTGCCTGCGGCCTCGGTCCCTTCGACAAGGCGGGGCATCTGATCGCGGCGCATATGTCCCAGCGCCAGCAGGTCATCGGACCAGCAACGTTTCCCCACATCCAGCCAAGAGGTGCCCGCGCTGTCGGACATATCGGCCACATGATCGCCCGTCAGATAGAGGTTCAGATAGGCGGCAGGCAGCAGCACCTTGGCGATACGTTCGAATATTTCGGGCTCATGGGTGCGGACCCATTCCAGCTTTGGGGCGGTGAAGCCCGGAAAGACGATGTTGCCGGACAGATCGCGGACCTTCTCGGTCCGGTCCAAAGCGGCGGCTTCCGCGTGTGACCGGCTGTCGTTCCACAGGATGCACGGACGCAGAACCGTGTCGCTGGCGTCCAGTAAGGTGGCCCCGTGCATCTGGCCTGCAACGCCAATCCCGCGCAGGTCCGCAAACTGCGGATAGGTGGCGCGCAATTCGTCCACGGCTGAATCCAGTGCGGCAATCCAATCGGCGGGGTCCTGTTCCGACCAACCGGCGTGGGGATGAGACAGAGGATAGTCCCGCTCGGTCGCGCCAATGGGCTGGCCGTCGCCATCCACCAGCAAGGCCCGCAGGCCAGAGGTTCCCAGATCCAGGCCCAGATAACTCATGGCTGTCTCACTCGTCCAACGTTGCTACAAGATACGGTCGAATTTGTCATACAAGTCAGCCCGTCATTCAAGCATTAAAGCGGTCAGGGTTTCGGGAATGGTCTGGCAGACGGTGCCTGCCCCTTTGGAGCGCAGCAGATCGCGGTGGCTGTCCCGCATGGGGGCCAGATGGCTGCCACCGACAAAGCCCACCGCCCGCATGCCCGCCGCCCGCGCCCCTTGGACGCCGTGGGGCGAATCCTCCATCACCACGCAGGCGGCGGGATCAACGCCCATCTCACGGGCGGCAAAGAGGAACAGATCAGGGGCGGGTTTTCCTTGCGCGACTTGATCGGCGCTAAAGGCGGTGCCGGTGAAATAGGGGGCCAGACCTGAGATCCGCAGGGTCTCATGCATCCGGCGGATGGAACCACCCGTGGCGATGGCCACCGGAATGCCCTGCGCCTTCAGGTCGTCCAGCATGGCCGCCGCCCCGTCGATCTGGCGCAGGTCCGTGGCGTATCGCGCAAAGAGGCGCGTTTCGACCCGATCCACGAAATCCCCCGCGCAGGCTTTGCCGGTCTGCTCGGCCACATGTTGGCAGATCACCTGCATCGAGACCCCTAAGAAGCGATCCCGAATGTAATCATAAGTGACATCTGTCACACCCATATCCCTGATTTCTTCGGCAATCGCCCCGATCGAGAGGGGCTCGCTGTCCACAAGGCACCCGTCGAGGTCAAAGATTACGGCTTGGGGCATTGGCTTTCCTTTGGTGCTGCGGGGCGCGTGTTTCAGCGCCCCGTCGTCAGGTCAGAGGCGCTGCTCGGTGGTGTGGTCGAAAAGATGCACGTTGGCCGGATCGATCACAAAGCGGACCTCGGAATTCGGGGCGGCCTTGAAGCGGTCCTTGACCAGCGCATCCACGAAGTCCCCGCCGTGCTTGGCAAAGACCTGCGTTTCCGACCCCGTGGGTTCCACTACGACCACCCTTAGAGGCACGCCATGATTGCCGATGGCGATATGCTCGGGGCGGATGCCATAGGTGACCTTGTGCCCATCAGGCAGCGCGGTCTGTGGCAAGGGCAGCAGCAAGCCGCTGTCCGAGCGGAACTGCCGCACGCCCCCATCGGTCACGATCTGCCCGTGGATGAAATTCATCGAAGGCGAGCCGATGAACCCCGCCACAAAGACATTCGCGGGGTTATCATACAAATCCAATGGCGCGCCGATCTGTTCGACCCGCCCGTCGCGCATCACGACGATCTTGTCGGCCATTGTCATGGCTTCGATCTGGTCGTGGGTCACGTAGACGATGGTGGTGCCAAGACGCTGGTGCAGTTCCTTGATCTCGACCCGCATGGTGACGCGCAGTTTGGCGTCCAGGTTCGACAGCGGTTCATCGAACAGGAACACCTGCGGATCGCGCACAATGGCGCGGCCCATGGCGACGCGCTGGCGCTGACCGCCCGACAGCTCCTTCGGGTAGCGCTTGAGGTACTTGGTCAGGTCCAGAATATCGGCTGCCCCGCGCACCTTCTGGTCAATCTCTGATTTGTCACGGCCCGCCATTTTCAAGGGAAAGCCGATGTTGTCGTAGACAGTTTTATGCGGGTAAAGGGCGTAGCTTTGGAACACCATGGCGATGTCCCGCTCTTTCGGGGGCACGTCATTGACCACCCGATCCCCGATGCTGATCGCGCCATCGCTGATCTCTTCCAGACCTGCCAGCATCCGCAGCAACGTGGACTTGCCGCAGCCCGAAGGGCCGACCAGCACCACGAACTCTCCGTCATCAATATCTACGTTGACCCCGTGCATCACCTGCACCGATCCGTAGCGCTTGATCACGTTGTCGATTTTTACCTGAGCCATTTGGGTCGTTCCTTATTGCGGCAGTTCGATCTGCATCTTCACGTCGGCCACAGGGGCCGAGGCGGCGATCTCGAAGGCGCGCACAGAGTCGTTGAAGTCGAATTTGCGGGTGATCAGCGGTTTCACGTCGATGGCCCCGCTGGCCAGCATCCCCACGCAGCGGGGGAAGACATGGGCGTAGCGAAAGATGTTCTCGACCCGCGCTTCGCGGACCATCGCCGCGCCCGCGTCATAGGCGATGGGGTCGGCCTGTCCGCCGATAAAGACCACGCAGCCACCGGGGGCCAGTGGCTGGAATACGCCAGCAGCGGCTTTGGGCGCGCCGGTGGCCTCGAACACGATATCCGCGCCCCAGTTTTCGGTGGCGGCCATGACGGTGGCGGTCAGGTCTTGTTTCGTGGCATGGACGGGCGTGATCGCGGGCGAGAGGCTGGCGGCGATCTCTAGCTTTTTGTCAGCCAGATCGGTGACAAAGACCCGCGCGCAGCCTGCGGCCAGTGCCGATAGGGCGGTGACCAAGCCGATGGGGCCCGCGCCCAAGACCACAGCCACATCACCCGGTTTCACCCGCGCTTTGGTGGCCGCGTGAACGCCAACCGCCAAGGGTTCCACCATCGCGCCTTCGGCCATGCTGACGTTGTCGGGCAGCTTGAATGTGAAATCGGCGGGATGCACGCAGGTGGGGCGCAGGACACCGTGAACAGGGGGCGTGGCCCAGAACCGGACGGCGGGATCGATGTTATACATCCCCAGACGCGCGGCCTTGGAGGTGGGGTCGGGAATGCCCGGCTCCATACAGACCCGATCACCGACGGCCAGATGGCTGACGCCTGATCCGACCTCGATCACGGTGCCTGCAGCCTCATGGCCCAGGATCATGGGTTCGGTGACCTCAAAGGGGCCAACCTTGCCGTGGGTATAGTAATGCACGTCCGATCCGCAGATGCCGACGGTATGTAGCTTGATCCGCACATCGCGGGGACCAAGGGTTTCTTCGGCCTTCGAGATTTCGGGGAAATCGCGCAAGGACAGCTCCATCTTGCGCTCCATGACCAATGATTTCATGAAATCAGCCTTTCGTAATGATCAGCACGGCCAAAGCCAGCGCGATTGCGTTTGAAATCCAGATGCTCAGGCCCAAGGGTTCGACAAAGCGGAACCAGAACAGCGAGAGCGCGACCCAGATCACCACCGAGATGAAAAGGCGGTCGAACCAGTTGGTCTCGATCGGCAGAAAGCCGACCTTGGGCGCGGACACCGCAGGGGTGTCCTCTTCTTCGTGATGGGCTGAGGCGAGGGGCGAGTTGTCGTGATTGCTCATGAGGATCAGCCTTTCACTGCGCCAAAGGTCAGGCCTGCGACGATGTGCTTTTGCACAAGGCCAAAGACGATCAAGGCGGGGATCAGGGTAAAGACAGAGATAGTCGCCATGATGCCCCACTCGGTCCCTGTGGTGGTGACGTATTCCGACAGGCCCGTCGTCAGTGTGCGGGCGTTAAAGTTCGTCAGGGTCGCGGCCAGCAGGTATTCGTTCCAGGCAAAGACCCACGTCAGGATCAGCGTCACCGCAAGGCCCGGGCGGCAGAGGGGAAAGACGATTTCGGTGATGACTTTCCAGCTGGAAGCACCGTCCACGTAGGCGGCCTCGTCCAGTTCCTTGGGAATGCCGTCCAATGTCGGGCGCAGGGTCCAGATCGCGAAGGGCAGGTTGAAGGTACAGTAGACCAAAATCATGCCGATCCGCGTGTCTAGCAGGCGAAAATCACCGACTGCGTAGACTTGGGTCATCAGCAGGAACAGGGGCAGCAGGAACACCGCAGGCGGGGCCATCCGGTTCGTGATGGTCCAGAAGAAAAGGCTTTCCTTACCGGCCATTTTAAAGCGCGACAGGGCATAGCAGGCAAAGAACCCCAGCGTAGTGCACAACAGTGCGTTGCCCGTGGAAATCACCAGCGAGTTCACCATGTAGCTGCGCAGCAGGCGGTCGCCCCAGACCTTGGCGTAGTTGCCCCAATAGGGGTCCGACAGGATCACATCAGGGGTCGAGAACAGCTGCACCGCCGGTTTCACCGAGATGACAAACAGCCAGTAGATCGGGAACAGGGTCAGAAAGCTGACAAGGCTCCAGAAGACGATGGCAATGATCGGATTGTTCTTTTTCATCGTGCTCAGTCCTTCTTGTTACGGGGGGCCAGCATGGTGACATACAGCAGCCAGCACGCGACAATGGTGAGGTAGAGAACGATGACCGAGATCGTCGATCCGTAGCCGTAGTTCGTCTTGGGAAAGACCTCTTTGAAGATATGTACACCCACAAAGCGTGTGGCCGATCCGGGGCCGCCGCCTGTCAGCATCCAGACCTCATCCACGGTGCGTAAGGCGTCCATCAGGCGGATAAACACGGTGGCCACAACGGCGGGCGCGATCATCGGCACGGTGATGTGAAAAAAGATCTGGCGTTTGTTGGCGCCGTCGATCTGGGCTTGCTCGAACGGGTCAGGGGGCAGGGACACCAGCGCGGCAATCAGGGTCAGCGTGACCAGCGGGGTCCAGTGCCAGATGTCCATGATGATGATCGTGGCAAAGGCCGCCACGGGCGAGGTGCCAATGTTCACACTGATCCCGAACCATGCGTTCAGATAGTGCGGGATGATCCCGATGGACGGCGTCATCATCAGCTTCCAGACCGAGCCCACGATGATCGGGGCCATGATCAGGGGCAGGGTGTGGATGGTGCGGAAAATCGCCTTGCCGGGGAATTCTTTCATGAACGCCTGTGCCAGCACATAGCCCACCACCAGTTCGGAAATCACCGCGAACAGCACGAAGATGACCGTCACACTGACCGAATTCAGGAACTCGGCATCGAAGACGATTTTGCGAAAGTTATCGGCCCCGTTGAAAATCATGGTGGGGTCGGCGGCGAACGGGTTCCATTGGTGGAACGACACGTAGACCACGTAAATAAAGGGCAGAACGCCGAAGAAGAACAGAATGACCAGCGTCGGCGCCAGCAAGATCCATCCCAGTCTGTTGGATTGCATCGTCATGCTCCCTGTAATGTTCGATGCGCGAAATCGCTCCGGCGGCACGGGGGCAGCGCCGGAAGGATGACCGCCACCCTTTGCGGGTGACGGTCTTTGTTCAGCGATTGGGAGGATCGCTTACTTGCGGTAGCCCAGTTCGGTCAGCGTGGCCTCGGTGGTCTCGGCCATCTGGTCCAGACCATCGCTGACGCTGATGTCACCGGTGAGGATTTTGTAGAACGTCGGCGCAATCGCTTCACGCAGCTGCGCGTGGAACGGATAGGCCGGTGCCCCTGCAAAGAGGTAACCCTTGTCCCGCAGCATGTCGTAGTAGCCGCCAAGTTCCTTGTTCATTTCCTGAACTTTGGGATCGTCATAGGTGGCGGTGTTGGTCACGCGCGGTGCGGCCACGGCCCAATCGGGCTGCACTTCGTTCTGGCCGATGTACTGCAGGAACAGCGCCGCCGCCTCTTTGTTCTTCGAGGTCGAGGGCATGCCGAACGCGCCGCCGTCATAGTAGCCGATGTAGCCTGTGCCGCCTTCGACTTCTTCCAGAACGCCGTCAGACAGCGGGGGCAGCGCAACGCCAACCTTGCCGACAACCAACGACTTTTCGGGGTCCGAGGCGATCCAACCGGCGTTTTCACCATACACCAGACCCTGCGCCGCACGGCCTGCGCCAAAGGTGGTGCCCACTTCTGTCCAGGTCGACTGGTTCGATTCAGGCGGCGCGTACTGGCGCAGATCCAGCCACCACTGCAGCGCCTCTTTCGCGGTGTCCGAGTTCATCTCGCCGCCGTTCGCAACAGTTGCAGCGTAATTGTTCGAGGCATCAATCCCCCAGTTGTAGATGCCGAAGGTGGGGGCGACGGTTTCGTAGTATTCATACCACGATGCGGGGTGGCCGGTGTGACCCTGAACGGTCGCGCCCCACAGCTGCATGTTGTTCGCCTGACCGTATTCGTAGAAGAACTTGGCGATCTCGGTGTATTCTTCGTGGGTGGTCGCGGGGGCTAGGTCGTGGCCGGTGGCCTCTTTGAACGCGGCTTGGATGTCGGGATCGCCGAACAGGTCCGTGCGGTAGAGGTAGATCTTGATGAAGGCTTCCATCGGGATGCCGTAAAGATGCCCGTTCTCGCCTTTGAAGTAGTTGGCGAAGGTGGTGAAGTTCGCCTCGTCATAGGTGGGGGCCTTCAGCTCTGGGTGGTCGGCCAGCAGCTGGGTGGTATCGGTCAGGAAGTCACGGGCCAGATACGAATAGATGATGTCCTGTTCGATATAGACCATGTCATAGATGCCGGTGCCGGCCTCCATATCCTTGATCGCCTTGTCGAACATCTGGTCCCAAGAGGTGGTTTCGATGTCCACGCGGATGCCGGTCAGTTCTTCGAACTGGGGCGCCAGAACTTCGCGGATGTACAGCGATGGCGGCGAGGACTCGGTCACACCGCGCAGGGTGACACCCTCATAGGGTGCAGCGGCTTCTTTCCAGAATGCATCATCCGCATAGGCCATGCCCGCGGCAACGGTCAGGGCAATGGCCGAAGATGCCAGTTTAAAAACGGTTTTCATGAATTTCCTCCCTTGGATGTCGGATGGCTGGCGCAGAAACGATTCGTCTTCGCGTTGAATCGCCAGCCCGTCCTGCGGCAATGAATGCATTTGTAAATTGATTCATGCAAGTGTTTATTTTTCAAATGTTGCACTTGCCATACATATGTTTTCCGTGTCATCGTCCCCGTCGATGCAGTAAGCGGCAACGCATGAGGCATCTACGGAGGACGACGAAAATGGCACGTGAACCGATCGAAGACAGCGACGTCTTCATCACCGAGGTTTGTTGGCATTACTACGTGAACGAAATGACTCAGGCCGAAGTGGCGCGCCTGATGGATGTCACACGTTTGCGGGTAAACCAGGCAATCCAGCGGGCACGCAGTCTTGGCATGGTGAAAATCCAGATTGAATCGCCCTTCTCGACGCGGATCGAGATGCAAGAGACCTTGAAGCAGGCGCTTGGCATTGATCGCGCCGTGGTTACGCCCGCCAACCGCGATACCTATGATTACCACCGTCCCACCGGCGCGGCCCTTGCGGCGCTGCTTTTGGAACGGCTGAAGTCTGGCGGGTGGTCGTCCTTTGGCGTGTCTTGGGGTCTGACGCTGGACGCGGCAATTGCCCGACTGCCGAAACAGAACCACCCCGATCTTGAGGTGGTCTCGATCCTAGGGGGGACGGCGCAGGGGTCTTCGTTCAATTCCTTCGGGATCGCGTCTGGCTTTGCAGGGGCGCTTGGGGCGCATTATTCGATCCTGACCGCGCCGATCTACCTGTCCGAGGGGCTGGACCGCGATCTGTTCCTGTCCCAATTCGCCCTTCGCGAACACTTTCACAAGTTCGACAATCTGGATGCGGTGCTGCTGACCTGCTCGAACGTGTCCAAGAAGTCCTTCCTTGTCAGTCACGGCCTACCGAACGAGCTGTCGCCCCAAAGCCTGATCGAACAGGGGGCGATTGGCGATGTGCTGGGGCAGTTCCTTGATAAGGACGGAAACTCGGTTTCCAAGGCTATCGATGATCGGGCTGTGGGGATGCTGCTGGAGCGTGTCCAGCATGTGCCCGAAAAGATCATGGCCGCCGCCGGTCCCCACAAAGTGGATATCATCCGCGCCGCCTGCAAACGCGGGCTGGTGGATACTTTGGTCACTGACGACGTGACCGCAGAATTATTGATCGCATCAGAATTATCGGACGCACCGCCGACCTCTGGCTAGGGGGTCTTTCGGGAGGAGATTTAAATGAAAAGGCTTGGCATTCATTCCTTTGTCTGGACGGGAGGTCAGACGCAGGAGGGCCTTGAAATGGCTTTGGAAAAGTCGGCGCAGCATGGATACCGCTGCATCGAATTCGCCTATTTGCGGCCCGAGTTGTTCGATCTGGACCGGCTGGCCCGCAAAAGCCAAGAACTGGACGTGCAGATCGGCGTGACCATGGGCCTGCCGCTGGACAAGGATATCTCGTCCACCGATCCCGATGCGGTCGCGGCTGGCAAGGCAATGCTTGCTGATGCGGTACGGGCCGTGCGTGACGTGGGCGGCGATAAGCTGGGGGGCATCCTTTATTCGGCGCATACCAAGTATAACCGTCAGCCCACGGCTGAGGGGTGGAAGAACTCGGTCCAGGCCATCGCCGAAACCGCCGCGATTGCAGAGGCCGCAGGCGTTGATCTGGTGCTGGAGCTGGTGAACCGCTTTGAAACCAACCTGCTGAACACCACCGCGCAGGGGCTGAAGTTCATCGAAGAAACCGGCAATGACCACGTGCGCCTGCACTTGGACACCTTCCATATGCAGATGGAAGAGGCCAATTTGGCCGCCGCGATCCGGCTGGCGGGGGACAAGATCGGGTACTTTCACATCGGCGAATCCAACCGTGGCTATCTGGGCGACGGAACCATTGACTGGGACCCCGTCTTCGATGCGTTGGTCGAAATCGGCTATGCCCGCGATGTGGTTTTTGAGAGCTTTTCAACGGCGATCGTGGATGAGGGCCTGTCGCTGGCCTGCGCGATCTGGCGGGACACGTGGACCGAAAACGATCCTCTGGCCGCCCATGCCAAACAGTTCATTGAATTGAAATGGGCCGAGGCAGAACGCCGTCGTGCCACCAATACCCGCGCTTAACCTCGGGAAAGACGCTGACATGACAGACCAAAACACCCTAGCGCCCGACGCGCTGGGACCGACCCTTTGCATCGGCGAGATACTGGCCGAGATCGTCGCCACCACCACGGGGAATGGCTTTCTAGAGCCGGTGCCGATGATCGGTCCCTACCCCAGCGGGGCGCCCGCGATCTTTATCGATCAGGCCGGACGCATCGGCGGTGCGGCGGCAATGGTCGGGGCCGTGGGGGATGATGACTTTGGCCGCGTGAACATTGCGCGGCTAAAGCGGGACGGTGTGGACGTGAGCGGCATCCACACCGATCCCACCTTGCCCACCGGCACCGCCTTTGTCCGCTATCGTCCTGACGGCGCGCGGGATTTCGTGTTCAACATGTGGACCTCTGCGGCGGGGGCCTTGGCGTGGACTGATGCGGTAGATGCTGTCTGTTCCCGCGCGGGGCACCTGCATGTCATGGGCACTTTGCTTGGCCACCAGACCATCTGGGAGATGACCGAGCGTGCCGCGACTATGATCAAGGCCCGCGGCGGTACCATTTCTTTGGACCCGAACCTGCGCAAAGAGCTGCGCGCTGATCCCCAGACCGGCCGCCGCTTTGCGCAGATGGTCGGGATGGCCGATCTGCTGCTGCCCTCGGGGGATGAACTGTATCTTGCCGCTGATCGGCCCCCCGAGGCGGGTGAAGAGGCGGCGCTGGCGCGGCTGTTTGAGCTTGGCGTCAAAGAGGTCGCAATCAAGCGCGGTGCGGAAGGGGCCACCTGCGCCTTGGCCGATGGCAGCCGCATTCACGGGGCAGCGTTTGCGGTCACCGAACTTGACCCCACAGGGGCGGGTGATTGCTTTGGCGGGGCCTATGTGGCCTGCCGCCGCCTTGGCATGCCTGTGCAGCAGGCGCTGACCTACGCCAATGCCGCTGGAGCGCGGAACGTGACCTTTCGCGGCCCGATGGAAGGGGCCGGCACCCGCGCCGAGCTTGATGACTTTATCTCCAACACAAAGCGACTAGTCTGATGCCTCTTGCTCTGACCGATCTTGCGCCGCGATATCACAGCGGCCAGCCTGCTGGCATCACCTCTGTCTGCTCGGCCCATCCGCTGGTGCTGCGGGCGGCCTTGCGCCACGGGCGCGATACCGGCGCGACTGTGTTGATTGAGGCGACCTGCAATCAGGTGAACCACCTTGGCGGTTATACTGGCATGACGCCGGTGGATTTCGCCGCGATGGTCTACCAGTTGGCGGATCACGAAGGTTGCCCCCACGATCTGATCCTTCTGGGCGGCGATCATCTGGGGCCGAACCCGTGGCGTCATCTGTCCGCCGATCAAGCGATGGCCGAGGCTGTGCAGATGGTCGCTGCCTATGTGGCCGCCGGTTTCGGCAAGATCCATCTTGATGCCTCAATGGGCTGCGCGGGTGAAGCCGAGGCGCTGGATGATGCCACCACCGCCGCCCGTGCTGCCCGTCTGGCCCGCGTGGCCGAGGACACCGCCAAAGCCCACGATCTGCCGCCGCCGCACTATATCATCGGCACCGAAGTGCCGCCCCCCGGTGGGGCCGATCACGAACTGACCACCGTTGCGCCTACCGCGCCTGAGGCGGCCCGTCAGACATTGGCGGTGCATCAGCGGGTGTTCAGGGAAAATGGCTTGGATCGGGCCCTGACCCGCGTGCTGGGTCTGGTGGTCCAACCGGGGGTCGAGTTTGGTAATAAGAACACCGTCCTTTACCGCCCCGAGGCCGCCAAGGACTTGGTCGCCGTGCTGGCCGACACTCCGCAGGTGATCTTTGAGGCCCACTCCACCGACTACCAAGGCACCGCACCTTTGACCGAGTTGGTCCGTGATGGTTTTCCTATTCTCAAGGTCGGACCAGAGCTGACCTTTGTCCTGCGTGAGGCGCTTTATGCGCTGGACCTGATCGCCAGTGATCTGCTGCCCGATTACGGCGCACGGCCCCTATTCACCGCGATGGAGGCTCTGATGATCAAGGCCCCCGCCAATTGGGCGCGGCATTACCATGGCTCAGACGCGGAATTGCGGGTGCTGCGCCATTATTCGCTGTCCGACCGCATCCGTTACTACTGGACCACGCCAGAGGCGCAATCGGCGGTGCAAACCCTGCTGGATGCCTTGCGCGGGCACTCGGTGCCTCTGCCGCTGATGTGGCAGCACCTGCCTATGGCGGCGCGTTTCGCAGGCAAGCCTCTGGATCCTGAAGAGGTGCTGATCTGGCGCGTCACCCAGTCCCTGCAAAGTTATCACGCCGCCTGCACGGGCGCGGCGTCCTAGAAACGGAGGATTTCCGATGACCAAGGATTTCGAAGGCAAACGCATTATCGTCACGGGTGCAGGCAAAGGGATTGGCCGCGCCTGCGTGCAGGAACTGGCCCGCCGCAGGGCGATCCCCATCGCCATCGCCCGCACCCAAAGCGATCTGGACAGCCTAAAGGCTGAGACAGGGTGCGAAGTGATCCGCGCCGATCTGGCCGATAACACCGCCGCCCGCGCCGCGATGAGGCAAGCGGGTCTTTGCGATGGTCTGATCAACTGTGCAGGGACCAATGTTCTGGAATCTGTTCTGGAGATGACCGATGAGGGTTATGAGACCGTCATGGGCATCAACCTGCGCGCCGCGCTGATCTGCGCTCAGGAATTCGCCCGCGCCCGTGTGGCCGCTGGCGGTGGCGGGGTGATCCTGAACGTCACCTCAATCGCGGGGCATCGGGGCTTTCAGAGCCACATGGTCTATGCGGCCTCAAAGGCGGGGCTTGAAGGCGCGACCCGCGTCATGGCCCGCGAACTTGGCCCCCACGGCATCCGCGTGAACGCCGTTGCGCCTACCGTCACCATGACCGAACTGGCCGCCGCCGCTTGGTCCGATCCTGCCGCGAAAGACCCGATGATGGTCCGCCACCCCATCGGCCGCTTTGCCGAGGTCGAAGACGTGGCCCGATCCATCCTGATGCTGATGGGCAAGGATGCGCCAATGGTCACCGGCGCGGTTCTGCCCATAGATGGCGGCTTTCTGGCCGTCTGATCCTTTTTCACCCGATTTTCGAACGGAGAACTGAAATGGCTGAACGCCTGAACGGAAAAATCGCCGCCATCACCGGTGCGGCCTCTGGCATTGGTCTGGCGACCACCCGCGCGCTGCTGGCCGAAGGGGCCACAGTGGTCATGGTGGACCGCGATGCAGCGGCGCTGGACAAGCTGATCGCAGAGCTAGGAGACAAAGCCATCGCGCAGATCACCGATCTGCTGGATACGGCCAGTTGCGATGCGATGGTCCCTGAAATTCTGGAAAAGGTGCCGCATATCGACATCCTTTACCTGAACGCAGGCACTTATATCGGTGGTGATCTGGACCAGACCGACGCGGCCAGCATCGACCGGATGCTGAACCTGAACGTTAATGCGGTGATGAAGAACACCCTTGCGGTCATTCCCCATATGAAGGGGCGCGGCGTGGGCGATATCTGGGTGACATGCTCGGTCGCGGGGCATAGCGCCATCGCGTGGGAGCCGGTCTATTCCGGCTCGAAATGGGCGATCACCTGCTTTGTGCAGACCATGCGTCGCCAGTTGCGGGAACATGGCATCCGCGTGGGGCAGGTCTCGCCCGGTCCAGTGATTTCAGCGCTGCTGGCCGATTGGCCGGAAGAGAACCTGCGTAAGGCCAAGGAAAGCGGATCACTGATCGAGCCTGATGAGGTGGCAGACGCGGTGGTCTTTGCCCTGACGCGGGGCCGTAATGTGACGATCCGCGATATGGTCGTGCTGCCCACCAACTTTGACATTTGATGATTGGCGCTGCCCCTCTGGTGACAGAGGGGCAGTGAGGTGTCAGGCGACCGCCGACATGCGCCGCACGCCAGAAAAGGCGTTGAAAAGGATCGCAATCAGCACAATCGCCCCGCCTGCAAAGGTGGCTGTGCTGGCCGTTTCGCCCAAGACCAGCCAGACCCAGAACGGGGCAAGCAAGACCTCGGTGTTCGACAGCAGCGTCAGTTCTGCCGAAGGAACCACGCGGCTGCCCAAGGCATAAAGGGTCATGCCGCCCGCCATCGTCACTGCGCCCATAAGCAGGCACCACATCAGGTCTGTGGCGGGAATGATCAGCGGCGCCCCTTGGGCCGCGGCCCCATGGGCCCCTGCGGCGACGGCGAAGATCGCGCCAAGGATCACTGCAGGTAGGCTGCTTTGCGCCCGTTGCCAGCGCAGGGAAACACTAAAGGCCGCAAACCCGAGCGAGGCAGAGAGCGCCGCGATATTGCCGGTCAGTGCCCCGCCAGACAGCCCTTCGCTGACCATCACAAAAATCCCCAACATCGCAAGGGCAATAGCGCCCCATGTGCGTGGCGCCACGGACTCGGCCAGCACAATCTTTCCAAGGATCGCCGCCAGAAAGGGCGACGCAGCCAGCAAAAACGCGGCATTCGCCACCGTCGTGGTCTGGAACGCAAGGATCGAGCCGCCCATCGCCACCACCAGACCCACGCCGCCCAGAACGCCCGCCAGCCCTGCGGTGCGCAAGGCATGCCATGGGGCGCGGCGCTGGGACCAAGCAAGGTATGCCAGCAAGACCGGAATCATCGCAGCCGAGCGCCACATGAGAACGGTCCATGTTCCCGCAACCTCGATCTGGCGGATGATCAAGGGTTGTACGGACCACAAAAGCCCTGCGGTCAAGACGATGACCATGCCTGTTCCGTAGCGCATGTGATGCCTCCTTCATGTGTGGGTCCATGTAAGGGCTAGGCAAAGGCTCAATCAAACGAATAGAATTGAGGATAAACTTCAGGAAAATTGAAACATGCCCGAACCGTTAGATTTGACCCTGTTGCGCAGCTTTGTGGCTGTGGTCGAGTTGGGCAGCATCCAGCTGGCCGCCGTCCGTGTGGGGCGCAGCCAGTCTGCGGTAAGTATGCAGATCAAGCGGTTGGAAGAGGATGTGGGCTGCGCGTTGTTTCAGCGCGACGGGCGCAATCTGCGCCTGAATGTGGCCGGAGATGATCTGCTGCTGCACGCCCGCCGCCTGTTGCGCCTGTCTGATGAGGCGCTGGCCAGTCTGCGCCGTCCCGACACCGCCGGTATTGTGCGCTTTGGCTTGCCCGAGGATTACGCCGAGCATCTGGCCCTGCCCGCCATCGCACGGTTTCAGGAAGAGTTTCCTTTGGCCGAGGTGGAACTGACCTTCGATTCCTCGCCCGATTTGCTGCGGATGCTGGATCTGGGCCAGATCGATATGGCTTTGGTGACCCGCACCCCCAATCAGCCCTTTGCCGTCCTGCGGCGCGAGCCCTTTGTCTGGGCGGCGGCCCCTGAACACAGCATCTGGCTGCGCGATCCGATTCCGGTTGGTGTCTTCGAGGCCGGCGACATTGCCCGCCGCGTGGCCTTGGAAGCGCTGCAAGCGGTTGACCGGCCTTACCGCGTGGTTGCCACGACCCACAGTGTTCTGGGGTTGGTGGCGATTGCGCAGGCGGGGCTTGGGGTGATCGGGCTGGTGGAATCCTCGGTCCCGCCGAATCTGGTGCGTCTGACCGAAGAGGATGGCCTGCCGCCGATGCCGAGTTTTGACCTGAGTCTGATCCCCGGCCCTGGCGAGCCTGCGCCTGTGGTGCGTTTGTTGCAGGAGTTCCTGTTGCGCGAGTTGCGCAATGACGGGGGCGTTGGCGCTTAGCCTTTGAGCGTTGCGCTTGTGGCTGGCCTGAGGGGGGGGCGGCCCCCCCCCCCCCCGGATTTTTACCAAAAATAACCCCGCGGGGGGGTTGGGTTTTTAGGGGGGGGGGGAA
>JAYZYX010000097.1:0-9783 GCA_036139795.1 Pseudomonadota bacterium | reverse complement strand
AAAGCGCCCGCGCCGGTGTTGCTATGGCCGAAAAGGAAATCGACCGCCTGACCATCACCGCCCCTTTCGATGGCGTTCTGGAAAGCGACACCGCCGAGATCGGCAGCCTGATGCAAACAGGGTCAATCTGCGGCACAGTTATTCAGCTGGACCCGATCAAGGTGGTGGGCTTTGTCCCTGAGACCGAAGTGAACCGTATACAGCTTGGCGCCCGCGCAGGCGCACGCCTGACCACGGGCCAAGAGGTCACCGGCAAAGTGGTGTTCCTATCCCGCTCGGCCGATGAGACCACCCGCACCTTCCGCGTCGAGATCGAGGTCGCAAATCCCGAACTGACCATCCGTGACGGGCAGACCGCAGAGGTCGCCATCGGCGCTCAAGGGGCGATGGCGCATCTGTTGCCTCAGTCTGCCTTGACCCTGAATGACGATGGCGCATTGGGCGTCCGCGTGGTGGGCGCTGGCAACATCACCCGCTTTATGCCGGTGGATGTGCTGCGTGACACGATCAAAGGTGTCTGGGTCAGCGGCCTGCCCTCCGAAAGCGATGTCATCGTCGTCGGGCAAGAGTTCGTCACCGATGGCGTTCCGATCAACCCCAGCTACCGTGAGGCCAGCAAATGACCGGCATCGTTGATTGGGCCGCCAGCCGTGCCCGCATGATTCTGGCCTTTATCGCCTTATCCTTGGCGATTGGTACCTTCTCTTACGTGGGTCTGCCCAAAGAGGGCGAGCCGGACATTGAAATCCCTGCCCTGTTTGTCTCGGTCCCGTTTCAGGGCATCTCGGCGGCGGACAGTGAGACCCTGCTGGTCAAACCGATGGAGACAGAACTGTCCGATCTGGACGGTCTGAAATCCATGTCGGCCACTGCGGCGGAAGGTTACGCGGGCATCGCGCTGGAATTCGAATTCGGTTGGGACAAATCCCGCACTCTTGCCGATGTGCGCGATGCGATGAACACGGCCGAAGCGAATTTCCCTGAAGGGGCCGAGAAATACTCGATCAACGAGATCAACTTTTCCGAATTCCCGATCATCATCGTGAACCTGACCGGTGACGTGCCCGAACGCACCATGAATCGTGTCGCCAAAGACCTGCAAGACCAGTTGGAAAAGCTGGACGCTGTGCTGGAAGCAGGTATCGCAGGCAACCGCGATGAAATGCTTGAGGTGGTGATCGACCCCCTCAAACTGGAAAGCTACAACGTCACTGCAGACGAGTTGATCAGCGTTGTGCGCAACAACAACCAGTTGATCGCTGCTGGCGAAGTGACCTCGGACCAAGGCGCATTCGGCGTCAAGATCCCCTCATCCTTTGATGAGCCGCGTGATGTTTATGACCTGCCCGTAAAGACCAATGGCGACCGTGTCGTAACCCTTGGCGATATCGCCGACATCCGCCTGACATTCGAAGACCGCCGTGGCACCGCCCGCTTTAACGGCGAGAAAACCGTTGCCCTTCAGGTGGTTAAGCGCAAAGGCTTCAACCTGATCGACACCGCCACCGAAGTGAAGCAAGTGGTTGCCGCCGCCCGCGCCGAATGGCCCGCCGAGATGAAGGCCGCCGTATCCGTCGGCACCTCGAACGACCAGTCGCGCACCGTGGCCAGCATGGTCAGCCAGCTGGAAGGCTCGGTCCTGACGGCGATTGCACTGGTGATGATCGTGGTGCTGGCCTCGCTTGGTATCCGTCCCGCGCTGCTGGTGGGCTTTTCGATCCCCACGTCGTTCCTGCTGTGTTTTGCGATCCTCGGTGCGTCTGGCATCGCCATTTCGAACATCGTCATGTTCGGTCTGATCTTGGCCGTGGGCATGCTGGTGGACGGCGCGATCGTTGTGGTGGAATACGCCGACAAACGCATCAGCGAAGGCGTCGGCCCCATGCACGCCTATGTCGAGGCCGCAAAGCGCATGTTCTGGCCCATCGTCAGCTCCACCGCGACGACCCTCTGCGCCTTCCTGCCCATGCTGTTCTGGCCCGGTGTTCCGGGGGAATTCATGGGGATGTTGCCAGTCACCCTGATCTACGTTCTGTCGGCCTCGCTGGTGGTGGCGCTGATCTACCTGCCGGTGCTTGGCGGCGTCTCGGGCCGAATTGCACGGACCTTCCACCGCTCGGGCGACGGCCTGCGCCGCATGGCCCCCTACTGGCTGCGGGCACTGCTGGTGCTGCCCTCGATCTATCTGATTTTCATCGGCTTGATGCAGCTCTTGAACCCCGCCTACCTGATGGGCCCCGAGGCCGCAGGCTGGGGTCCCCGCATCATTGGCGCGATCCTATTCCTGATGGGCGCGACCTTCACCACCATCACGCTGGATAGCGTCAAGCTGAAGCATCGCCAGAAGCGTATTCGCGGCGGCTACCGCCGTTCGCCTTTCGGCTGGTTCATCCATATGATCGCGGGCAACCCGATCATGCCGCTCGTGGTCATCGGCGTCGTGATCTGGTTCGTGGTCACCACCTTCGCGATTTTTGGCGCCAACAACAACGGCGTCGAATTCTTCGTGGAATCCGAGCCCGAACAGGCACAAGTCTACATCCGCGCCCGCGGCAACATGAGCCTTGAAGAGCAGGACGCCATCGTTGCCCAAGTCGAAGACACCATCATCGCCCACCCTGGCGTGCGCTCGGTTTTTGCCTTTGCCGGACAAGGCGGCCTGAACACCAACAATGGCGGTGCGCAGGCCCCTGCGGACACCATCGGTCAGGTCCAGTTCGAAACCATCCCATGGGAAGAGCGTACCGACCGCCCCGATCTGGACGGCAACGTGGTTCTGGAAGAGCTGCAAGCGCAACTGGACCAGATCCCCGGCATACAGACCGAAGTCCGCGATCTGGCAATGGGCCCCGCCTCTGGCAAGCCAGTTCATCTGCGGATCAAAGGCGACAACTGGGATCAATTGGTTGTCACCACTCAGCAAATCCGCACCGCGTTTGAGGAAACTCCGGGTCTCATCCAGTTCGAAGACACCCTACCCCTGCCCGGCATTGACTGGCAGATCGACGTGGATGTGGCCAAAGCAGGCCGCTACGGCGCGAACGTTGCCGCAGTCGGCGCGATGGTGCAGTTGGTCACCAACGGCCTGCTGCTGGATACCATGCGCGTGGACAGCAGCGACGAAGAGATCGACATCCGCGTCCGCCTGCCCGAAGAAGACCGCGTTCTGGCCACTCTTGATACGCTCAAGGTGCGCACCGCAGACGGTCTGGTCCCGCTGGCCAACTTCATCACCCGCAAGCCTGTCGCACAGCTGGCCGAAATCAACCGCGTTGAACAAAAGCGTCATTTCGACATCAAGGCAGATGTGGCACCGGGCCTTTTCAAGCTGATCCAGAACGGTGAAACCCTTGGGATCGTACAGCTTGTGTCGGACATACCGATGGCAGAACGCTCGGATGCCAAAGCGCTGCAATTGGGCGAAAACCTGTACCAGACCTACTGGCGCGCCGAAGGACAAACCGACAAGTCCCTGTCCGATGCGTTCGCCGATAGTGGAAACCTTATGCCGGTGAACGGCAACGAACGGATCGAGGTCCTGAACCAGTTCCTCGCTGATTTCGACCTGCCCGCCGGAATGGAAACCGAATGGACCGGCGACCAAGAAGATCAGGAAGAAAGTGGCGCGTTCCTGATGAACGCCTTCGCGGGCGCTCTGGGTCTGATGTTCATCATCCTTCTGGCCCAGTTCAACAGCTTCTATAACTCGGTGCTGGTGCTCTTGGCGGTGGTCCTGTCCACCACAGGAGTTCTGATCGGGATGCTGGTGATGGATCAGGCCTTCTCGATCATCATGACCGGCACAGGCATCGTGGCGCTGGCGGGGATCGTTGTGAACAACAACATCGTTCTCATCGACACCTTTCAGGAATATGCCCGCTACATGCCGCAGATCGAAGCTGTCACCCGCACAGCCGAAGACCGCATCCGTCCGGTTCTGCTGACCACGATCACGACTATGGCGGGCCTTGCCCCGATGATGTTCGGCCTCAGCCTCGACTTCATCAACGGCGGCTACTCGATCGACAGCCCGACGGCGCTGTGGTGGAAACAGTTGGCAACGGCAGTGGTCTTTGGTCTGGGCATCGCCACGGTCCTGACGCTGGTGCTAACCCCGTCGCTGCTCTCGCTACGCATCTGGCTTGGCACCTATGCGCGCTGGATTGCCCGTGCCCTAGAACGTGCCTCTTTCGGCTCTGGCAGCCGCGCCGCCCGCGACTGGATCCTCGCCCGCGAAGCCCGCAAGGTCAAAGCGCCCGAGATCATCTGGACGATCGAAGACAGCAGCCGTCCCGATACGCCTGACCAAAACGCTCTGCGCGCCGCTGAATAACACAGCGGCACGTCACTGACCGAGTAGTGAGTATGTAGTGCAATAAAGACGTATACAGTCTGACTTCTTTATTGCTCAAATACTCACCGCTCGAAGCGAGAAGCTCTTGAGACCTCAGTGGTCGTCAAGGCGCTCTGCCGCTTGGCGGCGCCACAGGCTGGCGTAGCGTCCATCCAATGCAAGCAGTTCTGCGTGGGTACCGGTTTCCATAACCTCGCCTGCCTCCAACACCACGATCTGATCGGCATCTGCGATGGTCGATAGTCGGTGGGCGATGGTGACAACGGTGCGGCCTTCGGCGGCGCGGGACAGGGCTTCTTGGATGCCTTGCTCGGTTCCCGTGTCCAAGGCGCTGGTGGCCTCATCAAGGATCAGCAGTGGCGGGTTTTTCAGAAGGGTCCGTGCGATGCCCACACGCTGCTTTTCGCCGCCCGACAGCTTCAGGCCCCGCTCCCCCACTTGCGTGTCGTAGCCTTTGGGTAGCGAGAGGATGAAGTCGTGGATCTGAGCGGCCTGCGCGGCGGCGTAGATTTGCTCCTCGGTCGCATCCTGATTGCCGTAGGCGATGTTATAACGAATGGTGTCGTTGAACAGCACTGTGTCCTGAGGGACCACGCCGATAGAGGCATGTAGTGAGGATTGCGTCACATCGCGGATATCCTGCCCGTCTATGCGGATCGCCCCTTGGGTGACATCATAAAACCGGAACAGAAGTCGTCCGATTGTGGACTTACCCGAGCCCGAGGCCCCGACAATCGCCAAGGTTTGCCCCGCAGGCACGCTTAGCGAAATACCCTTCAGCACTTCCCGTTCAGGATCGTAGGAGAAACGGACGTTGTCCAACTTGATCCGTCCTTCCGTCACCTTCAAACCAGAGGCGCCAGGCTTGTCCTGCACCTCGGAAGGCTGGCCAAGCAGATGGAACATCTCGCCCATGTCCACAAGGCTCTGGCGGATTTCGCGGTAGACTGTTCCAAGGAAATTAAGCGGGCTGGTGATCTGGATCATGTAGGCGTTGACCATGACGAAATCGCCCACGGTCAGCGACCCATCCGCCACCCCGAGAGCCGCAAGGATCATCACCCCTGCCAGACCGCAGGAGATAAAGAACGACTGGCCCGCGTTCAGGAATGCCAGCGAATATGAGGTCTTCAGCGCCGCCTGCTGATAGGCCGCCATCGAGCTGTCGTAGCGCTCGGCCTCGCGTTCTTCTGCGTTGAAATACTTGACTGTTTCAAAGTTCAGAAGGCTGTCGATGGCTTTCTGGTTGGCATCGGTGTCCTGCTTGTTCATCTCGCGCCGCAGCTTCACGCGCCATTCGGTGACCGTGAAGGTAAAGGCGACATAGGCCGCGACCGTGGCAAGGACGATCAGCAGGTACCAGACATCAAAGAGAAACATCAGCACGACCGCGATCAGCAGCAATTCCAGCGTCAGCGGACCAATCGACAGCAGTGTGAAGCGCAGCAGGAATTCGACGCCCTTGATCCCGCGCTCGATAATCCGGCTAAGGCCGCCGGTTTTGCGGGTCAGGTGATAGCGCAGGGAAAGGGCGTGGATGTGCTTGAAGGTCTCAAGCGCCAGAAGGCGCACGGCCCGTTGACCGACGGGGGCAAAGAACACATCGCGCAGCTGTTGCAGGCCAACAGTCAGCACCCGTGCCAGTGCGTATAGGATCGTCAGACCCACTGCACCGATTGCCATGCCTGCCAGCGTCGGCAGTTCCCCTTCGGGCGCCAGCGCATCGACCGCCATCTTATAGAGATAAGGCGAGCCGACCGCGATCAACTTGGCCACAAGCAGCGAGACCAAGGCCCAAACCACACGGGTCCGGACCCATTTGGGCTGCTCGGGCCACAGATAGGGCACCACGCGGCGCAGGGTTTGAAGACCGCTGGCGTGGCCTGCGGAAGGGGTGCTGTCACGGGTTTCAGGGGGCATTGGCGCTCCGGCTACGGAAGGTGGCTGAAGTGCAACCTAGAGCGCAGGCTTGGCAATGACCAGACTACTGTTCGGGAAGATCGAAGACCTGCCCCGGATAAATCAGGTCCGGATTGCGGATCTTGTCGCGGTTTGCCTCGAAAACCCGCACATACTCGATACCGTGGCCATATTTGCCCAGAGCGATCCCCCAAAGGGTCGAGCCAGGCACAACGGTTGCGGTGATCGCGCCGCTGGCATCACGGGGTGCCCCTTCCAGCGCGGCGGCGGTTTCCTTGCGGAACGGAGTTTCAAGGCGCGAAGTGACAGAGCCATCCGCGCCGATTTGATCAAGGCGCAGTGTGTAATCGCCCGCAAGCACTGCGGGCAGCGGCGATTGCCACCCGCCGTCGCTGCCAACAGGCACGGTGGCGATGGGGCGGTTGTCCACATAAACGCGGACAAAGCCTTCGGCGGGGGCGCGGCCGGTCAGTTGCACCTCACCGGCGTCGTCATAGCTGATGGCGTCCAAGGCGACTTCGTCCATAACCTCAGGCGCGTGGCCACCGGGTTGCAGGACGCGCAGGCCCTTGTCATCGGCCAGCAGAACCGTCGGCGCACCGGGCAGGTCCGAGGCAATCGGGACGGCTGGCGTGGTATCGGGCGAGAGGCTGGCAACCTCGGTGCTGGCGGGTGCGGCGTCAAACGTGTCAGCGGTGACCGCGGTGTCGGGCTGTGCGGGGGCGGCTGCCTGCATGGAGGGCAGCGAAGACACTTCTTCTTCGGGGGGCAAGGCGGCGTCGGTGATCGGCGCTTCGGCAACGGGTGTTTTCGGCTGAACCGCGCGCTGGGGCGCAAGGATCACGCGCTGGGTGCCCTGCGCCTTGATCACCTCATCCGCGTCCAGTCGGGCAAGAGTCAGAACACGGGCGTGGCCTTCGGGAGGCAGGTCCAGAAAGCTGGCGAATTTCCCGTCCGATCCGGCCTTTGCGGTGCCCAAAGTCTTACCATCCACAAGGATCGACACATCGGTATTCGCAGGGGCTTTGCCCGCAATCAACGTGCTGCCGTTCGGCTCGACCCGCACCACATCAAACGACAGGGAGGTATCTACTTCGGGGGCATCGGGATCGGTGACGGGCTGCTCTGCGACATCAGCCACATCCGCCTCTGCCACTGCTTCCGGCTTTGCCACATCAGCCTGCGCCACATCCGTTGCCGGTGTTGCGGCATCGGTGATGTTACTTGTGACATCGGGGACAGGCGTGGCAGGAGTTGCTTCGACGACTGTCTTTCCTGGAAGGTTCTGGGACAAAAACCACGCGATGACCGCCGCGATTGCGACACCCGAACTCAGACCCAGCGCAACTTTACGATTTTGTGTCATCGATTTGTTTCTTCCTCCTGCCAGTCAAAGCCTGTGGCCTTATGACTGTTGATGAAAGCTATCAGTTGGGGATAAGGCAGGTCTAGGCGAATACCCGCCGCCGAAGGGGAGACATATGTCCAAGTTTTCTGTTTGTGTCTTTTGTGGCGCACGTTCAGGCACAAAATCCAGCTACACCCAATGTGCGGATGATGCGGGCCGGATGATTGCAACCAATGGTTGGCGTCTGGTTTACGGGGCCGGAGACGTAGGTTTGATGGGCACCACCGCCCGTTCTGCGCAGAAACACGGGGCAGAAACCCTTGGGGTGATCCCCTTGCACCTGATGAAAATGGAGGTCGGCAAGCGCGATCTGAGCCAGTTCATCGCCACCGAGAACATGCATGAACGCAAGAAGGTCATGTATATGAACTCGGACGCGATTGTGGTGCTGCCCGGCGGAGCGGGATCACTGGACGAGTTCTTCGAGGTGCTGACGTGGCGCCAGCTTGGCCTGCATGAAAAGCCTATCATTCTGATCAGCACTGACGGTTATTGGCAGCCGCTGATGGACCTGATGACCCATGTGGTCACCGAAGGGTTCGCCGGTCAGAACACCCTCGACTATATCACCGTGGTCGAGAGCGTCGATCAGGCCGAGGCCTTCTTGCGCGACGCCGCCCGCACCGTCGCTGTCGAATAAATCGCCAGCGCGGTCCAGATCATCGCAAAGGCAATTGCGTACCAGATGCCGAAGGGCTCTTGGAACACCAGCGTGGCCACTAGAAATTGCAGCGTCGGGTTCAGGTATTGCAGCAGCCCGACGGTGCTCATGGGGATGCGGCGGCTGGCGTAGCTGAATAGGATTAGCGGCAGGCCCGTCAGGGGCCCCGACCCCAACATCAACGCCAGATGTGCCGGGTCAGTCACATGCAAACCGCCCAAGGCTAGAACAACAAGGGCGATGGGCACCAGCAGCGTCACCTCGGCGGTAACGCTGACCACGGGGCCAAGATTGAGCGATTTCTTCAGCACCCCGTAAAAGCCGAAGCTGAACGCCAGCACCAACGAGATATAAGGCGCAACGCCAAGGCCGATCGTCAGTGTGGTCACGGCCAGCGCGGCCAGCCCCACAGCGATCTGTTGCCAAAGTCCCAGACGTTCCTTGAAGAAGACGAACCCTAGAAGAACCGCCACCAGCGGAAAGATGTAATAGCCAAGGCTGGCCTGCGTCGCGTGGCCCACGCTGATCGAATAGATAAAGAAGAACCAGTTGCAAGAGATCATCAGCGCCGCCAACCCGATATGGGCCACCTGACGCCCCTGCCCCAAAGCCTGCGTCAGAACGCGGAACCGGCCCTGCACCATCAGAACCACAGCAAAAAAGACCGCCGACCAGATGGTCCGATGCGCCAAAACGGTGATCGGGGGAACGTCTGCCAGCATTTTGTAATACAGCGACGACAGGCCCCAAATGGTGCAAGCGGCGATCATGGCGGCGACGCCGCGGGTGGTCTCGGTCATGGGATTTTCCGGCTGGTTGCCTGTGCTGGGACAGTCGCGCCGGAGGCAGCAATTTGCAATGGACCACAGGGGAATTTGCCCCTGAATTCAGCGCTTTTCCACCCTACGGAAAGAGACCCGCCAAAAGAAAACGCCCCGCGGAGAACCGCAGGGCGCCACATCCGTCCCGTAAAGGGCGCGATGACTTAGGCGTTCGACAGACGCTCTGCCACGTTTTCCCAGTTTACCAGCTTGTCCAGGAAGTTGGTCAGGTACGCGGGACGCTTGTTGCGGAAGTCGATGTAGTAGCTGTGCTCCCACACGTCGCAACCCAGCAGAGCGGTCTGGTTGAAGCACAGGGGGTTCACGCCGTTTTCGGTCTTGGTGACCTTCAGGGTGCCGTCGGTGTCAACCACCAGCCACGCCCAACCCGAACCGAACTGGCCTGCGCCTGCTGCCGAGAAATCGGTCTTGAACTGTTCAACCGAGCCGAACGCGTCAACGATGCGTGCTTCCAGTTCCGACGGCATTGCCGCGCCTTTGGGGCCCATCATTTCCCAGAACTGAACGTGGTTCCAGTGCTGCGATGCGTTGTTGAAGATGCCGTTCTGGGCAACTGCGCCAGCGTTGTAGGTGCCTTTGATGATCTCTTCCAGCGACT
>JAYZYX010000096.1:0-2862 GCA_036139795.1 Pseudomonadota bacterium | reverse complement strand
TCCTTCAATACAACCGTCTGGTCGCACTGGAGCCTGGCCCCGAGTCCGCACCCTACGACATGCTGCGCACCAAACTGATGCGGCTGGTGCGTAAGAACGGCTGGAAGCGGATCGCCATCCTTTCGGCCGCCGCCTCCGCAGGGAAATCGACCACCGTCGTGAACCTGTCATTTTCCTTCGCGCGCCAAAGGGATACCCGCGTTATGGCGTTCGACTTCGATATGCGGCGGCCCACCTTGTCCAAATATCTGGGGCAAAGCCTGTTCGGCAACATGGCACAGGTCATCAACGGCGAAATCCCGTTTGATGAACATGTGCGTCGCTACGGCTCCAACCTAGCGTTCGGCATGAATGACGGCCCGGCGCCCAACTCGGCCGAGCTTTTACAGAGTGAAGCCACCGAAGACATGCTGGCCCAGATGGAAGCGACCTACGCCCCCGATGTGACCCTCTTCGACATGCCGCCCATGATGGTTGCTGACGACGCCCACGGCTTTTTGCGGATGGTCGATGCGGCGCTGATCGTCATGGAAGCGGAAAAGACGCCCGTCAAACAGATCGACGTTCTTGAACGGCAAGTGGCCGAACTGACCAACGTCGCCGGAATTGTTCTTAACAAGTGCAGATACTCAGATGAATATTACGGTTCCTACAGCGACTACAGTTGATCCCGATTACCAAGCCGCGATCATCATTCCCCACTACAACGATCACGTCAGATTGGTCCGATGTCTGGATGCACTGTGTGCGCAGGACTTGGGCGGGATCGAAGTGGTGGTGGTCGATAACGGCTCGGACCCGGGCATTCTAGGGTGGTCCAACTTTTACCCCGCGGTGCGCTTTATTGAAGAAAGCGCCAAAGGGGCGGCCCATGCCCGCAACGCTGGTGTCGCCGCCACAACTGCCGAGCAGATCTGGTTTCTGGATGCGGACTGTGTCCCTTCTGAAAATTGGGTCGCAACTGCACGACAGGTCGCGGGTCAAGCAGACATCGTCGGGGGTGCGGTTGGTGTCTTTTGCGAAACCGATGGCGCAAAATCCGGATCAGCGGCGTTTGAGACTGTGTTTGCGTTTGACACCAAGAGCTACATCGAAAAGCAGAACTTCACTGTCACCGCGAACCTGCTGACTTTCCGCCGGCTGTTCGCTCGGGTCGGGGGGTTTCGCGATGGCGTGCCAGAGGACAAAGACTGGTGCTTGCGGGCTGTCGGGGTAGGGGCCGATATCAAGTATATTGAGGCTCTGAGTGTTGATCATCCGGTTCGTCCAGATTGGCCCGCCCTGAAAAAGAAATGGCATCGTCTGATGGATGAGGCTTGGGGAACCTGGCCCAAAGGCTTTGCTGGTCGTCTGAAATGGGTCGCGCGCGCAGTCGCGGTGGTTTTGTCGTCCTTTGCCCATGCCCCGAAGGTCATCTTTGCGAAAAGCCTGCGCCTGCCTGAGCGGTTGAAGGCGCTGGTGACCCTGTTCCGGCTACGCAGCCTGCGGGCGATGTGGATGCTTCAACAAGCGGTCGCACAATAAAAAAGGCCGGGCAAACACCCGGCCTTTTGGTTCAATCCAGTGTCACGGTCCAGTCAGGCTCCCATTGGCCCGAAGCAGTGGTCCCGCCGATTGGCAAACCACGCCCTAGAACGTCATCTGCCCATGTCTCGTAGAGCATGCTGTCGATGATCGCGCTTTCTGCCGCCACATCGCCATCACTGCGTTTCGGGCCATTCCCCAAGGCTCGAACCATCGCTCCGGCAGTCCAATCGCCGTTGGTTGATGTCAGAACAACAGTCTCGCCTTCTAGCGCAGCGGTGAACCCATCCTGATGGAAGGCAAGATCACCCTCCTGATAGACCTCAAACCCTTCAAGAGATGCGGGCGTTGCACAATAAACTGCTCCGCCGTTGGGCAAAGACAAATCAATCTCAATCCGGTCACCGTTCCGGCGTGCTGCGGCAAACCCGGGGTTTTGAAGCTGCACCAGCTGCAATGCCTCAGCTGCCAACAATGCCTGCCGTACCCCAAAGACCAGATTCCCATCGCCCAGATTGTCAGGATGAGGCCCACCAGCCGAGGCAATGGCATAGTCAGAAACCGGCAAACCCACGGTCAAGGATCGCAGATGCGCCTGAAAAACCTGCTCTTGGCGCAACCCCTCATGCGCGCCCCGCGAATGGCGGGTTGCAGGGGAAACACCGACCTTGAACCCATCTTTGAGCGCATCAGTTAGCGTGTGATCGATCACGCCACTATAGCCGCCCGATCCATCCAAAAGCGCATCAAGCGTCTCGGCTACAGATCCTTCAGCGTTCCAGCCCTGCGTCGCCCAGTTCATTAGAACTACCGAAACATCATTGCCCGCATAGTCCAGCTTCTGCTGCAACATAAGCCAATCACGCCCCGCATTCGCATCCGAGATCAATTGGTTCGGGCCTGTCCCACTAACCGCTGCATCAACGATCTGCACGGGAACATTCGGGCAGATCGTCCGGAACTGATCCAGAAACACCGAGACCCCGTCACTTGCCAAATCCCCCAGCAAATAGTGCTGGATCGCGTCAATGTCCTTGCCGCCATTCGCCACCGAGTCATTGGTCACATAAGAAGCCGTCCAAGGATGTTCAGTCTTCCTCCCGCGATCACGGGCCGTCAGATAGATGTCGGTCTGCGACTGACCAAGCTGCAAGAACTTGTAGCCAGCAGCGATCCGACGGCGGCCTTCGAAAAGGATTTTCTCGGTGCCTTTCAAACGAAATTGTGCCACACACCACCCGCGCGAGCTTATGGGCAACGATACCTCGCCAGACCATTCGGGGGCAGCTTCGGCGACAACGGTCCAGTCTTTCAAAACGGCCCCGTCACTCTCATAGC
>JAYZYX010000095.1:0-4857 GCA_036139795.1 Pseudomonadota bacterium | reverse complement strand
AACGTTTCAGACCATCTTAACGGTCTAGCGGATTTGCGGATCCTGTTGTCGACTCTCAGGCTGTTGGAACTGCTGCCTAATTTCCCAAGACACCGTTTTCGTCAAGAGACGAAAACGGAGGGGTGATCAATCCTGTAGATAGCGCAGAGCAGCACGACTGTGCTGCATCACCACATGCCCGTTGGGCAGATCGTTGCCATCCAGTTTGTGGGCGATCTCTTCTTCGTTCAGACCGAAATGCACCCAGCGGTCACGCAAGCGGCGGCGCAGTTCGTCCTCGGGCACATCAATCAGGACTGTGGTGTCAAAGCAAGGGCGCAAGCCATCCCACGGGGACTGATCCAGCAGGATGTAGTTCCCTTCGACCAAGATCAGTTTGACGTCCGCAGGGATGATCCGCGCCGAGCCGCGCGAAATCTCAAGATCGCGGTCAAAGACCGGCACGGCCACGGCGCCCTCGGCGGGATCGGCCAGCCGGTTCAGGGTCATCCGCAGACCACCCACGTCAAAGGTATCCGGCGCGCCTTTCCAAGGACGGCGGCCCATCTGGTGCAGCACCGCGTCATCGTAATGGAACCCGTCCATCGGCAGGATCGCGACCTGACCGGGATACTCCGCCGCCAGCGCCTCGGCCAGATGCTCAACCGTCGTGCTTTTACCCGACCCCGGAGCGCCCGCCAGCGCCATAAAACGGCGGCCTTCTTGCGACAGCAGGGCTTTTGCCTCGGTCACAAGATCATCAAAGCTTACGGTGCGGGTCATGGCATCTGGTCCAGTTTAAGCGCTAACATCGGATGTTTTGCCCAATAAACAGCCCCTGTCCAGTATTTTCCCGCCCCGATTGTGAAAGGCGGAACAAGAAAAGGCCGGCGCATAGCACCGGCCTTTAAGGTCTTTGAAAAGCGGTCTGGATCAGGTGATTACATCGGGGCCATCGCGGCCTGTGCGCTGCTTCAGCCCTGCAATCTGATCCGCAGCGGCGATGATATCCGCCAGCGCCGCGGCTGGTTCCAAGGTCAGCAACGCGGGGTCAGTCTCAAGCCGCTCCAGATAGACACGGATGGTCGCGCCAACGGTGCCGGTACCCGAAAGACGAAACACAATGCGGCTGCCCCCTTCAAACAGGATGCGCAGACCCTGACGGGCAGAGTGCGAGCCATCAATCGGATCGTCATAGGCAAACTCATCCGCCATCTGGACGGTCAGCGGGCCAAAGCTTTGACCTTTCAGATCGTCCAACTGGCCGCGCAGAGCGTCCATCAAACCGTTGGCGGCGGCGGCATCCACATCTTCATAATCATGGCGCGAATAGTAGCAGCGACCGAATTCAGCCCACATTTCGCCCATCAAGTCGCCCACGGATTTGCCACTGGCCGCAAGGATGTTCAGCCACAGCAGCACCGCCCAAAGGCCGTCCTTTTCCCGCACATGGTCCGAGCCGGTACCGGCGCTTTCCTCACCACACAGGGTCACGCGGCCTGCGTCCAGCAGGTTGCCGAAGAACTTCCAGCCGGTGGGGGTCTCAAAGCACTCGATCCCCTGCGCCTTGGCCACCAGATCGACCGCGCCAGAGGTCGGCATGGATCGGGCAACGCCCGCCAGCCCCTTGGAATAACCGGGGGCCAGATGGGCCTTGGAGGCCAGCAGCGCCAGACTGTCCGACGGGGTCACATAGCAACTGGGACCCACGATCATGTTCCGGTCGCCGTCCCCGTCCGAGGCCGCACCAAAGTCAGGCGCATTGTCGCCATACATGACGTCCATCAGTTCCTTGGCCCAGATCGGGTTCGGATCTGGATGACCGCCGCCGAAATCTTCGGAGGGCACACCGTTCACAACGCTGCCCGTAGGCGCACCCAGACGGTTCTCAAGGATTTCCTTGGCATAGGGGCCCGTCACAGCGTGCATTGCATCGAAGCGGATACGGAAACCGCCTGCGATCATTTTCCGGATTGCGTCGAAATCGATCAGCGTCTCCATCAAGGCGGCGTAATCGGTGACGGGATCCACAATCTCGATCACCATATCGCCCATTGCGCTTTCACCCAATGTGCCCAGATCGGCGTCCTGAGTCTCGACGATCTTGTAGCTGTCGATGGTCTTGGTACGCTCGAAAATTTTGTCGGTCACCCCTTCCGAGGCAGGGCCGCCGTTGGGCCCGTTGTATTTCAGCCCGAAGTCCGCATCGATGCCGCCGGGGTTATGGCTGGCCGACAGGATCAGGCCGCCATCCGCGCCACGCTGACGGATCAGGTTCGAGGCCGCCGGGGTCGAAAGCACGCCATTCTGGCCCACCACCATCCGCGCCGCGCCATTGGCACAGGCCATGCGCAGGATCACTTGGATCGCTTGGGCATTAAAAAAGCGCCCGTCACCGCCAAGGATCAGGGTCTTGCCCGCGATCCCGCCGATGCCGTCGAAAATCGCCTGCACGTAGTTTTCAAGGAAATGCGGCTCCATGAAAGTACGGGTCTTTTTCCGCAGACCGCTGGTGCCGGGCTTTTGCCCGTCGATGGGGCGGGTTTCCTTGATCTGGATATCCATAAAATCCTCTTGTCTTCAAAACCGTTCAATCGGGACGATACGACTGTCTTGATAAAGAACTGTGAAGCTACGCAATGGGTTACATATGCGCAGCGCCTGCGCAAATTGCGCATCGGGCAAAAAAGGGTTTGCACTGACAGCCACGTGCTATTCCGTCCTTCTGCCTCTGGTCACATACCAGAGATCACCGAGGGCAGGACCAGAGTCGGCCTTGCTGCCTCACCCAGCATAAAAGCCAGACCACGCGGGAATGCCAACAGGGCTTGGACGCAATTTCATCAGATTGTCACCAATCGCGCACCAAATCGGGCAGAATTTCCGCCCGCGAAGACTCTGGAATTCTGCAAATGCATCCGCTACCTGCGGGGCAACCCTCCGAACACAGGTTTATTTGATGAAACACCTTCTTCTGGCATTGGCCGTTCTGGCCGCCCCTGCCCACGCCGAAACCCTGTATTTCTCGGCCATTCCCGATGATGACGAGACCAAACTGGTCGAGCGTTTCGGCCGCGTTGCCGATTATCTGGAAGAGGCGCTTGGTGTTGAAGTGGAATACATCCCCGTCAAAGATTACGCCGCCGCCGTCACCGCCTTCCGCAACGACCAGATCCAACTGGGCTGGTTCGGCGGTCTGTCCGGTGTTCAGGCCCGTATCGCGGTGCCCGGAAGTCAGGCCATCGCCCAAGGCGCAGAAGACGAGACCTTTGTCACCTACTTCATCGCCAACACCGAAACCGGCCTTACCGCCAGCGAAACCTTTCCCGATCTAGCGGGTCGCTCTTTCACCTTTGGTGCGCAGACTTCGACCTCGGGCCGTTTGATGCCGGTATTCTACATCCGTCAGGAAACCGGCAAAGCGCCGGAAGAGCTGTTCAGCGCCGTCGGTTTTTCGGGCGATCACGGACAGACCCTGCGTCTGGTGGCCTCGGGCGCTTATGAGGTCGGCGCGCTGAACTACACCGTCTATGACAACGCCGCCGCCGAAGGCGCACCTGAGGCAGAGACCGCCAAGATCATCTGGCAGACCCCTGCCTACCCTGACTACAACTGGACTATTCGCGGTGACGTAGACGCCCGCTTTGGCGAAGGCTTTGCCGAGCGCGTGCAGGACGCCCTGATCGGGATGACCGATGCGGACCTGCTGGCCAGTTTCCCCCGTTCGGCCTTCATCGCGGCGGACAACGCCCTCTATCAGCCGATCGAAGACACCGCCCGCGCGCTGGACATCATCGAGTGAACCAGCCGCTTGTCTCCTTGCAGGACCGCTCATTAGGTTGGGGCGGGCAGATGGTGCTGACCGGTGTGTCGGTCAGCGTCCATGCAGGGGACAGGATTGCCCTTCTGGGCCGCAGCGGTGCGGGCAAAAGTACTCTTTTGTCCGCCCTGCAAACTGAATTGGACCGCGCCGCCTTGCGCGTCGCCCATATCCCGCAGGACTACGGCCAGGTGCTGGAACTTAGCGCCTTTCACAATGTCTGGATGGGGCGGCTGGATGACTTCAGCACCTTTGCAAACCTGCGCACTCTGATTTGGCCAAGCGCAGGCCAACGGGCAGAAGTACGCGATGTTTTGAATTCGGTCGGCCTTGAGGGGCTGGACCGCAAGCCTGTCCAAGACCTTTCCGGCGGGCAACGCCAGCGGGTAGCACTCGCCCGCGCCTTGCTGCGTGGCGGCCACGTTGTTTTGGGGGACGAGCCTGTCTCGGCCGTGGACCCCGCCCAAGGGGCCGATCTGCTGGACGCTTTGGCCCAAAGGTTCGACACGGGCGTTCTGGCGCTACACGATGTGGACCACGCCTTGCGCTTTGCCACGCGGATCATCGGACTGAAGGACGGGCGCATCGCCTTGGACGCAGCCGCCGCTGATGTCAGCCGCGCCGAGATCATGGACCTTTACGCATGAGCCTACAGCGGCGGCATGTTCTGGCGGGCTTTGCCGCGCTGACCCTGCTGGCGTTTCTGTGGGCTGATCTGTCGGGTCCCGCCCCCGATCCTTGGCTGACACTGCGCCAGATCGGTTGGGGCATCCTGCACCCGACCCTTCCCGCATTGCCCGCGCTGGCCCATGCTGCTGCTTTGACCGTCGCCTTTGCTCTTTGCGGTGTGGCCCTTGGGGCGGGCGCAGGTCTACTGTTGGCGCCCTTATACCAGTTTGCCCCCGTCCGCTGGCTCTGTGTTTCGGTCCGCGCAGTGCATGAGCTTTTCTGGGCGCGATGTCCCAAAGGGAGACAGACACTGGTGCTCTGCACGTCGAGCGGCACTGAGTGTATTGTTATCGATGCCGCGTCAGGCACAGAGGAGGTGGTGGAGTCGC
>JAYZYX010000094.1:0-4143 GCA_036139795.1 Pseudomonadota bacterium | reverse complement strand
TGCAAGCGGATCAGGGGGCGGTTCAGAGAACGGGCAATCGTCTTGGCGATTTCGGTCTTGCCTGTGCCGGCCTCGCCTTCAAGGAACAGCGGTCGCCCCAGCCGCAACGACAGGAATACAACCGTGGCCAAGGCCCTGCCACATACATAGCCTTCTTGCGCAAGCGCGCTTTGCACCTGATCGATGCTTTCGAAATTCGTCATGTCTGCCCCTCCCCGACGGGTTCCATGCTGCACGGCTGGCATCACCGGTCAAGATCGGGTTTCCCGCGACTTTGGTGCTATAGGGCGCGCCTGTTCACCGGATCTTCATCGATATTTGCCATGATATCAAAAAGAGTACTTACCGTATCCACTTGGACAGCACCGCAGTCGTTCGATCAATGCAGATTGCGAAAACACGAAAAATATTGAGAATATTCCTTGCAGAGCCCCCGAATAGGCCCGTCCTGTTCGCATTTCTGCCCAAATTAATTGTTAGCTTAACTACACAATTCGTACGAAGACCCTCAAGGAGCCCATGATGCAGGAAACGGCAAACGCATTCGACGAGTCGATGCTGGATCTTTCCAAAGACGCATGGCTGGAAAAGCTTTCCGAGATCGGGGACGCCCATGGCTATTTTCAATCCCTCGGCAAAGATCATTGTGCGGTTTTCATCGACGAAAAACCGACGCTGCTGGTGACGTTCGAAACGATCGAAAATGCGCAAACCGGCACAGACAATGGCCAGCCAATGGGATTCGATCTTGTCCGCTCTCTGGGCTGGTCGCATCTTTGCCTGCTGTCGAACGGGGATACGTGGTTCCGCGACAAGGCTGTGTACGGATTCTTTGACCGGCTGATCGATGACGGCTTCTTTGACGAGTTCGAGCAGGTAGTGTTCTACGGCAAGGGCAGCTGTGGATACGCCGCAGCGGCTTTCTCGGTTGCGGCACCCGGCGCGACCGTCATCGCGATCCAGCCACAAGCCACGCTTGAGCCGCGCCTGACCCACTGGGACGAACGCTTTCACCCGATCCGGAGGCTTTCCTTCACTGACCGCTTCGGATTTGCCCCCGACATGCTAGAGGCCGCAGAACGCGCCTACATCCTCTATGATCCGGCTATTATGTTCGATGCGATTCACGCGGCCATGTTCCGCCGACCGAACACCGAACTGGTCCGCATCCCCTACATGGAAGGCGATCTGGAAGCACATCTGATCAACATGCAGATCCTCTACAAGCTTCTGGCAAAAGCCATGACCGGCAAGCTGACCCCCTTGGCCCTCTACCGGATGCTGCGGGCACGGCGGGAATACCCCCACTACATCCAGATGCTGGCCAAAAGCCTGCGCGGCCGCGATCATGTGGGCTATGAATACCGCCTGCTCAAAAACTCGGCAGAGCGACTGGATGTCCGGCGGATGAAACGCCGCCTTGCGAGGCTGGAAGAGGCCGCCGAAAACGGGGAAATCACGCTTCCAGGCTTTGACAGTTAAGTCGGGCGCAACAAACACTGGCATCACGCCGCGCCTTGGGCTAATCCGCGCCTATGACCCAAAGCATCACGATCCGCCGCCCCGACGACTGGCACCTGCACCTGCGCGATGGCGCAATGCTGGCCGGTATTGCGCCCGAAACCGCGCGCCACTTTGCGCGTGCCATCATCATGCCCAATCTGGTTCCCCCTGTGGTGACCGGATCCGACGCGGCCGCCTATCGCGAACGCATCCTTGCCGCGATCCCTGAAGGTGCCGATTTCACGCCGCTGATGACCCTCTACCTGACCGAGGACACGGACGCAGACGATCTCGCAGCGGCCCACACCAGCGGTCTGATCAAAGCGGTCAAACTCTATCCTGCGGGTGCGACAACCAACTCCCACTCGGGCGTGACCAACTTCGACAAGGTCCGTCCTGTGCTGGAAAAGATGGCCGAAATCGGCTGCCCCCTTTGCGTCCATGGAGAAGTCACCGACCCTGCCGTCGACATCTTCGACCGCGAAGCTGTCTTCATCGATCGCGTTCTGGACCCGATCCGTAAAGCGACCCCCGATCTGCGCGTGATCATGGAGCATATCACCACCAAGCATGGCGCCGACTATGTGCGCGAAGGTGGCGACAACATCGGCGCGACGATCACCACGCACCACCTGATCATCAACCGCAACCACATCCTCGTGGGCGGGATCAAACCGCACTACCACTGCCTGCCCGTCGCCAAACGGGAAGAACATCGCCTCGCCCTGCGCCAAGCGGCCACCAGCGGCGATGCCAGCTTCTTCCTTGGCACCGACAGCGCCCCCCACGCAGATGCGGCGAAAGAAAGCGCCTGCGGCTGCGCGGGCTGCTTCACCGCCACCAACACCATGTCGCTCTTGGCCCATGTTTTCGAAGAAGACGGCGCCCTCGACAAACTGGAAGCCTTCGCTTCGCTGAACGGCCCGAAATTCTACGGCCTGCCAGCAAACGAAAGCACGCTGACGCTGACCAAAACCGCCGCGCCCGTGGACGTCCCCAACAAGATCGAAACCGGCGCCGGCCCTGTCACCGTCTTCGATCCGGGCTTCCCGGTCTACTGGACCGCTGACTGATTTCATCTTGGCAAAACTACCTTCGGGGGGAGGCGCGATCGCGCCGGGGGGCAGACAGCCCCCCCTCCGCAGCCACAAGGAACCACACCGATGATCCCCACCTCCTATCCCACCCGTGAAGAGATCGCCCGCCTGACTGCCCGCATGCTGCTGGAGATTAAGGCGGTTCACTTCAACGCGCGCGAGCCCTTCACTCTGGCCTCCGGCCTGCCCTCGCCCACCTATATCGACTGCCGCAAGCTGATCAGCTTCCCGCGCATCCGCAGCACCCTGATGGACTTCTTGACTGTCACCGTCATGCGCAATGCGGGCTTTGAGGCCTTTGACAACATCGCAGGCGGTGAAACCGCAGGCATTCCGTTCGCGGCTCTGGTCGCAGAACGTATGGCGCTGCCCATGACCTATGTGCGCAAAAAGCCCAAAGGCTACGGCCGCAACGCCCGCATCGAAGGCGCGATGACCGAAGGCGAACGGGTTCTGCTGGTGGAAGACCTGACCACCGACGGCGGCTCGAAACTGTCGTTCGTGGATGCGATCCGCGAAACCGGCGCGACCTGCGGCCACACGGCGGTGATCTTCTACTACGGCATCTTCCCCGAGACCGAGAAAACCCTCGGCGATCACGGCGTTGATCTGCACTACCTCTGCACATGGTGGGACGTTCTGGCCGAGGCCAAGGAAAGCGGTGCCTTCGACGAAGAGACACTGACCGAGGTCGAGAAATTCCTGAACGCACCCCGCGAATGGCAGGAAGCCAACAAAAAGGGCTGATCCCCGCCACCGGCAAAAGCCCGCCACCCGTTTGACGGGAAATGCGGACATGTAGACGAAATGTAACGCGCTCCTACAAAATCATGGGGGCGCGTTATTCACATTTTACCCACAGGGTTATACAATTTGCCATCGCGCATCGCTCTCCGCTATTGCCTAGAGCCACCCGTATCACGAGGATAAGATGAACGAGATCGCAGCGATCAAAGCACAGGTGGAGGCCTCTGAAGGGCTGCCCCACTCGATCGAGGCCGAGCAGCAATTGCTAGGGGCCATTCTGACGAACAACGAAATCTACGATCGTGTCGCCACCCTGATCAAACCCACCCATTTCCATGATCCGGTCCACGCCCGGATTTATGAGACGGCTGCGGCCAAGATCTCCAAGAACATGCTGGCCTCACCCGTGACGCTAAAGGCGTTTCTGGAGAATGACGAAGGCCTGAAAGAACTGGGCGGTCCCGCCTATCTGGCCCGCCTTGCAGGCAGTGCCGTGGCGGCCTACGCGGCCCGTGACTACGCCCAGATGATCTACGACATGGCCATCCGCCGTGAGTTGATCCAGCTGGGTCAGGAAATTTCGGGCAAGGCCTCCAAGATCGAGGTCCACAACGACCCCCGCGAACAGATCACCGAGGCCGAGCAAAAGCTCTATAAGCTTGGCGAACAGGGCAAATCGGAAACCGGCTTCCAATCGTTCCTGCGCGCTGTGACCGAGGCGGTGAACGTCGCCAACATCGCCTACCAGCGCGAAGGTCAGTTGGCCGGCATCTCGACCGGTCTGATCGATCTGGAC
>JAYZYX010000093.1:0-10343 GCA_036139795.1 Pseudomonadota bacterium | reverse complement strand
GCTCATGGTGTTGGGGCGGGTCATGCGATCACTCCGATCTTGCGGCCAGCATTGGCAAAAGCGTTCAGGCCGAAATCCAGATCCTCACGGGTCAGGGCGGCGTTCATTTGGGTGCGGATGCGGGCTTGGCCCTTGGGCACGACGGGGAAGAAAAAGCCCGAGACATAAACGCCTTCGTCGAACAAAGCGTTCGCCATATCCTGCGCCTTTTGCGCCTCACCCAGCATGACGGGAACGATGGGATGCTCACCGGGTAGCAGATCAAAACCCAGATCAGTCAGCCCCGCCCGCCAGTATTTCGCGTTCTCGAACAGTTGCGCGCGCAGTTCGTCGCCCTGTTCCACCAGCTCCAGCGCCTTCAGGCCCGCAGCCACAACCGACGGGGGCAGCGCATTCGAGAACAGGTAAGGCCGCGCCCGCTGACGAAGCAGGTCAATCACCGGCTGCGGACCCGCGATATAGCCGCCCAAAGCACCGCCCAGAGCCTTGCCCAAAGTGCCGGTCAGAATATCAACGTCCACCTCTTGGTGCGCCGCCGTCCCTTCGCCCTTCGGGCCCATGAAACCGGTCGAGTGGCAGTCGTCCACCATGACAATCGCACCATATTGCGCCGCCAGATGGGTGATCCGCGGCAGGTTCGCCAGATAGCCGTCCATGCTAAAGACGCCATCGGTGGCGATCATGATGTGACGTGCGCCAGCCTCGCGGGCCTCGATCAGCTTGGCCTCAAGATCGGCCATATCGGAATTGGCGTAACGGTAACGCTGCGCCTTACACAGGCGGATACCGTCAATGATCGAAGCATGATTCAGCGCGTCGGAAATAATCGCATCTTCCGGCCCCAGCAGCGGCTCAAACAGCGCGCCGTTCGCATCGAAACAGGCGGCAAAGAGGATCGCATCATCCTTGCCCAGAAACTCGGCCAGACGCTGCTCCAACGCGCGGTGCAGGTCTTGCGTGCCGCAGATGAACCGGACCGACGCCATGCCGTAGCCGTGATCATCCATCGCGCCTTTGGCGGCCGCGATCAGGTCAGGGTGATCGGCCAGACCCAGATAGTTATTCGCACACAGGTTCAACACCTGACGCCCGCCCACCGTCACCCGACGCGCTTGGGGCGAGGTGATCAAGCGTTCGCGCTTCATCATTCCGTCCGCTTCGATCTGATGCAGGGTTTCTGTGATCTGGTTCAAGAATGCGGTCGTCATGAATCACCTCCGTGTTTCCACAGAAGCTATCATGGCGGATTAAATTCCGAAATACCGGAAATCCATCTTATGGGAAAATTTCCGTGATCACGGATTATCCGTCCTGCACCACCAGAAAAACCTGCGCGGGGCCGGTCTCGGCGCTGATGGTGTGGGGCTGATCCACGGGATAACGGGCGGTGTCGCCTGCCTTCAGCAATTCCACTTGCGTGCCTGCTTTCAGGCGCACGATGCCGCTGATGACCGTCAGATGCTCACGCGAGCCGCGCTTGTGCGGGTCGCTGTCCAGAATGCCCCCTTCAGCAAAACGGATATCGTAGACCTCATGGCGGCCCACCTCTTCTGGCGGCGACAGAATCCGGATCGAGCAGCCCTGACCTTTGTTATTGATCGTCGGGACGCTGGCATCGCGCAGCACTTCGATCCCCGGCGCATCGGTCGCGCCTTCCAGAAGGCCCGCGAAATCCACCTGCAAGGCGCGGGTCAGGTTCCACAGGGTGGCGATGGTGGGGCTGGATTCACCACGCTCGATCTGGCTGACCATACTGCGGGACACGCCCGACAGCTTGGCCACCGCATCCAGCGACAAACCCTGATCGCGCCGCGCTGCCCGCAAGCGGGCTGGCAGCAGCGAAAGGACTTCGGTTTCGGGGGGCGTGCTATTGTCCGTCATAGCGGAAGTCATGCCACGTCCCCCGTTTGTGTCAAGTCAGACCGACACCGCTTGCATCACTTGGTCACGGCTGACCTCACCCTTCGGACCGGACAGAGTAACCTGACCGCGACGCAGCGCGTAGAACTGGTCGGCAAGATCGAAGGCAAAGTCAAAGTACTGTTCCACCAGCACAATCGCCATATCGCCCCGTTCCCGCAGGTGAGAGATCACACGGCCAATCTGCTGGATGATGTTGGGCTGAATGCCCTCGGTCGGCTCATCCAGAAGCAAGAGTTTCGGCTTGGTGATCAAAGCGCGGCCAATCGCCAATTGCTGTTGTTGCCCGCCCGAGAGGTCACCGCCACGGCGATGGCGCATCTCTTTCAGTACGGGGAACAGCTCATAGATCTCATCCGGAACAAAGCGTTCAGACTTGGGCAAACAGCCCATGCCGGTCTCAAGGTTCTCTTCCACGGTCAGCAGCGGGAAAATCTCGCGCCCTTGGGGGACATAGCCGACACCGTTCTGCGCCCGCATGTGGGAACGCATTTTTGTCAGATCAACGCCATTTAGCGTAACTGCGCCGCCCGAGGGCAAATGCGTGCCCGCCAGCGCCTTTAACAAGCTGGTTTTGCCAACCCCGTTCACGCCCATGATACAGGTGACTTTGCCTGTCTCTGCCTGCATCGAGATGCACGACAGGATTTGCGAGGCGCCGTAGTGCAGGTCCAGATTATCTACTTTCAGCATAACTTAGCGTCCCAGATAGACGTCGATCACGTCCTGATTAGAGGTCACGTGGTCAAGGCTACCCTCGGCCAGAACGGACCCTTCGTGCAGAACGGTGACTTTGCAGTTCAGACGGCGGACGAACTCCATATCGTGTTCGACCACCACAACAGCGCGGGTTTTCGCGGTGCGGACCAGCAGATCGGTGGTGTGCTCACGTTCAGGCGCGGTCATGCCAGCAGCGGGTTCATCCACCAGCAAAAGCTGTGGGTCTTGGGCCAGCAACATGCCGATCTCCAGCCATTGCTTTTGCCCGTGAGACAGATAGCCCGACTGCTTTTCCAGATGATCCTTCAGGCCGATTTCTTCGGCCAGTGCCTCAATATCGGCCTTCTCCTGCGCATCTGGACGATGGCGCAGGACCGAGAACGGGCTACGGGGGCGTTTTAACGCCATGCGCAGGTTTTCCGTGACGGTTTGCGCCTCGAACACGGTGGGGCGCTGGAATTTCCGGCCCACACCGGCGTTGGCGATCTGCGCCTCGGTCATCTTCAGCAGATTGTCGCTGCGATCCCCCCACAGAATGCGGCCCTCATCCGGTTTGGTCTTGCCAGTGATGATGTCCATAAAGGTGGTTTGACCCGCCCCGTTGGGACCGATCACCGCCCGCATCTCGGCCTTGCCGATCTGGAACGAGAGGTTGTTGATCGCACGGAACCCGTCAAAGGTCACCGTCACGCCAGAGACTTCTAGCAAGGTACTCATTTGCTGTCTCCTTTGCGAAAGATGCCATCAACCAAGCCCGCAAGGCCCTGCGGCGCAAAGAGGGTGACAAGGACAAAGCCCAGACCCAGCAGCACCTGCCACCAGTCGACCCACTGGATGGTGTAGAAGCCCAAGGGCAGATCAGGGGCCTGACCGCCGGTGAACCAAGTCGAGGCCAGCGACACCGCCGCCGCGCCAATGACCGCGCCATAAAGACGCCCGCGGCCGCCAATCGCGACCCAGACCGCCAGATAGATGCTAGCAATAGGGGCCATCTCGGCAGGGTTCACGATGCCCGCTTGGGGGTAATAAAGCGCACCGGCAATCGCCGCCATGACCGCTGTCAGAGTGAAGACCAGCAACTTGTAGTGTTCGACTTCATAACCAAGGAACCGCAGGCGGGCCTCATCATCGCGGATACCGCGAATGACCGAGCCGAACTTCAGGTCCATAATCCGCGACGCCAGCAGATACCCCAGCCCCAGCGCCAAGGCCGACGCCCACAGGAACCACAGAGACAGGATCGACTGGGGCACATGGCCCAAACCGGGGATGTTTTGCAGACCCGACAGGCCGTTATTGCCGCGCAAGCCGCTGTCGTTCTGGAACAGGTACAGGGACAGCGCCAGCGTCATGGCTTGGGTCAGGATCGACAGGTAAACGCCCGTCACACGGCTGCGGAAAGCCAGCCAGCCAAAGACCAGCGCCAAAAGGCCAGGCACCGCGACCACAAGGATCAACTGCGCCACAAGGCTATCGGCAAAGAACCAGATCGCCGGAATGTCCGAGCCACCCACAACGCCGAAAATCTGGTTACCGATGGCATCGAACAGCTCTTGCGGGGTCAGGGGCAGCGGTTGGCTGGTGGCGGCCTCCATGACGATGTTCTTTGTCCGCTCGAACATCAGCCACATGCCGATCAGGTAGCCGCCAAGGGCAAAGAACGCCATATGACCAAGGCTAAGGATGCCGCAATAGCCCCACACCAGATCCAGCGCAATCGCGGCCAGACACAGGCACAGGGTCTTGCCCAAGGTCTTGACCATAGAGGTCGAGATCAGATCGCCGCCGCCGCCAGAGGAAAAGACCGACACGATCAGCGTGAACAGGAACAACAGGAACAGAACTGTCGGCAGCGACGGGGTACGTTTGATGAAATCCATGACTTAGTTCCCCGCAGCACGGCCTTTAAGGGCGATGATGCCCCGTGGCCGGAATTGGATAAAAAGGATCACCAGCAGGATCATATAGGTCTGCGCGGCAAGGGTGTTCGACGGGTTGAACCATTCGATCCCTTTCTGGGCGAAACCGATCACGGTCGCACCGGCCAGCGTGCCCCAGACATTGCCCACACCGCCAATGACCACAGTCATGAAGCTTTCAACGATATAGTCCTGTCCCAGTTCAGAGGTGACTTTGGCAAAGAGGCCAATCGCAACGCCTGCGATCCCTGCGATGCCAGAGCCAAGCCCGAAGGTCAGCATGTTCACGCGGTCAGGGTTGATGCCCATCGAAGCCGCCATCTTGGGGTTCTGCGACACGGCGCGGACCTCAAGTCCCAGACGGGTCTTCTTCAGAACGAACAGCAGCAGGCCAAGGAACACCATCCCCAGCACGAAAATCGCGATCCGGATGTAACTGATCGAGACCACATCGTTCAGTACCCAAGCGCCATCCAGCCACGCGGGCGAGGTCAGCGGACGTGCCTGCGTACCAAAGATATTCTTGGCCAACTGTTGCAGCGCGATCGAGATGCCAAAGGTCGCCAGCAAGGTCTCAAGCGGGCGATGGTAGAGCCAGCGGATCACCAGACGCTCCATCGCGACACCGGCGGCAAAGGTCACCGCAACGGCCAGCGGCAAGGCGACGATCAGCGACAGGGTGTAGTCAGGGATGATCTGCTGCACCACATAACCAGTGTAGGCGCCCATCATGATGAATTCGCCATGGGCCATGTTGATCACGCCCATCACGCCGAAAGTAATCGCCAGACCAATCGCCGCGAGGAAGTAGATCGAGGCAAGGCTTAGCCCGTCCAGCGTCAGGTCGAACAGGCGCCCCACCATCACTTTGGTCTCAATGTCTTTCAGGGTTTTGACAGCGGCGGCGGTCACAGCGGCATCGGATTCCGTGTAGGCGTCAAAATAGACGTGACCGTCCAGAAGCGCCTGTTTGTCTTCTTCGCTAACGTCCGTGGGGACCAGCCCCTTGGCGGCCAGCGCGGCATAGGCGCGGTCACGGGCCGCATCGGTATTTAGGGCGTGCAGGGCGACGCCGCCCACGGCAGCGCCTTCGATATTGGCCAGCAGCGCCTCTTTCACCTGCGCGGGACTAATGTCGGCGGTGGCGATACCTGCGTCGACTAACAGAGCGTAGGCTTCGTCCTGCGTCAAATCGCGGCCGATCTTCAGTTCTTTCGCGATGTTGGCACCTTCGGGCAGGGTTTCCGCCACCTGACGCTTGGTCGCCAGCAGCGGGTTCAGCGCCCCGCGGGTCGATACATCAAGCGAGCCTGCAAAGCTTTCGATCGCCGTCACACGTTCTTCGGTGGTTTCGGCGTATTGGATGGTCAGCAGGCGTTCCAGCCGCTCTTTACGGGCGGCAAGGGCGGGATCGGGATCAGGTTGCGCCTGCATCGCGGCGCGCAAGGCCGACAAGTGCATCGGTTCGGACGCGCGTTCAATGCTGGTCAGCGCGTCGGCGCGGATACGGGCGCTGTCATCATTCAACTGGAACGGCACCAACGCGGCACCAATGGCACGGCGCACACCGGCGTTGGGCTTGATCTGGGTAAAAGGATCGTCGGCAACTTCGCCCTGATCGGCACCGGTATCGATGTCGAACACATGCAGCGTGTCGCGGTCCACCTCATTCGCAAAGACGAAATCGCCTGTGTCTTTGTTCAGGTAGATTTCCTTGTCCTGCCAGCGGCGCAGCATCTCGCGGGTCTGGGGCAGACCACTGGCGGAAAGCGCCTCGATCACGGGACCGATGGTGCGGGCAGAGGGTTTGGCGATGTCTTTGCTATATTGCTGCATCAGCGCCTGCATGGAGTCCTGCGCGCTAGAGGCGACTGGCAGGAGGAACATGAAAAGGCAGGCGACACACAACAGAGCGCAGGTACGAAGAATGCGCATGGGGTATTCCTGTCAGAGAGAAAGCGGGGGCCCGAAGGCCCGCCGCTAGGATCGTCTGATTAGTAGTTCGACTTCAGCTGAACGCAGGTCTCGGTCTCGGTGTTGTACATACCGCAGCCCAGATCTTTCCAATCCGAGGTCAGAACAGCCGATTCCGGCAGGAAGTCGGTCCATGCATCGCCGGGAACTTCTTCGGTCTGGCTGATGATGTCGAACTGGCCGTCCGCCTGAATTTCACCGATCAGAACCGGCTTGGTCAGGTGGTGGTTCGGCAGCATGGTGGCGGTGCCGCCGGTCAGGTTCGGGAATTCCTGGCCGTACATCGCTTCGCGGACCGCATCCACATCAGTGGTGCCAGCCGCTTCAACCGCGTTCACCCACATGTTGAAGCCGATGTAGTGGGCTTCCATCGGGTCGTTGGTCACGCGATCTTCGCCAGCAAAGGCTTTCCATTCTTTCACGAACTCGGCGTTCGCAGGGGTGTCTGCCGACTGGAAGTAGTTCCATGCAGCCAGATGGCCGACCAGGTTGGTGGTGTCCAGACCCGACAGTTCTTCTTCGCCAACCGAGAAGGCCACGACGGGGATGTCTTCTGCCGACACGCCAGCCGCTGCCAGTTCTTTGTAGAAACCGATGTTCGCGTCACCGTTGATGGTGCTGATCACGCCCACGCGCTTGCCGTCCGCACCAAGTGCGACAACGTCCGCCACGATTTTGGACCAATCCGAATGACCAAAGGGCGTGTAGTTCACAAAGATGTCCTCTGCCGCGATACCTTTGTCTTTCAGGTATTGCTCAAGGATTTTGTTGGTGGTGCGGGGGTAAACGTAGTCGGTGCCAAGCAGCGCGAACTTTTCGATGCCCAGTTCGTCAAGGAAATAGTCCGTCGCGGGGATCGCCTGCTGGTTCGGAGCGGCGCCGGTGTAGAACACGTTCTTCGAGCTTTCCTCGCCCTCATACTGGACGGGGTAGAACATCAGGCCGTTCAGCTCTTCCAGAACCGGCAGCGCCGACTTGCGCGAGACCGAGGTCCACGCCCCGAAGATGACGTCAACGTTTTCGACGGTCAGCAGCTCACGCGCCTTTTCAGCGAACAGCGGCCAGTCCGATGCGGGGTCCACGACCACAGCTTCCAGCGGGCGACCCAGCACACCACCAGCCGCGTTCTGCTTTTCGATCAGCATCAGCATGGTGTCTTTCAGAGTGGTCTCGGAAATCGCCATAGTGCCTGACAGCGAGTGCAGAACGCCGATCTTGATCGGCTCGCCCTCGGCCGAGGCCATACCAGCGGACAGTGCAACAGCGGCGACGGCGCCCATAAAACGATTGATCTTCATAACTCCCGTTCTCCTTGTATAGCCCGGCGGCTCTGTTTGCGGCCGCTTTGGGATTAAGAAATGTCGCAGACGACTTTTTGTGCGTCGCCTTGCTGCAGGCATCACGCCCGCGAGAGGTGCCTTCCAACAAGGCAGAACCCCCGAAATCAGGCGTGAAAACCTGTGCAAGCGCACAATTTGTAATCAAAAATCCCGCAGCGCCCAGTTTTTGAGCGGAAAATCGATGGATTTTGCCCCAGTTCGTGACCGGACGTTATTCGGACAGGGATCAAGCGGCGGGGTAATCTGTGCGGGACTCAGGGGTCAAAGGGGAGAGACACCATGACGGATATCGTAATTCTTGGCGGCGCACGGACCGCGATCGGCACATTCGGCGGCAGCTTGTCTGGCATCGCCCCCAGCGCATTGGGCGCAACCGTGGCGCGAGAAGCCATGCAACGCGCCGGCGTTGAAGGTGCGCAGGTGGGGCATGTGGTCTTTGGCCAAGTGATCAACACCGAGCCGCGCGACATGTACCTATCGCGCGTCGCGGCGATGGATGCGGGCATTCCGGACACCACTCCTGCGATGAACGTCAATCGCCTCTGCGGTTCGGGCGCGCAAGCCATCGTCAGCGCAACGCAATCCCTGATGCTGGGGGATGCAGATTTCGCCGTTGCAGGTGGTGCCGAAAGCATGAGCCGTTCGCCCTACATCGTTCCCGGCGCGCGCTGGGGCACCAAGATGGGCGACATGCAGGCGCTGGACATGATGCTGGGGACGCTGAACTGCCCCTTCGGCACCGGCCACATGGGCATCACCGCCGAAAACGTCGCGGGCGAGCATGATATCACCCGCGAAGCGCAGGATGCCTTCGCGCTGGAAAGCCAGAAACGGGCGGCGGCAGCTATCGCGGCAGGCCACTTCAAGGAACAGATCGTCCCCGTTGAGGTGCGCGTCAAACGGGACATGGTGCCCTTTGAGGTGGACGAGCATCCCAAGTCCACCACGCTTGAGGCTCTGTCCGGTCTGCGCCCCGCCTTCCAAAAAGGTGGCACTGTGACCGCGGGTAACGCCAGCGGCCTGAACGACGGCGCAGCGGCGCTGGTTCTGGCGCGGGCAGAGGCGGCAGAGGCCGCGGGCCTGAAACCCTTGGCGCGCGTGATCGGCTACGCCCACGCGGGCGTCCGCCCCGAGGTCATGGGCATCGGCCCCGTCCCTGCGGTCCAGAACCTGCTGGCACGCACCGGCCTGAGCATCACAGACTTTGACGTCATCGAATCCAATGAGGCCTTTGCCTCGCAGGCGCTGGCGGTGAACAAGGAACTTGGGCTGGACCCCGCCCGCGTGAACCCCAATGGCGGCGCGATTGCTCTGGGTCACCCTGTCGGGGCGACGGGCGCGATCATCACGGTCAAAGCACTGTATGAATTGATGCGCACAGGGGGCAAACGCGCCTTGATCACAATGTGCATCGGCGGCGGTCAGGGTATTGCGCTGGCGATTGAACGAACCTGAGGCGGTTAATCCTCGATTCACCTGACTGGGGCATTCTCCGATCATCATTGACCGGAGAATCGCCTGATGGATCTGGCCACCCGACTGGCTCAGGAACGGCGCGCACGACTAGCCGCTGAACGCTTGCTTGACCTTAAGCAGGAAGAGCTTCGTGCGGCCAATCGCAAGCTGGGACGGCATGCCGAGGCGCTGACCGCCGATCTGGAAGAGACACGGGCCGAGGTTGAGACGATCCGAAAGGACCACAATAGGGTTCTGATCGATCTTGGCGTGGCCATGACCAAAGCCGAGGTGGCAGAGATGCGCCTGTGGCAAGCGCTTGAGGCGGTGCAGGACGGATTTGCCCTGTTTGACGAAAGCCGCCGTCTCGTGCTGGCGAACGGTGCCTATCTATCGCTCTTTGACGGGCTGGATAGCGTGCGCGAAGGGGCCACCCACGCCCATATCTTTGAAATGATGGCCGCCGAAGGCATCGTTGACCTTCAGGGGGAAACCCTGACCGACTGGCTGGACCGGATGCAGGCCCGATGGGACAGCGCCGCGCCCGAGCCTGAGGTTTTGCGCCTTTGGAACGGCCATTTCATCAAGCTTGTGGACCGCCGCACGCCTCAAGGCGGGATGGTGACGCTGGGGGTCGATATCACTGACTTGATGCGGCTTTGGGCGGCGGTGCATTCGGTCCCGAACGGCTTTGTCCTTTATGATCAGGATGACCGGCTGATTACCTGCAACGACACCTTCAAACAATATTACGCCGACACCGCCCCAGCCCTGAAACCGGGCGCCGCGTTTGAGGACATCCTGCGCTACGGGCTGGAACGCGGCCAGTATGCCGAGGCATTGGGCCGCGAAGAGGCATGGCTGGAAGATCGCCTGAACCACTCGCGCACGGGGACCGAGGTTGAGCAACTGATGACCGACGGTCGCTGGCTGCGGATACTGGAGCACAACACCCCCGATGGCGGACGCGTGGGGCTGCGGGTGGACATCACCCAGATGAAGGAAAACCAGCGTG
>JAYZYX010000092.1:0-4991 GCA_036139795.1 Pseudomonadota bacterium | reverse complement strand
TTTTTTCTTCCAGTTGAAGTAGGTCGCCTGACTGATCCCAGCTTTGCGACAGATTTCGGCAACAGGCATCCCGTCTTCGCCTTGCCGCAAAATGAACGCCTTCTGCGCGTCTGTAAACTTCGATGCTTTCATGCGTTTCCGCTCCTTTCCCAGCCAGGAAAGACTACCCGAAAACTCCAGCTTCAAATGGTCCAGTTTTCAGCAGGCAGAGCAAAGCAGTAACAGTTTTAACCAGACGGTGCAGCTCGTCCGCGGCGGGGCCGGCGACGATCAGTGCGTTCATACCGACATTAAACAGTCTCATCATGACGCCAGTTATATCAGCAGTGGTAGCGTGCATGCTAAAATGTAAGGTGAGAACGCCTTAAAAGTGTTAATTCGCCCTTCCTCACTCGCTCAGTTTGTAATAACAACAGACCGTCGTCTTGAGTTTGGCATTATGTGCGTATGAAAATTATTCTTTACATAGGACACCACAAGGTAGGCTCGACCGCGCTACAGAACTACTTTGCTCAGAATTGGTTGAAGTTTGTCCAGAGCGGAATCCTCTACCCTGCGGTTGAGACAAAGGGATTTGCAAATAATCTTAAGAAAGCGCTCGGCGCTGGCGATCAGGTTGAAGATCTGCATTTCAATGTGAAAGAACCGCACAGTGCTTTGGCCTATCGGATGATGAACGATGTTTCGCCGCGACCGATTCCACCCCAGTTCGAAGCTGTCCCTGGCTTGCCCCAGATGTTCAACGCTATCCGGAATCAGGTTGAGGCATTGCAGCCTCATACGTTGGTTCTGTGCTCTGAGGCATTCGCGAACTTCGGGCAGGTTGGCGCTTCGCTGATCCAACGTTTGTTAGGAAACCTTCCCGAAGCAGATGAATTGCAGGTGTATTGCGCACTGCGCCGCCCCGACACGTATCTTATGTCGTGGCATGGGCAACGCCTGAAAGTCGGCGAGAAAGCGGGCTTACTGCAAGAGAACGGGCTTGCACAGTATTTTGACGGAATTCATTTTAATTACCGGACCTTGCTGGCGCCTTGGCTTGAAGAGCTTGAACCGAACCAGCTGATTCTGCGGAATTATTCGGAAATCTTGGCAGAAGGCGGGTCGACCGAAGATTTCGCAAAGCAGACCGGTTTGAACCTGCCAGAGAACCTAACACAACCTACCAGAGCAAACCCCAGTTTGCCGCGCTCTGCGTACTCGATCATGTATCATGCGAATGATGATCTGAACGACGGGTTGGCGCACCAGTTGTCGGTTTACTTGCAACATAACGGCAAGGCGCTGAGCCCAGTTAAAGATGCGGATGTGGAACTTTTTGGTTCAGAACAGCGTGCCAAAATGCGTCGCAAGTTTGCTCCAATTCATCGGTATCTGGGGGAAATCGCCGGTTGCCCGTCCTTCTTTCCGGACATTAATGCGGTTGGAAAGGTTCTTCCTGTTCCAGAGCGCGACGCTGGTCGGCAGCTTCTAAATGCATTGCTTTGTGAAGATTTGCCCAACGAAGATATTGTTAATTACCTTAAGCAACTTCAGCAGAAATTTTGATCTTTAATCTCATATTTAGAGATTGAGGCGAATGCCTGTTCCTGAAGTGCGCAGCATACAGCATGGAGGTACATCGATTGGTTAAAGAGATACTTTTCCATCTTGGAGACTGCAAAACCGGCACCACAGCAATCCAGTCGGTCCTGGCGGGCGGGACCATTGAGAGTGATCTTTCGGTCTGCTTTCCGACCAGATTCAACCATATCCCTCTGGCCAGAACCCTCTCGGTTCCCAGCGAGAAGCATATGGAAGGAAGGCTATTCAAGCGCCTGCGACAAGCCTTCAAGAATAGTGACGCTGATATCGGCGTCGTTTCTGCCGAGCATTTTGAATTTGTAAAGCCTGAGGAAATCCGGCGCGCCATCGATACCCATCTTGGTGGTTATGCGGATAAGATTAGGTTGGTTGCATATGTGCGGCCCCATGCCGAACGCATGGTTTCGACGTTCTCCGAGCGGACCAAGAAAGGCGTGTTTCAGAACTCGCTCGAGAAAATGCATGAGCGGCTTCTGGAGGATGGCATTCTTTTCTACGCGCCCCGCTTCAAGCGCATGCGCGAGCTATTTGGTGATCAGTTCATCTTGCGCCCTTTCATTCGCGATGATCTGCGTGATGGCGATGTTGTTAGTGATTTCTTTGACCTGCTGTTTCGCGGGGAAAAGTTCGAACTGACGGGCGAAACACAGGTAAACGAATCTCTGTCGGTTCAGGACATCGCGATGATGCGACATCTGCATCGACGGGTTGATGCCTACACCGAGCCAGGTGTGGACCGCACAAAAGAGAAGCATTCTCTGGGATGGTACTTCGCTGAGATTCTGGCCTCGTTGCCATTGGAAGAGTCGATAAAACCGCGTTTGCATGTCTCTCTTGCTGAGAAGATTGTTGAAACCTACGCCGAAGACGCGGCCGAGTTGGATGCCGAGTTCTTTGAAGGGACGCCGATCAGCGATGCTCTGGCCTCCGCACCTCTTAAGGCGATTCCAGAAGAGCAGAGTTACGATGTTGAGATGTATTTCTCAAACTCAGAGCTGCGACAGATCGAGGCTTGGACCAAACTAACCACCCGCTTGATCGATTCCGCGCCGGAGTTCTTTAGCTGGTTGGTGCGTCCCGAAGAACAGCGGCCCGCAAAGCCGCCAGTGCTTGATTTCAAAGTCCCGAAGCCCAAGCCGCCTCAGAAACCTGAGGTCACGGCGGAAAAGACTGAACCTGAACCGGTAAAGACTGACGTGGACTCTTCAGAGCCGGATTCGGAAGCGACCGAGGCTGATTTGGAGGCGGACAAGACAGAGGTCGAAGTGGAAACGCTTGAAACGGCTTTGACGCCGTCCGACGTGGAAGGGGCGGAGGTCGCCTCGGAAACGGATGAGGCAACCGTCGGGGTGGAGCGGTCCGGGACGGCAGTGGCTCAGGCCGACGCGGAAACGGAAGAGCCCGCCGCGGAGGTGGAGACATCGGACGCGATAGCAGTCGAAGCTACCGTTGAAGACGAGGCTGATGACACGCCAGAAGAAGCCGTCGATGCGTCTTCTGACGAACAGGTCGAAGACACAGAAGATCGCAAAACAGCGTGATTGGCTCGCGCGGCGGTGCCTCAACGTCGCGCTCTCATAGCTTCGATTATCTCCTGAGCCCCCTTGCGCCGCACCTTGCACTGGTGGCGCAGGGCGCGACGTGGCATTACCGTGTTCGAAACATTCGGAGGACGCGCGATGACCACCAAATTCGGCAAGGGATGTCACCTGCACCTGATTGACGGGTCGGCTTTTATTTTCCGTGCCTATCATGCGTTGCCGCCTCTGACGCGGAAGTCTGATGGCTTGCCGATTGGCGCGGTGAGCGGCTTTTGCAACATGCTGCAGCGCTATGTGGAAGGGAACCACGCCGCCGATACGCCGACCCATTTGGCGGTGATCTTTGACAAGGGCAGCCATACGTTCCGCAACGATATGTATGACCTCTACAAGGCCAACCGAGAGGCGATGCCCGAGGATCTGCGCCCCCAGATCCCGCTGACCCGTGAGGCGACCCGCGCCTTCAACATCGCTTGCGAAGAGATGGAAGGGTATGAGGCCGACGACATCATCGCGACTCTGTCCTGTCAGGCGCGTGACTTGGGGGGGCGTGTGACCATCGTGTCCTCGGACAAGGACTTGATGCAGTTGGTGGGCGACGGCGTTGAGATGTACGACGCCATGAAGAACAAGGTCATTGACCGTGACGGCGTCTTCGAAAAGTTCGGCGTTGGCCCTGAAGGTGTGGTCGATGTGCAGGCGCTGGCGGGTGACAGCGTGGATAACGTGCCCGGTGCGCCGGGGATCGGCATCAAGACTGCGGCCCTTCTGATCAACGAATTCGGCACGCTTGAAGCGCTGCTGGACCGCGCCGAAGAGATCAAGCAGCCCAAGCGCCGCCAGACGCTGATTGAAAAGCGCGAGCAGATCGAGCTGTCGAAAAAGCTGGTGCAGCTGGACTGTAATACGCCGCTGGAATTCACTCTGGACGATCTTGAGATCAAAGACCCCGACCCCGAGGTTCTGCTGGGTTTCCTTGCCAAGATGGAGTTCCGCACACTGACCAAGCGCATCGCCGATGCGCTGGACGCCGAGCCCCCCGCGATCGAAGATGCGGCGCCTGTGGCCAAGGCGGGTGAGGCTCCGGCAGAGGTTGAAGACCTGCCCATCGACCCCGAGGCCTACACCTGCGTGTCTGACCTTGAGACGCTGAACACCTGGATCGCTGAGGCGCGTCATCAGGGCTATGTGGCCGTGGATACGGAAACCACCGGCCTTGATAACATGACCGCCGATCTGGTGGGGATCTCGCTGGCGACCAAGGCGGGTAAGGCTTGCTATATTCCGCTGACCCACTCCAAAGGCGGCGATGATCTGTTCGGCGGCTCGGAACTGGTTGAAGGGCAGATCCCGCTACAGGACGCGCTGGATGCGCTGAAACCGCTGCTGGAAGATGACGCGGTGCGCAAAATTTTCCAGAACGCCAAATACGACTGCAAGATTTTCCAGCGCTACGGGATCATCGTTCAAGGGATCGATGACACGATGCTGATGTCCTATGCGCTATATTCCGGTTTGCATGGTCACGGGATGGACGCGCTGTCGGAACGCTATCTGGGGCACAACCCGATCCCGATCAAAGACCTGATCGGCAGCGGCAAATCCATGATCACCTTCGACAAGGTCGATGTGGAAAAGGCCACCCGCTACGCCGCTGAGGATGCGGATATCACCCTGCGCCTCTGGCAGAAATTCGCGCCCCAACTGCATCACGCCAAGGTCACCCGCGTCTATGAACGTCTGGAACGCCCGCTGGTGCCGGTACTGGCCCAGATGGAGCGTCACGGTGTGCTGGTGGACCGCGATACCCTGAGCCGGATGTCCAATGCTTTTGCCCAGAAGATGGCGGGGCTTGAGGCGGAAATC
>JAYZYX010000091.1:0-17379 GCA_036139795.1 Pseudomonadota bacterium | reverse complement strand
ACCGAGATCGACGCCGCCGATCTGCTGACCCTCTCGGGCGCATGGCGGCTGGATCAAGGGCTTGAGGCGAACCGAGAGATTGCCAGCGCCAAACTTTACGCCTCGGAGATGCTGGCGCGGGTGACCGATGCGACCTTGCAAATACATGGGGGCATGGGGCTGATGGACGATTTCCCGATCGAGCGGTTCTGGCGCGATGCGCGAGTGGAACGGATCTGGGATGGGACCAGCGAAATCCAGCGGCATATCATCAGCCGCGACCTCTTCCGACCCTTGGGGGCCTGAGGTGCAGCGCCTGTTCCAGCCCCGTTCCATCGCGGTGATTGGCGGCGGTACATGGTGCGCCAATGTGATCCGCGAATGCCAGCGGATCGGCTTTAAAGGCCAGCTTTGGCCGGTGCATCCCTCGCGCCCAGAGATCGCGGGGGTGCAGGCTTTCGCGGACCTTGACCAACTGCCAATGGCGCCGGACGCGGCCTTTATTGGCGTGAACCGAAGCGCGACCGTTGAGGTGGTACGCCGCCTCTCGGCGATGGGTGCGGGCGGCGCGGTGTGCTTTGCGTCCGGCTTTCGTGAAGCCTTGGAAGAGATGGCGGATGGGAGTGATCTGCAAGAAGCTTTGGTCGACGCTGCGGGGCAAATGCCGATTTTGGGGCCCAACTGCTATGGCTATGTGAATGCGCTGGACGGGGCTGCGCTGTGGCCTGACGTGCATGGGATGAAGCGATGCGACAGTGGTGTTGCCATCGTGGGTCAGTCCTCGAACGTGGCGATCAACCTGACCATGCAGGTGCGGGGCCTGCCCATCGCATACGTGGTGACCGTCGGCAATCAGGCGCAAACCGGCATGGCGCAGATTGGTGAAGCGCTGCTGGCCGATCCAAGGGTTACGGCGTTGGGGCTGCATATCGAAGGGATCAGCGATCTGCGCGCCTATGAGGCGCTTGCCGCCACCGCCCACCGCCTTGGCAAGCCGGTCGTTGTGATGAAGGTCGGCGCATCAGAGCAGGCGCGCACTGCCACCGTGTCCCACACAGCGTCCCTTGCGGGCAGCGATGCGGGGGCGCGGGCATTGATGGTGCGGTTGGGCGTTGCCATGGTCGATAGTCCTGCGACCTTGCTTGAGACGTTAAAAATCCTGCATCTGACCGGTGGCTTGGCATCGCGCCGCATTGCCTCGATGTCCTGTTCGGGGGGCGAGGCTTCGCTGATGGCCGATCTCGGGCAGGCGCTTGGGGTGGAATATCCGCCTTTGGGGCAGGCACAAGCTGCGGCATTGCGCACGGCCTTGGGGCCGAAGGTGGCGCTGGCGAACCCGCTGGATTATCACACCTATATCTGGGGCGATCAGGCGGCACTGACCGGCTGCTTCAGCGCAATGATGCAGGGTGATCTAGCCCTTGGCTGTGTGGTGCTGGACTTTCCAAGGCAAGACCGGTTCGACGCCCCTGAATGGCAGTTGGTCCTGAACGCGGTGGCTGAAACGAGGCTGGTGGCGGGCAAGCCCATGGCGCTTTTGGCGTCGATGCCGGAAGGGATGCCCGAAGATGTTGCCGTGAAGGCGATGAAGGCCGGAGTGATCCCCCTCTGCGGGATGGCCGACGGACTAAAGGCCATCGCAGCCTCTGCCAATGTCGGGTTGCCCAATTCAGAGGCCCTGTTAATGCCGAACGATGCATCGCCGGCTCAAATGCTGGACGAGAGGCAGGCAAAGGCAATGCTGGCGCAATATGGTTTGCGTGTGCCGAGCAATGCACTCGCGCATTTGGGAGAGGAGGCTGCTCGCATAGCCACCGAAATGGGCTTTCCCGTTGTCCTGAAGGGCTTTGGCATTGCGCATAAGACCGAGGCTGGCGCTGTAGCGGTCGGCCTGTCCAGTTCCCAAGCGGTGATGGAGGCGGCAAAGGCGATGCCGTGTCAGCACTTCCTTGTCGAAGAGATGATCGATGATGCCGTGGCCGAACTGCTGATTGGTGTGGTTTGTGATCCGGCCCATGGGTTTGTCCTGACCCTTGGGGCAGGTGGTGTTCTGACCGAAATCCTTGCGGATACGGTGTCATTGCTGTTGCCTGTGATCGAGGAGGACATCCGTGATGCCTTGGCCAGCTTGCGCGCGGCGCCGCTGCTGCTTGGGTATCGGGGGCGACCTGCCGCAGATATCGGCGCGGTTGTGGAGGCTGTCCTCTCGGTCCAGAGTTTCGTGATCGCTCAGGCGGCACAGGTGCAAGAAGTTGAAATCAATCCGCTGCTGTGCTGTCCGTCTGGTGCGGTGGCAGTGGATGCGTTGATCCGGATGGGAGAGCCCACATGACATCCCCTTTGAAAACCACCCGCAATGGCGCTGTGCTTGAGGTCGTTCTGGACCGGCCCAAAGCAAATGCGATCGATCTTGCGACCAGCCGTGCCATGGGCGAGGTCTTCACCGATTTCCGCGATGATGACAGTTTGCGGGTCGCGATTATTACTGGCGCGGGCGAGAAGTTCTTTTGCCCCGGTTGGGATTTGAAAGCTGCTGCCGAAGGCGACGCAGTTGATGGGGACTATGGCAAGGGCGGCTTTGGCGGCTTGCAAGAATTGCGCGGCCTGAACAAGCCGGTGATTGCGGCGGTGAACGGGATTGCCTGCGGTGGCGGGCTGGAACTGGCCTTGAGCGCCGATATCATTTTGGCCGCCAGCCATGCCAGTTTCGCGCTGCCGGAAATCCGGTCGGGGACGGTTGCGGATGCAGCCTCGATCAAGCTGCCGAAGCGCATTCCTTATCATATCGCCATGGAGATGCTGTTCACCGGTCGGTGGATCGAGGCCGAAGAGGCTGCGCGCTGGGGGCTGGTGAACCGTGTTTTGCCTTCCGACGATCTGATGGCCGAGGCCCGCGCGATGGCTCAGCAATTGGCCGAAGGCCCGCCGCTGGTCTTTGCCGCGATCAAGGAAATCGTGCGCGAGGCCGAAGACATGAAGTTTCAAGATGCGATGAACCGGATCACCAAAAGCCAGTTCGCCACGGTGGAGAGGCTTTATCGTTCCGAAGACCAGCTAGAGGGCGCACGGGCTTTTGCCGAAAAGCGCGATCCTGTCTGGAAGGGGCGATAATTACGTGAATTACGCCGAATATCTACCTGAAGAGGTTCAGGAATTCATCTCCAAGACCGAAGAGTTCTATCCCCCCGGTCTGGACCTCTCGGACTGGGATAAAGTGCGGGCGGTGTATGACCGGATGTGCGCGCACTTTCGAGGCCCAAGACCCAATGGTCTGCCGGTCGAAGACCGGCTGATCGCAGAGGTGCCAACGCGCATCTACAGGGCCCGAAGCGCGGTCACGATCCTTTTTGCCCACGGGGGCGGTTTTGTGCTGGGGGACCTCGAAAGTCACGATGACCTCTGTGCAGACATTGCGGTCGGGACAGGGTGCCAAGTGGTTGCGGTGGACTATCGCCTTGCGCCTGAGAACCGTCATCCGGCAGCCTATGAGGATCTGGCCCATGTGGCCGAGGTGCTGTGTCCACAGGGGCCAGTGATCCTATGCGGTGACAGTGCGGGCGGGACTTTGTGTGCGGCCTTGGCAGGCACGCGGGCTGATCTGGGGTTTCGTGGTCAGGTGCTGCTGTATCCACTGCTGGGGTATGCGGCGGAAGAAGGCAGCTTTGACCTCCATGCCCATGCGCCGATGCTGACCACGGCTGAGCTAAAGGATTACGCTGCTGCACGGGGCGCTGCGCCTGATGATCCTAGGGCAGTACCTGCGCTGGGAGATCTGCCGAACCTGCCGCCGACGCGCCTCTTTCCTGCTGAATGCGATCCCCTCTGTGATGATGCGGTCCGCTATCATGAGGCAGCTTTGGCCGCAGGGGCTGACAGCCGACTGACCGTGCAGATGGGCATGGTGCATGGCTGGCAGCGGGCGCGGGGGCATGGCCCCTTGATGCGTGCGTGCTTCGCGCAAATCCTTCAAGCGTTGCGCGATTTGGCGGATCAGTGAGGGCGCGAACCGCGGGATTTCCTGATCGGATGACCAAAGGCTTTGCGGAAGGCTTTGCCAAGGGCCGAGGCATCCGCGTAGCCGCAGCGCAGGGCGATTTCCCGTAGGTCGTAGTCGGTGCTGGTGGACAGCTCTCGCGCATGGGTCAGACGCATCAGCTGGTAATAGCGTCCCGGTGACATCGCCAGTTCGGCTTGAAACAGGCGGTCCAGCGTGCGGCGGGTCAGGCCCGATTGTTGGGCAAGCTCTTCCAAAGACAGAGGCGTTTCGCTCGTCTCGACCATCCGGTTCACGATCTGGCGCAGTTGCGCCGTGCCTTTCCCTTCAAGGCGGTTTGGTCCACGTCCAGTGCTTTGCTGTTGGGCCGCATCATGCAGGAACATGGTCGAGGCGATAAACGCATCCGCCGGACCGAATTGCTCGGATATCATTGCTAGCATCAATTCCAGCGCTGTCGAAGCCCCGCCGCAGGTCGAGATGCGGGGATGCTTTACAAACCGCTCGTAGCTGGGGCGCACCTTGGGAAATTCCTCGGTAAAGTCCGAGATTACGCCCCAATGGATCGTCGCGGTCTGGTCATCCAAAAGTCCCGCCGAGGCCAGCAGCCAGCTGCCCGTATCCGCCGCCACGATGCTTGCCGCCTGTCGGGTCAAAAGACGCAGAGGCCGCAAGTTTTCCGGTTTCGCGTGTTGTCGGTAACCGTAGCCGCTGACGACCATCAGCAGATCGCTTTTACCCACGTCCTTGCAGGGCATGTCCGGCGCGATGTTCAGCCCGCTGGAACTGCGGGCAGGGCCATCATGAGGGGTGACGATGTGCCAGTGTAGGGCGCTTTGGCTTTGGTCGCGGACGGCACGCAGAGGCTCAAGCAGGCACGACAGCACCATGTTCGAGAACCCATCGTACAAAAGGATCGTGACCGATTTCACTGGAATTTGTCCCAAATGGAAGATTTGTTGTCACATATGGAATAAAAAATCCTGCCTCTCCGCAATAGCATTTCTGAAAAGCGCCGCCTGAATCGCACCCGACTAGGTGCAAGGCCCTGACGCGCGATCCGAATTTCAGGAGTTTGCAGATGCCTTTGGCGATGAACAAAGAGGTCTTTATCACCTGTGCCGTGACCGGCTCTGGTGCGACGCAGGATCGTTCGCCCCATGTGCCGCGCAGTCCGGCGCAGATCGCGAAAAGCGCGATTGATGCGGCCAAGGCCGGTGCAGCGATTGTCCATTGCCATGTGCGCGATCCCGAAACCGGCAAGCCATCACGGGATCCGGCCCTTTACCGCGAAGTGACCGAGCGGATCCGCGATGCCCAAGTGGATGTGGTGCTGAATCTGACAGCGGGGATGGGGGGCGACATCGTCTTTGGCTCGACTGAGGCACCGTTTCCGGTGAATGCCGCCGGAACAGATATGGTCGGCGCGACAGAACGCATGGTTCACGTGGCCGAATGCCTGCCAGAGATTTGCACGCTGGATTGCGGCACCATGAACTTTGCCGAGGCCGATTATGTCATGACCAACACGCCCGGCATGTTGCGGGCTATGGGCCGCATGATGACCGAGCTTGGTGTTAAGCCCGAGATCGAGGCGTTTGACACAGGCCATCTCTGGTTCGCCAAGGAACTGGTGAATGAGGGGACTTTGACCTCTCCGGCCTTGGTGCAGCTGTGTATGGGGGTGCCGTGGGGCGCGCCGAATGATCTGAACACCTTCATGGCGATGGTGAATGCGGTGCCGCAGGATTGGACATGGTCTGCCTTTAGCCTTGGGCGGGACCAGATGCCCTATGTCTCGGCCGCGGTGCTGGCGGGGGGCAATGTGCGTGTGGGGCTTGAGGATAACCTGTGGCTTGGCAAGGGCCAGTTGGCCACGAACGCGCAACTGGTGGAACGCGCCGTGACGCTGATCGAGAATATGGGTGCCCGAGTGGTCGGGCCGGACGCTGTGCGCGAACGGCTGGGGCTGGTGAAACGCGCCCCCAAGGTGGCAGCATGAGCGCCCCGCGTAAGAAGGCCGCCATCATTGGCGGCGGTGTGATTGGTGGCGGTTGGGCGGCGCGGTTCTTGCTGAACGGTTGGGACGTGGCGATCTTCGATCCCGACCCTGAGGCCGAACGTAAAATCTCTGAGGTGATCAGCAACGCCCGCCGCGCCTTGCCCGCGCTTTATGATCGGGCGATGCCCGCTGAAGGAAGCCTGAGCTTCCATCAGCATTTGGCAGAGGCGGTTTCGGACGCTGACTGGGTGCAGGAAAGCGTGCCTGAGCGGCTGGATCTCAAGCACAAGGTTCTGGGGGCGTTGTGCGACTTGGCCCCGGATGCGGCTGTGATCGGCTCATCAACGTCGGGCTTCAAGCCTTCGGAATTGAACGAAAAAGGCGCCCGCGCAGTGGTTGCACATCCGTTCAACCCCGTGTACCTGCTGCCGCTGGTCGAACTTGTAGGCGAGGCGGAGCATACAGAAAAGGCCGCCAATATCTTGCGCCAGATCGGGATGTACCCGCTGACCCTGCGCAAAGAGATTGACGCGCATATTGCGGATCGCCTGCTTGAGGCTGTCTGGCGCGAAAGCCTGTGGCTTGTGAAGGACGGTATCGCCACCACCGAAGAGATCGACGATGCGATCCGCATGGCCTTTGGCATCCGCTGGGGCCAGATGGGCCTGTTCGAGACCTACCGCATCGCGGGTGGCGAAGCGGGAATGAAGCACTTTATGGCGCAGTTCGGACCGTGTTTGTCGTGGCCGTGGACCAAGCTGATGGATGTGCCCGAGTTCACCGATGAGCTGGTCGATCTGATCGCGGGCCAGTCCGATGCCCAGTCCGGCCATATGTCGATCCGTGAACTTGAGCGCCTGCGTGATGACAATATCGTCGGCATGGTGCGGTCGCTGAAGCGCACTGGCTCGGGCGCTGGCGGGGTGGTTAAAGCCCATGAGGCGGCGCTGGCCAGTGGCGAGAGTAAAGACGGCTTGCCCGTCACCGCCCGACGACAGGTGCCCACCAGCTGGACCGACTACAACGGGCATATGAATGAGACGCACTACCTAGAGGCGGCGTCTTTAGCGACGGATAACCTGATGGCAATGGTCGGTGCTGACGAAAAATATGTCGCATCTGGCAAGAGTTACTTCACCGTCGAGACCCATATTCGATACTTGGAGGAGGTTCACGCCGGAGATCAACTGACCATTACGACGCAGGTTCTGGCAGGAGAAGGCAAGCGGTTGCATCTGTTCCATCGCCTTTGGCGCAAAGATGGAACCTTGGCTGCGACAGTCGAGAAAATGTTGCTGCACACGGATTTGACCACGCGCCGCGCTTGCGCGCCAGAGGATTTGGTGGCGAAACTTGTGGCACAGATGGTGGCGGACCATGCGGGCAAACATGCAGATGGCGCCGCCCGTTACGTGGGTCAACCCAGAGAAAGCACCTGAATGACCCGACGTATACAAGAATTTCGAAGCGGCCCGCCGCTTCGCACATAAGGCCCCCGAAAAAGGGGGAATGGCCAAAGGCCAAAATTAACAACAGGGAAAACAAAAATGACTGATCAGACAAAAGGCACGACCTTCCAGCGTTTCAGCCAGAAAGGAATGACACGCCGTCAGATGCTTGGCCGGGCCAGTGTGCTCGGCCTTGGTGTTTTGGTGGGGGGCACAGTTCCCTTCCGCGCCGCTCTGGCCCAGTCGCCTGTCAAGGGCGGCATCCTGAAGATGGGCCTTGGCGGTGGTGAAAGCACTGAATCGCTTGATCCCGCAATGGCGCTGGCGCAGGTGGCTTTCCACGTCACCCGCACCTTCGGCGAGACCTTGCTGGACGTGAACAACGACGGCTCGCTGGATATGCGTCTGGCCGAGGATGTGTCCTCTAGCCCCGATGCCAAGACTTGGACCTTCAAAATCCGTCAGGGCGTCAAGTTCCATGATGGCGCGGTTATGACCGCCAATGACGTTCTGGAAACCATGCGCCGCCATTCGGATGAAGAGGCGAAATCCGGTGCGCTTGGTATCATGAAGGGCATCGCGGATATGCGTGTGGACGGGGACAATTTTATTGTCGAGCTGACCGACGCCAACGCCGACCTGCCGTTCCTGATGTCGGACTATCACCTTGTGATCCAGCCGAACGGCGGCCGTGACAACCCGAATGCAGGCATCGGCACCGGCCCCTACAAGGTGGTCGAGGCAGAACCCGGCGTGCGCTACACCTTTGAAAAGTTTGTCGATTATTGGGATGACAGCCGTGGTCATTTCGATGGCGTCGAATTTGCCGTGATCAACGATGCAACCGCCCGTAACGCGGCGCTGCAGTCGGGTCAGGTGCATATCGTGAACCAGGTCGCGCCCAAGGTGGCCGGTCTGTTGGGTCGTGCGCCCGGTATCTCGGTCAAGAACGTCTCGGGCCGTGGCCACTATGTGTTCATCATGCACTGCGACACCGCGCCGTTTGATAACGCAGACCTGCGCATGGCGCTGAAATACGCGATCAATCGTCAGGAAATGGTGGACAAGATCCTGCAGGGCTATGGCTCGATCGGGAACGATATTCCGATCAACTCGGCCTATCCGCTGTTCGATGACAGCATCCCCCAGCGCGAATATGACCCCGAGAAGGCCAAGGAATACTACGCAAAATCCGGCCATGATGGCAGCCCGATCATTCTGCGTGTGTCGGATGTGGCCTTCCCCGGTGCGGTCGATGCAGCGCAACTGTTTCAGGAAAGCGCCCGCGCCTGCGGTATCCCGCTGGAGATCAGCCGCGAGCCTGCAGACGGCTATTGGTCCGAAGTGTGGAACGTGCAGCCCTTCTGCGCTTCGTATTGGAGCGGCCGTCCGGTGCAGGACCAGATGTACGCCACCGCCTATCTGTCCACTGCCGACTGGAACGACACCCGCTTCAAGAACGAGGCTTTCGACGCCAAGCTGTTCGAAGCCAAGGGCGAGTTGGACAGTGCCAAGCGCAAGCAACTGTACCGTGAGATGGCGGACATTCTTAGAAATGAAGGTGGCCTGATCTGCCCGATGTTCAACGATTTCATCGAAGGTGTCAGCGATCAGATCGCAGGCTGGGAACAGAACGGCGTCTGGGAAGTCATGAACGGTCTTGCACCGCACAAGTGCTGGCTGGTCTGAGGCAGGCCGGATGAACTCACTTGTCCTTAAATTGTTGGTCCAGCGCATCGCGCTGGGCCTGCTTTTGATTTTTCTGGTTTCGATCATGATCTTTCTGGGCACGCAGATCCTGCCAGGAGATGTGGCGCAATCGATCCTCGGGCAGACGGCCACGCCGGAATCCCTTGCGAACTTGCGTGAAGAATTGGGTCTGAATGTTCCTCCGCTAGAACGCTATCTGAATTGGCTTGGCGGGGTGATGCACGGGGATCTGGGAACATCGTTGACGAATGGGCGCGATATCGGTGCGTCCATTGCGGACCGTCTGGGGAACACCCTGTTTCTTGCCATGTGGGCGGCGATTATCTCGGTCCCGCTGGCGATTACCCTTGGCCTTGTCTCGGTGCTTTATCGGGGGCGCTGGCCGGATAAGCTGATCTCGGCGGTGACATTGTCAGCGATATCGGTGCCTGAATTCATGATGAGCTACATCCTGATGTACTATGTGGCCGTGCAACTGGGATGGGCCCCGTCGGTGGCGATGCTGAACGACCGGATGAGCCTTCTAGACAAGCTGCACGCCATATCTTTGCCCGTTGCCGTGCTGGTGATGGTGGTGCTGGCGCATATGATGCGGATGACCCGCGCGGCCCTGCTGAACGTGATGCAATCGGCCTATATCGAGACCGCCGAGCTGAAAGGCCTGCGCCGCGCCAGTGTGATCTGGCGTCATGCCTTTCCGAACTCGATCGCGCCGATTGTGAACGTGGTCATGCTGAACATGGCTTATCTGGTTGTGGGCGTCGTCGTGGTTGAGGTGGTCTTTGTCTACCCCGGTATGGGCCAGTATCTGGTGGATCACGTGGCCAAGCGCGATGTGCCGGTGGTGCAGGCCTGCGGCCTGATCTTTGCCGCCGTTTATATTTTCCTGAACATGTTTGCGGATATCGTGTCGATCTTGGCGAACCCCAGATTGAGGCACCCGAAATGAAGCGCCTTCCTCTACCGACATTGATCGGGCTGTTTATCACCGGCCTGTTTCTTTTCACCGCCATTTTCGCCCCGCTGATCGCACCCTTCGGGGTCAGCGAAGTGGTTGGCGACGTGTGGGAGCCGGCCTCGGCCGAACATTGGCTTGGGACGGACAATATCGGACGAGACCTCTTGTCCCGCATGATCTGGGGCGGTCAGACGACAATCTTTGTGGCGATTGCCGCGACGGTGGTCAGCTTTGTCACCGGCTCGGTTCTTGGCCTCTTCGCAGCGGTTGTGGGCGGCTGGCTGGATCAGCTGATGTCGCGCTTTGTCGATCTGATCATGGCGATCCCGACGCTGATCTTTGCGCTGGTGGTGCTGTCGGTGATGCCGGTGACCATCCCTGTGCTGATCCTTGTCATGGGCCTGTTGGATTCCACCCGCGTGTTCCGTCTGTCCCGCGCAGTCGCCAGCGATATCGCGGTCATGGAGTATGTGGAATCCGCCCGCCTGCGCGGCGAAGGCCGTGCTTGGGTGATCTTTCGGGAAATCCTGCCCAACGCCTTGTCGCCTTTGGTGGCTGAGGCGGGGATGCGATTTATTTTCATGGTGCTTTTCGTCTCGACCTTGTCGTTCCTTGGGCTTGGCGTGCAGCCGCCCGCTGCGGACTGGGGCGGGATCGTGAAAGAGAACAAGGACGGGATCGTTTACGGCATACCCGCCGCGCTGCTGCCTGCCGTTGCGATTGCGGCGCTGGCGATCAGCGTGAACCTTGTGGCTGACTGGGTGCTGGATCGCACCTCCTCGTTGAAAGGGGGGCGCAATGCCTGATCATGTGCTGAAGATCAACAACCTCAAGATCGAAGCCACCGCCTATCCCCCCGGAGAGGCACCCCGTCGTGTGACTATTGTGGACGGCGTGTCCTTGGCTTTGGAAAAGGGCAAGGTACTGGGCCTGATCGGGGAATCCGGTGCGGGTAAGTCTACGATTGGCCTTTCGGCGATGGCCTATGGCCGTGGCGGGATTGAATTGACCGGCGGCGAAATCCACCTGAACGGGCGAGAAATCCGCAAGGCAAAGGGCGCAGTTCTACGGTCCTTGCGCGGGGCTGAGGTCACCTATGTGGCCCAATCCGCTGCTGCGGCCTTTAATCCTGCGAAAAAGCTGATGGAGCAGGTGATCGAGGCCACAATCTCGCACGGGCGTGCCTCGCGCCAAGAGGCGAAAGAGCGGGCGATTGATCTGTTCCGCAAGCTAGGGTTGCCCGAGCCGGAGACCTTTGGCGATCGCTATCCCCATCAGGTCTCGGGCGGGCAATTGCAGCGTGCGATGACCGCGATGGCCCTGTGTCCCCAGCCTGATTTGGTGATTTTCGATGAGCCGACAACCGCGCTGGATGTGACCACCCAGCTTGGCGTTCTGGCCGCGATCAAAGGGGCGATCCGTGATCTGGGGGTGGCCGCGCTTTATATCACCCACGATCTGGCAGTTGTGGCGCAGATTGCCGATGACATCATGGTTTTGCGGCATGGCAAGACGGTGGAATACGGCTCGACTCGGCAGATCATCACCGAACCGCAGCAGGACTACACCCGTGCGCTGGTGTCGGTGACGGCCAAGGAACATGCCGAGAAGACCTCGGACCAGCCGCCAGTCTTACAGGTCACTGGCCTCTCTGCAGAATATCGGGGTATGGGGCGCGATGTGTTGTCCGATATCAACATCGCGATCCAGCCCGGCACGACGCTGGCGGTAGTGGGGGAATCCGGCTCTGGCAAATCCACGCTGGCGCGGGTGATCACGGGGCTTTTGCCACAAAAGTCGGGGCAAGTGTTTTTTGATGGGCGCGAGTTGTCTCGTGATCTGAAAGGGCGCAGCCGCGAAGACCTGCGCGAATTGCAGATGATCTACCAGATGGCAGACACGGCGATGAACCCGCGGCAAACCGTGGGAACCATCATCGGGCGTCCGTTGCAGTTCTATTTCGGTATGAAAGGCGCGGCGCTGCGAGATCGGATCGTGCAGTTGCTGGATGAGATCGAACTGGGCGCGGGCTTTATGGACCGTTATCCGGCAGAGCTATCCGGCGGGCAAAAGCAGCGCGTCTGTATTGCCCGCGCGCTGGCTGCCAAGCCAAAGCTGATCATCTGTGATGAGGTGACCAGCGCCCTTGATCCGCTGGTGGCCGAGGGGATTTTGCAGCTGCTCTATGATCTGCAACAGCGCGAACAGGTGTCCTACATGTTCATCACCCACGATATCGCGACGGTGAAAGCCATCGCGGATTCCATCGCAGTGATGCATTTGGGCAAGGTGGTGCGCTATGGGCAAAAGTCCAAAGTCCTGTCGCCGCCCTTTGACGACTATACCGAGATGCTGCTGCGTTCGGTTCCCGAAATGCGGCTGGGGTGGATGGAGGAAGTGGCACAGGTTTAGGTGCCACTTTCCCCAATGGCCATTAGCCTAGCGCATCACAAAGGGGTCTGGGATAGGATCATCGCTGACCCGCAGCCACACGGTTTTGACGGTGGTATAGTCAAGGACGGCTTGCAGACCGCCTTCGCGTCCGTGGCCAGATAACCCATACCCGCCAAAGGGCGCGATGGGGCTGACGGCGCGGTAGGTGTTCACCCAGACGATGCCCGCCCGAATGCGCCGGATCATCCGGTGCGCGCGGGTCAAATCGCGGGTGAAAACCCCAGAGGCAAGGCCGAAGGCCGTGTCATTGGCGATGCTCACGGCGTCTTCTTCGGTGTCAAAACCCACGACAGACAGGACGGGGCCAAAGAATTCCTCGGTCAGGCAGGGGGCATCGGGGACGTCCGAGCAATCGATGATTGTGGGTTTGAAATAGAACCCTTCGCCGCTTGGAGCGGTGCCGCCAGTGATAACCTTCGCCCCTGCATCGCAAGAGCGGGCGATCAGGTCTGTCGCGTGGTCCCGCTGGCGGGCGCTGCAGAGGGGGCCGACCTCGGTCGCCATGTCGTCCGGTTGCCCGATCACGATGGCTTCGGCCTTGGCTTTCAGGCGCTCAAGGAAGGCCTTCTTGATCGTGTTTTGCACCACAAGGCGTGACCCCGCGACGCAGCTTTGACCCGTTGCCGCGAAGATGCCCGCGACTTGCGCGTTGGCGGCGCTGTCCAGATCCGCATCTTCGAACACGATAAAGGGCGACTTGCCCCCCAACTCCAGTGAAACACTGGCCAGATTTTCGGCGCTGCCACGCACGATATGGCGGGCGGTGTCCGGTCCGCCGGTAAAGGCCACATGGGCCACATCGGGATGGCTGGTCAGCGGCGCGCCGCAGGTGGCGCCAAAGCCGGTGATGACGTTCAACACGCCTTTCGGAAAGCCCGCCTGATCAAAGATGCGAGCAAACTCCAAGAGGGGCGCGGGCCCTTCTTCCGAGGCTTTCAAGACCACCGTGCAACCCGCCGCCAGTGCAGGCCCCAGTTTGACCGCCGACAAGAACAGTTGCGAATTCCAAGGAACCACGGCCGCCACAACTCCGATGGGTTCGCGGCGTAGCCAGACCTCCATGTCGGGTTTGTCGATGGGCAGGTGCGCCCCTTCGATCTTGTCCGCAAGCCCCGCATAATAGCGGTAGTAATCGGCCACATAGGCAATCTGGGCCGAGGTTTCGCGGATGATCTTGCCGGTGTCCCGAGTTTCGATCTGCGCCAGCTTCTGAGCGTTTTCGGCCAGAAGATCGGCCAGCCGCATTAGCAGCTTGCCCCGTGCTGTGGCCGTCATGCCTGCCCATTCCGGCGCGTCAAAGGAGCGTTTGGCGGCTGCGACGGCGCGGTTGACGTCGTCCTCTTGGGCCTCGGGCATCATGGCCCAAGGCTGCCCTGTGGATGGATCAATGCTGGGGAATTGGCCCGATCCGTCGCAGAATGCTCCGTCGATATATAGCTGGTAACGCTGCATGGGCTGCTCCTTTGCGGGGTTACTGGAAGGCGGGCATGACGTCCGAGATGAACCGCTGAAGCGAGGCTTTCTTGCGCTCGAAGCTCATGCCAGAGTCGATCCAGAAACTGTATTCATCATAGCCCATCTCTTCATAGACCTTCAGGCGTTTGATCACCGCGTTCGCATCCCCGATGACCAGATCGCGCATCATTGTATCGGGCGAATAGAAGGGGTGGGCTTTGATCTCTTCGTCACTAAGCGGGGCGACAAGGCCCTGCTTGACCTCACGCTTGTTCATGAACCATGCGCCGAAGTAGTTGTAAAACCGGTTTAATTCGTCGGCGGCAAGCGCTGCGTCGTCCGCCCCGTCGGCCACATAAGTGTGCATCAAGAGCATGATCTTGGGGCGCGGTGCTGTGGTCCCTGTGCAGGCGGCGTCAAAGGTGTCGATCAGGTGGCGCACCTCAGGCTCGCCCTTCCAGAGAGGCGTGACCTGCACGTTGCAGCAATGTTTTACCGCAAATTCAAAGCTGTTGGGATCGCGGGCGGCGACCCACAGAGGTGGGCCGTTTTCCTGCAAGGGCTGCGGGGCAGAGGTGGTTTCGGGGAAGGAATAGAACTGTCCGTCCTGCGCATAATCCCCTTTCCAAAGGGCCCGCAGGGCAGGGACCAATTCGCGCATCCGCTGGCCTGCTTCCCATGCATCAAGGCCGGGCATCATGCGTTCGTATTCATAGGTGTAAGCGCCGCGGGCAATGCCCAGTTCCAACCGGCCTTCGGTGATGATGTCGGCCATCGCTGCCTCGCCCGCCAGCCGGATCGGATGCCAGAACGGGGCGATGACGGTGCCGGTTCCCAGCCGCACATTGCGGGTGCGGCGCGCCAGATCCACCAGATTGAGCAGCGGGTTCGGCGCAATGGTAAAGTTCATGCCGTGATGCTCGCCGGTCCAGACCGCGTGCATCCCGCCTTCGTCGGCGATCTGGCACAGCTGGATAAACTCGTCATAAAGCTGCTTCTGGCAGTCGTCCGCAGAAATGCGTTCCATATGGGCGAAAAGCGAAAACTTCATCTCAAACAGTTCCTTTGACAAGCGGGCGCACTTCGCCGCTGCGGGCGTTTCCGTAATAAACTCCGAAATTTCCAAGCTTTGCCTCGGTGGCAAAGCGGGTCAGCATGGTCAGCATCGCGGGGTCGGCGATATCCATCAGGGCCGAGGGTTCGGGCGCAACAAAGGTGCCGCCGCGCGGAGTGCCTTCGGGGGCATCGCAGAGGAAGGTGATGTGCTGGCAGCCGCGCAAACTGTCCTCATAGACCGCGTAGATAAAGCCTGCTTCGGTCTTCAGGCCAGTCTCATCGATCAGACGGGCAAGGGTGGCCGACAGCCCCTCTTTTCCGACGCGGGCTTCGGGGAGGGTCAAGTTGCCGTCCTTGCGATCCACCAGCAGCACTGCATCGCCGCGTTTGATCAGGGCCGAGACCATGACGCCGGTTTGCCCCTCTAACGCCTCGGCCTCGGCGGCGGGCGTGACATAGGCACCGCGGGCGTAGCCAAGCCCAGGGGCCGGGGCGGTGTCAAAGGCTTTGACCTCTCCGATCAGGATGGCGTGGTCTCCGGCAGGAACGACCTTATGCATGGCGCAGTCGAACCACGCCGAGACGCCTTCCAGCACCGGTGCCCCTTGCGGGCCTTTGCGCCAGTCGACGCTGGCAAATCGGTTTTCGGACGGGCGGGCGAAGGTGTTTGAGACATCTTTCTGGGTTTCGGCCAAGATATTCACCGCAAAGCCCTCTGCCTTGGTAAATGCCTCATAATTGGCCGAGCGGTTGGCCAGACACACCAGAACCAGCGGCGGGTCCAGCGAGACCGAGGTGAACGAATTTGCCGTAAAGCCCAAAGGCTGGTCATCGTCGCCCATGGCCGTGACCACGGTGACACCTGTCATGAAGGTGCCAAATGCCGTGCGCAACGCGCGGGGATCAAGATCACTCATCGGGGGTCCTCCTGTGTTGGTGTCGCCAACCATGTGTCCAAAGCTGCGTTCACGGCCTCGGGCGCGGTGAGGTTGACCATATGTCTGTGCCCATTGATGACGACGCAGCGTCCGTGGGGGGCGGCATTTGCCATGGCCTGCGCCATAGCAGGCGTTGAATTGGCATCCCCGTCGCCGGTCAGCGCCAGAAGCGGGCAGGTGATGTCCTTGATCCGGTCAGCATAGGTCGCGTCGCCGCGGGCAAATGCGCCATATGCGACCGCGTATCCTTTGGGATCGACGGCGCGCAGCCAGCCAGCCACCAGATCGCGGGCAGCGATTTCGGGCGGGCTGTCACCGAACCAGCGGTTCAGTGGTGTTTCCAGATCGATCTGGCCGTCTTTGATCTGGCTCGCACGGGCCTCAACTGCGGCGCGGGCGTCAGTTGAACGGCGATAGACCCCGTTGATCAGGGCAACTCTGGCCACCAGATCGGGGCGCGTTGCCGCCAGTCCGCCAGCCACCAGCGCGCCCATGGAATGGCCTGCCAGACTGACGCTGCCAAGGCCAAGAGCGGTGATCGCCTTCGCGGCCCATGCCACGAAATCCTCTAGCGTCGCGCCAAAGGGCAGGGCGGTGCTGCCCCCATGACCCGGCATATCCAGCGCAATCACGTGATGGGTCTGCGCCAAATGCGCGATCTGTGGCCCCCAAGCGGCAGATTGCATGCCGACCCCGTGGATCAGCACCACCGGCGGTCCGTTTCCCGCCGACCGAAAGCTGAGGGTGCCTTCAGACAGCGGCAGGGTTGTCGACGTCATGCCCAAGCTCCTTGAGGTCTTGATACCGGTCACCGATCCGGTGATGGGGGCGTCCGCCGATGGATGCGCCAAGCGCCACGACAATTTCGTCCGGCGCGGGGGCGTCAGCGATCGACAGCTGGATCGTCAGGTAGTGGCTGCGCCGGCCGCCATCGTTCTTGTCCATCAGCGGGATCATCAGCGGCGCATTGGCCGGACCGCGCGTGTTGCAGAACGCCAGATAGGACTTCGCGCCGACGGCCTCGCGGTAGTGGTTACCGAAGCGCAGGGTGTGGATCAGGGCCGAGGCATGCTCGACCTCACCGTTCACGCCGACGATGGCCGATTTCCCATAGCCTTCAACCTTGTCGCCGCCGCCAGCGGCCTCAAGCACCATGCGGGTTAACAGGGCACCCAAACCGGGGGCGCAATCGGTGATCTCGGGGCGCAAATCCTCGACAAAGCCGCGACCAGCCCACGGATTCTGGATCACCGCGACCGCTGCAATCATCTTCAGGGGCACAGGCGCGGCCTTGCCTCCTTCAATGAGCGTTTCCTCTACATGAAGCAGGGTTTTGCGGATCACAGCGGGCATGGGGGCGTCCTTGGTTGAAAGTGAATCGTCTG
>JAYZYX010000090.1:0-3040 GCA_036139795.1 Pseudomonadota bacterium | reverse complement strand
GACCTGAATGCGGTCGACATCGAGGGCGCGATGGCGATCATCGAAGGCTCCGCCCGGTCGATGGGCGTGCAGGTGGAGGGCTGATAGCATGGCAGCAGGAAAGCGTATTCGTAACGCCTACGAAGGTATTGACCGTGATGGTCTGGTTTCGGTCGAAGAAGCGGTATCGATGGTAAAATCCCGTGCGACCGCGAAGTTTGACGAGACCATCGAGATTTCGATGAACCTCGGCATTGACCCTCGTCACGCCGACCAGAACGTGCGCGGTGCTGTGACCCTGCCAGCGGGCACGGGTAAGACGGTCCGCGTGGCCGTGTTCGCCAAGGATGCCAAGGCTGATGAAGCCAAGGCTGCTGGCGCGGATATTGTCGGCGCTGAAGACCTGATGGAACAGGTGCAGGCCGGGTCGATCGACTTCGAGCGCGTGATCGCAACCCCGGACATGATGCCGATCGTCGGCCGTCTGGGTAAGGTGCTGGGCCCGCGCGGCCTGATGCCGAACCCAAAGCTGGGCACGGTCACCGCTGACGTGGCTGCGGCTGTCGAGGCTGCCAAGGGCGGTCAGGTGCAGTTCCGCGCGGAGAAGGCCGGGATCGTTCACGCTGGCATCGGCAAGGCTTCGTTCTCTGAGGCAGACATTCTGGCCAACGTGAAGGCCTTTATCGATGCGATCCAGAAAGCCAAGCCTTCCGGGGCTAAAGGCACCTACGTGAAGAAGATTGCGATCTCTTCGACCATGGGCCCCGGTGTGAAGATCGAGCCCGCCTCGGTCAACCCTGAGGCCTGAGGCTTGAGGCGATAAGCGAGAAGCTGATCGGGGCGAAAAGCCTCGATGACTGCTGTATCAAGAGACCCGGTAGCCCGCGCTGCCGGGTTTTTTCTTGGCTCTGCGGGGGTGGTTTCCGGCTGCAATCGGTGGCGCGCTCGATTTGACGCCGCTTCGCGGCTCTCAAATCTCCCGCGCGCAGTCAAAATGACACGCCGGGCTGCGCCCGCCGTGACGGCTTATCTCAGAAAGTGCGCGTTGGAGGGCCGAAGGCCGCGAAGCGGCCAAGGCCCGAGCGCGCCACCAATAATGCCGCCAACGCAACCACAGAACCCGACCACCGTTCAGTCAGCCAGCAGAGCGAACCTCGACACCGGCCTCGGTCAGTACCTGTGTCAACTCACCGGTTTCATACATCTCGCGCACGATATCGCAGCCACCGACGAACTCACCCTTGACGTACAGCTGCGGGATGGTCGGCCAGTTGGCGTATTCTTTGATGCCCTGACGGATGCCCGGATCTTCCAGGACGTTCTCCGAGTGGTAGTCGACCCCGAGGTTGTTCAGCACGGCCACAACGGCCGCGGAAAAGCCGCATTGGGGGAACACGGGCGTACCCTTCATATACAGCATGACCTGATTGTTCTGCACGTCAGACTGAATGCGGGTGAGAATGGAAGTATCCATGATGATCGGTCCTCGATTTTGATGGCTCGGGCTTAGTCCGGGGCTTTGGTCTGCAACGACAGCGCGTGCAGTTCCGTCCCCATCCGACCCTGCAGTGCGGCATAAACCAGCTGGTGCTGCGCCACCCGTGACTTACCCCTGAACGCCTCGGAAACGATATGGGCGGCATAGTGATCGCCGTCACCCCGCAGATCCTCGATGCGCACGTCGGCATCGGGAAGGGCGCTCCGGATCATTTGCTCGATTTCGCCAGCGGACATGGGCATAGACGCATTCCCTCACTCTAAGGCTTGTCACCACAATATAGGATCAGACGCTGCGGTTTGAACAGGCGCAAAGCCGCAGGCCGCTCGCCCAGCACAAGAAAGCCGCTACTGAAGGGTCTTGGGGCCCTGCAGATCGCGCGGACCAGCCTCGGGCATGAGCCCCAACCGGGCGGCAACCAGCCGGTGTCCATCCAGCCCCGTGGCCGAATCCCGGAGCGTCTCCAGCTTGTCACCGGTTTCGTTGTCCCACAGGCGGCAGTTGTCCGGCGTAATCTCATCCGCGATCACGATCCGCATTTCCTCCTGACCGTTCTCCAGCGGCTCCCAGACCCGGCCGAAGTCCAGCCGGAAGTCAACGAGCTTGAGCCCAACCCCGATGAACAGGCCAGAGAGGATATCGTTGGTGCGCATGGACAGAGCAACAATGTCATCAAGATCCTGCGGACTGGCCCAGTTGAAGGCCGCGATGTTGTCCTCAGTGATCAGCGGGTCATCCAGCTCGGTCGAGCGCAGAAAGAACTCCACCATGGGCCGGGGCAGCTTGACCCCGACGGGCATGCCCAGACGGCTGGCAAAGGCACCCGCCGCAAGGTTCCGGATCTTCACGCCAATGGCCATGGGCTCCGTCGCCCGCACCACCTGCTCACGCATGTTCAGGCGGCGGATCAGGTGATTGGCCACCCCCATTTCGGTGAGACGCGTCATCAGCACGTCGGAAATCCGGTTGTTCAGCACGCCGCGCCCAGCCTGCCACAGCGCGACGGCATCGTCACCGCGGCGGCCCTTGGCCGGGTCATCCTTGAAGTGCTGGATGTGCGTGTCGGCCTCGGACCCCTCATAGATGATCTTGGCTGACGTTTCGTGGACCTGCTTGCCGCGCGCCATGGCTGTAACGCCCTCAGAATTTCAGAAATAGAATGGTCGGTACGGATCGCAGGCGGTTTACCTGCGCCGCGCTGTCGCCTGTAGCATTGCTTGGCCTATGTGTTAATCCATCAGCAGCGAGGAAAGCCATGCCAGAGCCCGATCAGAAACCGACCCCGAAGACCCAAGGGAACGACCGACAGTCTGCCCGCGACGGCGAAGACACGGCCCGCACCGCGGCGGATACCGGCGCGGACCAGACACCACAGTCACCACAGTCACCACAGCCGATGGGCTGGCAGGCCTACGGCATCATCGCCTTTCTCGGCGGAGTCATCGTCGCCATCCTCGGGATCGGCTGGCAGATCTGGTTCTCCGTGGATACGGCCATGGACCCCTTCGCCTGGTGGCTGATCGGTGGCGCACTGGTGATTTCCGTGCTGCTGGGCGGCGGGCT
>JAYZYX010000089.1:0-24058 GCA_036139795.1 Pseudomonadota bacterium | reverse complement strand
GGCAGGGGATGCAAATGGCGCGCGTGTCGCCATGCGGGACCACTGCGTCAACTCGGGTAAACCGATGCTAGAGCGGTGGCGGGAACAAGAGGCGGACACAAGCCAGCGCCCCATTCCCTTGATTCTGAAAGAGGCCACCGAACGCTAGGGTTCAGTGGCCGCAAGGCGCGTTACAGATCGTAGTCGAAGATGAAGTCAGTCGCATCGATGTTGTCGATCAGCATGTTGCGCAGGGTCACAGTGGTGCCTGCAAAGCTGATCTCGGCATCATCGCCGCTTTGCTGGATGCTAACGCTGTCCAGCGAAGAGATGCCCGCAAGCGCGAGGGTATCGCGGCCATCCTCAAAGTCGAAAATCGTGTCGTTGCCGTGACCACCAGCAAAGACAAAGGTGTCATTGCCGTCACCGCCGCGCATCAGGTCATCACCTTCCATGCCGGTCAGTGTATCGTTGCCTTCGGCAGCAAACAGGCGGTTCGCCTCGGCAGATCCGGTTAGCTTATCGCTGTAGGCACTGCCAAGCAGGCTTTCGATAGAGATCAGCACGTCCCCAACAGCATCTGTGCCGTCGGTGGTGCCCGCGCTTAGATCAATCTCAACAGCGCCGCCAGAACTGTAGTACCGTGCGATGTCGTCGCCCGCGCCGCCGTTTAGCACGTCCGCGTCGGCCCCGCCGGTCAGGCGGTCATCTCCGTTGCCGCCGTTCAGCACGTCCTTGCCGTCCTGACCCTTGAGGGCATCGTCACCATCAAGACCCGAGATGGTGTCATCGCCGTTGCCGCTCCAAAGGGTTTCGTCGCCTTTGTCGCCCACAATTTGGTCACCGTAATCGGTTCCGATCACCTTTTCGATTGAGAACAGCCGGTCTCCGGCGGCATCGCCCCCGCGACCATAGCCGTTGTTCAAGGCCACCTGAACAGCCTTGTCCGAGGCGCGGTAATCGACCGTGTCCTCGCCATCACCGCCGCGCAAAACGTCGGCACCGATGCCCCCATCCAACATGTCATTGCCCTCACCCCCGATCAGGGTGTCATCTCCAATTCCGCCGCGCAGAATATCGGTGCCAGAGCCGCCATCCAATAGGTCGTCAAAGCTGACCGCTGTGGCGCGGGTGTAACTGACGGTTTCGGGCAGGGTGATGGTTGCTTGCTCTAGCGCGTCGGTCAGTGTGGCGGCGGCTTTGTCGGCGCGAATATCCCACAGCAAGTCGCTCTCAGAGGCGGTGTCGAGCGGGGTGAAGGCGTTGGCCTCGATTAGGGCTGCGCCGCGCACGCCAGCGAAGAGGCGCACATCACCGACCAAGCCAGTCATGTCAAAGCTGACCTCAGCGGCGGTACCGCTGGTGGGCACATCCTCTAGCGTGCCAGCCAATTGCCCGTCGATGTAGAAGCGGACAACTCCACCAACGCTGACGCTGAGGCGATGAACATCACCGTCTGCCAGATCCGACAGGAATAGCGGCGCATCAAAGGTTTCGTCACCGGCAACCAGTTGCAGCTTTTCATTGGCTGCATCCAGAACCAGCGTCAGGCCTTTGGGCAAAGCGATCGTTTCCGTGCCAGCGGCCAGATCGGTGAAGGCAACCAGCATCTCGGCGGTGAAACCCGCAACTTGCGCGTCGCTGGAAAGGGTCAAAGGCGCCTCGAAATCCAGCGAGACCATGCTGTGGGTGACGTCGATCTCTTCCATATTGCGGGCTTCGCCGAACAGGCGGTCACGACCATTGCCACCTTCCAGCGTATCGCCACCGTAGCCGCCGAACAGATCATTTCGGGTGCCATTGCCGATGATCCAGTCATCGCCAACACCGCCCACGGCGTTTTCGATGATGGTGCCGTTCGCGATCGCGAAATTCGCAATGCCGCCGCCGATGTTCGAATAGGTGCCGTCGCTCAGGCTGATCACTGCGTCCTGCCCAAAGCCGGACATGTTCAGCACATCCTCACCATCGGCATCCCAGACGGTAACTGCGGCAACAGCGCCGTAGGTCTTCATCATCGCGTCAAAGTCAAAGACGATCCGGTCAGCGGTCGAGCTAAAGCCGTAAGTGGTATCGCCGGTGCGGGTGTCGAAATTGGGGCTGTAGATCAGTTGCAAGGCGCTGACGTCCGCCAGCATCGGGGTTGCAGCATAGTCGGTCAGCCAGCGGGCGCCTGCAAAGCCCGCCGAGAGGGGGCTCATCATGGTGTAGATGTTACTGTCCTGAAGATATTGCGCACTGGTCGCAAAGCTGTCCTCGACAGTGGCGCCGGTGCTGACCAGACCCAAGATCTGGCCCACGCCGCGCATCATCATGTGAAAGCCAAGGGATCCCGGTGCGCTGCCTTCATTCGCAATCAGCAGATCGCCGCCCGCGCCGGTGGCATCCGCGGCGAAGGCGCTGGCCAGTCCCGCGTCAGACACGCCGATGATCCGCATGCTGCCGCCGTTTTCCTGTTCGGTGAACGTCAGGCCGATCAGATCTCCAAGCAGGTCAAACGCAAGGCTTGCGGCTTCGATCTGGCTGGCGGTGAGGGGTTGCAGGGCAGTCTCGTATACGCTGCCAGCATAATCTGCGGGCGCAGCGGCGGGATACGAGATGGTAACGGTTCCCGTCGGCCAGGCGGTGGTGCCGATCAGGCTCATGGCCTGCGCGCGTAGTGACCAGGAGGCAAGATCACCTTCACTGGCGGCCGAGGCGGAAAGGCTGCTTTCGGTGGGCGAAAGCGCGATTGTGTCTAGGGGCAGGAGGGTCTCGGAATAGGTCATGGAACAACGAAATCTGATAGAATGAAAGGCGAAATCAATACCTGTTTGATAATATGAATAAGGGGAACATTTCAATGCTTCTTTCCCTCAAGGGTTGAATCATTGTGGGGGTGTTGCCTGCGATTTTTGCGCGATGCCTCTTAGGTGGTAGTCCAAATATGCAGGTTTTATGGATAAATTTCGCGATCGTCTGGGTGCTCTGTCGAGGCGCTCATTCGGGGGCGCATTCGCGACCGTTGAAAGTGTCAATCAATTTTGGGTTGTTTTGTCAGGTGGGCTGAAGTCGCAAGTTAGCAGGGCTGACCATGGCAGCGTTGCGGACTTGGTCGTGGTGTTGCGTATGTGGCCCGCGTTCCGGTGCCAGAGCTGCCCGAGTGGTGGCTTCGAACGGGTCTGAGAGTGTCCAAAGCAATGGCGCACCCGAAGTGGGTGCGCCTGTCGTGTAAGCTGTGATTTTGGATTGGGGGAGCGGTAGCTTAGACCGGACCCCATTTGTCCAGCGCCGCACGCAGTTCCGGATGGGTTGCCGCATAGGTGTCCAGCGGAGTCTCTGCCGCCGCCGCATCCCACGCCTGACGGATGGCGCGGACACCAGCGGCCAGCCCCATGGGGTGCCCGTGAATGCCGCCGCCGCCCAGATACATCAGGTCCAGAGTCTTGCCCGTGCGCTGGTATGTCTCATAGGCCTGCCCGCCCCATTGGCCGCTGCACACCACTGGAAGGGGACGGTCATAGTCACTGAAGATCGGTTCGCGCACGGCTTTGAAGCTGGCGACGAAGCTATCATCAGGCTCCCAGTATTTGGCTTGAATACCATTGATCTGGAACTGGTCCACACCCAGAAGACGCCAGATTTTCTGGTAGGCGCGGAACTCCATCCCCAAGGCGGGGTGACGTGTCAGGATGTCCCAGCCGTTACGATGCGCATGCAAGCATAGGGCGCTGCGTTTGCGCAGAAAGCTCATGCCGCCATAACCGACCGAGTTGATGTTGATCACAGCCGCATTGCCCCCGTGGGCAGTCACGATGTCATGGTTGCGCATCATCTGATCCGGATCGGCCGAGCTGATCCCGAAGGCATACATCACCTTCTTGCCGGTGCGTTGCTGGTGGTCTTCAATTACTGGCATGATCGCCTTCACCCGCGCCTCTAGGGGCGAGTAGGCGGGGCTCATCAGTTTTTCGTCGTCCTTGATGAAGTCCACGCCCGCCTCGCACAATTGGCGCACGACCTCTGCTGTTTCATCGGGCAGCAGACCTAGGGAAGGCTTGATGATTGAGGCAATCATCGGCCCCTCTTGCACACCCATCAAGCGGCGCGAGCCTTCGACCCCGAATTGCGGCCCCGGAAGGCAGGACCATGCGTCGGGCAGGTCTATGTCCATGACGCGGATGCCGGTGACTCCGCGAATGGCGAAAACACCGCCGATGGTGATGGTCATCAGTGCGGCAATGTCGGTGCCCACGGCCTCCAGTGGATAGGCGATCACCGCATCAGCCCGTTTGACCGGACCCGTTGCGCCGGTGTTCGGCAGGGACGGCTGATCCAGATCGGGTAGGGCAGTTACAGACAGTACGCGGGCAGCGCAGCGGGCGCGCACGGCCTCAGTTTCGCCCGGCAGTTCGGTGAAGGTACCTGTGCTTTGGTCAGAGGCGATCTTGGCCGCCATCGCGGCGGGATCGCCCGCGGTCTCGATACGGTAGGTGACTTTGATCAGATCGGCAGACATGGGACCTCATTCCTTCAGTTGGCGCGACTGTAGTACTCATTATACCTGTTGGCAATGGATCGCCATTTACGTAGCTTGGCTAAAGTTGCTTTGAATTTTTCTTAAAATACTCTGGCAGGCGTGGCTGTTACACCAGCGCCAGATTGCAGGATTTTGTGGGGGGAGGACTTTATGACCACAGAGACAAGACCTGCCGCGTTGTCCAACGTTTCGTTGGCTCGGCGGGCATGGAATATCCGGCGCAAGTCGCTGTTGATGGGCGAGGTACAGGGCCAAGGCTATATCGGTCAGGCATTGGGCATCGCTGACGTGCTGGCCACCAGCTATTTCCATGCCATGACCCACCGTCCCGACGATCCTGAATGGGAAGGGCGCGACCGGTTCTTGCTGTCTATCGGCCACTACGCCATCGCCCTTTACGCGGTGCTGATGGAGGCCGGTATCCTGCCCGAAGAAGAGCTGGAGACCTATGGCATGGACGACAGCCGCATGCCCATGTCAGGAATGGCCAGCTATACACCGGGGATGGAGATCACGGGCGGCTCGCTGGGGCAGGGCCTCGGGATCGCAGTGGGTATGGCGATGGGGCTGAAGCGCAAGGAAAACCCCGCGTTCATCTATAACCTCATGTCCGATGGCGAGTTGGGCGAAGGGTCCACATGGGAGGCTGTCATGTCCGCCGTTCAGTGGAAGCTGGATAACCTGATCTGCCTTGTGGACTTCAACAACCAGCAGGCGGACGGCCCTACACGGGACGCGCTGGCGCAGGGGGATGAGGAAAAGAAATGGGCGGCCTTCGGTTGGCACGCGCAGCGGGTGGATGGCAATGATCTGGACGCTGTGGTTGCTGCTTTCGATGAGGCCCGCAACACCGATCATCCCGGCCCGCGCGTCATCATCTTTGACACTCGCATGTGCAAAGGTGTGCCGTTCTTGGAGACCCGAGAAATCACGCACTTTGTCCGCGTTGAGGCGGATGAATGGGCCAAGGCTCTGGACGTATTGGAAGAAGGAAAACCCGCATGACCCACACGTCCATGGCCCGCAAATATGAGGCCCGCAAAGTCACCCCAAAGGAAGAGCGTCAGGCTACCAGCGCCATGATCGCCTCACTGGCGGCAGAAGGGTATGAGACGGTGAACGCGCCCTTCGGTCACGCGCTGGTCGATCTGGCCCGCACCGACGACAGAATCGTGGGTCTGACTGCCGATCTGGGCAAGTACACCGACCTGCATATTCTGGGGCAGGCGATGCCTGATCGGTTCTACCAGATGGGTATGGCCGAACAGCTGTTGATGTCCGCTGCCGCCGGTATGGCCCGCGAAGGCTGCATTCCCTTTGCAACCACTTACGCCGTGTTTGCCTCGCGCCGCGCCTACGATTTTATCGCGATGGCGATCGCCGAGGAAAACCTGCCGGTAAAGATCTGCTGTGCGCTGCCCGGTCTGACCACCGGCTACGGTCCCAGCCATCAGGCGACCGAGGATCTGGCGATCTTCCGTGGTTTGCCTAATATGACGCTCATCGATCCTTGCGATGCCGATGATCTGATGGGCATGGTGCCCCAGATCGCGGCCCACAACGGCCCAGTCTACACACGCCTATTGCGCGGCAAGGTGCCTTCGGTGCTGACCCGTCACAAGCCGGATTACAAGTTCCAGCTTGGCAAGGCACAGATGATCCGTGAAGGGCGCGATGTGTTGGTGATCTCGACCGGTTTCATGACCATGCGGGCGCTGGATGCGGCGACGGCTTTGGCCAAGGACGGGGTGGACGTGGCGGTTCTGCATTGCCCGACCATCAAGCCGCTGGATGTGGAAACCATCGCCGCCGAGGCCGCAAAGGGTGGCCGTCTGGTTGTCACCGCCGAGAACCACACCAAGGTTGGCGGCTTGGGCGAGGCCGTGGCGACCACGCTTCTGACCCGCGGAATCACGTCAACTTTCAGAATGATCGGTCTGCCTGATGCATTTTTGGAGGCGGGCGCATTGCCCACCTTACACGACATGTATGGCCTCTCGGTTACGAAAGTGGCCGAGCAGATACGCGGTTGGGTGTAAGCGCAAAGCCGTAAGGGCACTAAAACAGGGCCGCATTTCTATGCGGCCCTCTTCACGAATTGTGACAATGACTGGCCGGTTCGCGCGCAAGACAGGTTACCCCGACTGGACATTCCCGTTTTTCGTGTGTCTTTCTGACATGGAATTCGATGTATCAGAGAAAACGCCCCGCCTGTGACCTTCCGTAGTGCTGCCCTCCGGCCTGACCCTTCAATCCTGTTCTTCAGTGGCGGCAGCGCCCTGAACGAGATTGCGCGGTCCTTGCCGTCCTACACCAACAGCTCGGCCCATATCCTGACGCCTTTTGATAGCGGCGGCAGCTCGCGCGTGCTGCGCGAGGCGTTTGGGATGCCCGCTGTCGGTGATGCACGCAGCCGGATGGTTGCTTTGGCGGACCGCGCCGAAACCGGCCAGCGGGCGGCGCATCGCCTGATCTCTTACCGCTTGCCAAAAGACGCCAGCCCTTCCGAGTTGCGCCATGAGTTTGGTCTGATGTGCCAAGGGGTGCATCCGCTGACGCGGGATGTCTCGATCCGGCTGTGGCCCCAGTTGGTGCGTCCGTTGCGCCTGATTGCGGACCACATGCCTGCCGATCTTGATCTGCGCGGGGCCAGTGTCGGGAACCTGATGCTGGCGGGGCTGTGGCTGGAACATGACGGCGCCTTGCAACCGGCGCTGGATGCGCTGGCGGGGTTCTTGGGCGTGCGCGGTCAGGTGGCTGTCGCGGCCGATGTGAACCTGCATATCGGTGCGGACCTGCAGGACGGGCGGCGGGTCATCGGCCAGCGCGCTTTGACGGGCAAAGAGGTGCGTCATCTGGATTGCGGTCTGCGCAACTTGTTCCTGCATGACGGTCAACGTCCGGTCATGACAGAAACGGTGCGGATTCCGCTGCGCAACAGACAGCTGATCGGGCAGGCGAGGCGGATCGTTTATGCACCGGGCAGTTTGTTTACCAGCGTGATTGCTACGCTTCTTCCTGCGGGGACGGGGCAGGCGATTGCTGCCTCATCTGCGCCAAAGATTTACACCCCCAGCCTTGGGGCTGACCCTGAGTGTCTGGGGATGAACCTTTACGGGCAGGTGCACGCTTTGCTGGAGCATCTGTCCAAAGACGCCCCCGAGGCTGCGCCATCTGATCTGGTCAGCCATATCCTGTGTGACTACAGCACCGCGCAGGATGCGCTGGACCGGATCGCGCAGGATTTCGGGATTTTGATCGTTCGGCGGGCGCTGGCGACCCCCTCGGGTGGGCGATATGCGCCAGATGCCTATTTGCAGAACGTTCTGGCCCTTGGGCGCCGCGCTGGTGCGCCTTCGCTCAGGGCAGGCGAATTTCCGGAGCCAGTTCAATCACCGTTGGTCCGTCACGCTCGGTCCGGTTAAGGCGCTCAAGGATGGCCTCAGCGGCACGGCGACCGATCTGATCCCGCGGAGTGCGGGTGGTCGCGATCGGAGCGGGCAGGCTGGTCAGCAGATCAAGGCCGTTGAACCCCGCCAGCATCAGCTTTTCGGGCACTTTCAGGCTATAGGCCATGCAGTGGTATAGCCCGCCTGCTGCCATGTCATCGTTCGAATAATAGATGCAATCCAGATCCGGATGCCGCGCCAGCAGGGCCGAGGTCAGCCAGCGTCCTGCCGCGACCGAAGACATGCCCTCTGCGATCTCTTCGCCCACCAGCGGATGCCCAAGCGCCTCTAGCGTTTGGGCGAAACGCATCCGGCGACGGGCGGCGCGGGTGTCTTGGTCCAGATTGCAGCCCACATATCCGATACGGCGGCGGCCTGCTGAAATCAGCGCTTTGGCCATCTCTTCGGCGGCGTTGTCTTGGGAAAAGCCCACACTGACATCGACCGGCGTGCCATCGGTGTCCATGATCTGCACCACCGGCAGGCTGTCTTCTTGCAAAAGGCGCAACGTGGCTTCTGACTGGTCAAGGCCGGTCACGATCAAGCCCGCAGGCCGCCATGACAGCATGCGGCGGACGATATCGTATTCCTTTTCCGTGTCGTAGTCGGTCACGCCGAAAACCGGCTGAAAGCCGGTGCCGTCGATGGCCCGCTCAATCCCCGACATGACTTCGGCAAAAACGATGTTCGACAGGGAAGGCACCACAACGCCAATCAGGTCCGAGCGGTTGTTCGACAGGCTGGCAGCCACGTGGTTGCCCACATAGCCAATGTCCTGTGCGGCCTTGCGGACCTTATCCAAGTTCTTTTGGCTGACGTCCTTGGCCCCGCGCATGGCGCGGCTGGCGGTCATTTTGCTGACACCAGCGGCGGCGGCCACGTCGGCCAAAGTTACTTTGCGCGGCATGGGGCGCGTCTCCGGAACATTTCTTGTTGAGGGAAGGTAGCGGCGGGGCCGAGGTGATTCAATTCCATACCGCTTGACCTGAGCGGGAATCTCCGTAGAACTGGTACCGATACCAGTTTCTGGCGATCCGGCCAGCCTATGCGCCGAAAATGGCGCGATGGAGGAGGGGACTTCATATGACGCAAACGACAAAAGTGGCCGTGATCGGCCTTGGTTCTATGGGCTTTGGTGTGGCCAGCTCGCTGCTGCGGGCGGGGCTGACGGTCTATGGCTTTGACATCAACCCCGATGCGGTGGCCCGCTTTGTCGAGAAGGGCGGTGCAGAGGGTTCCTTGGCCGATGTGGCGGGCGATCTGGATGCAGTCGTGACCGTGGTTCTGAACGCGGCCCAGACCGAGGCAGTGCTGTTCGGCGAAGGCGGCGCTGTGCCGCTGTTGCGCAAAGGCGCGGCGGTCATGAGTTGCGCCACCGTCGCACCCGATTTCGCCCGCCGGATGGAGGCTGCCTGCCTTGAGGCCGGTGTGATGTATCTGGACGCGCCGATCTCGGGCGGGCCGATCCGTGCGGCGGACGGCGAATTATCGGTGCTGGCTTCGGGTACGGCGGACACCTTTGCAGCGCTGCAACCGGTGCTGGATGGTATGGCCAGTCACGTCTTCAATATGGGCGATGAGGCTGGACCGGGCAGCGCAATGAAAGCGGTGAACCAGCTGCTGGTCGGCGTGCATATCGCGACCATGGCCGAGGCGCTGACCTTTGGCATGACACAAGGTGTCACCCCCGACAAGTTCTATGAGATCATCACCAAATCCGCAGGTACCTCTTGGGCGCTGGAGAACCGCACGCCTCACATTGTGGATGCGGATTACAGCCCGAAGAGTCAGGTGAATATCTGGCCGAAAGACCTTGGAATCGTTCAGGATATTGCTCGGTCGGCCCAGTTCAGCGCGCCGATCTCTGCGGCGGCGCTGCAAATGTATCTGGCGGCCCAAGGCATGGGTCTTGGGGCCGAAGATGATGCAGCCGTGGCCAAGGTCTATGCCCGCCAGTCCGGCCTGAAACTGCCCGGAGAGGAATGATGACCACTGTCCTTGGATGCATCGCTGACGACTTTACTGGCGCCACCGATCTGGCGGGCCTTCTGGCCCGTTCTGGCGTGCGGGTATCCCTGCGCATGGGCGTGCCGGATGAGGCCCCGACCGAAACCGCGCCGTTCGAAGTCATCGCGCTAAAGTGCCGGACGGCTCCGGTTGATGAGGCGGTGGCCGAATGCCGTGAGGCTCTGAAATGGCTTCAAGCTGCGGGTGCTCAGCGGTTTTTCTGGAAATATTGCTCGACCTTCGACAGCACGGAAAAGGGCAACATCGGCCCTGTGGCCGAGGCGCTGATGGCCGATCTGGGCGCGACCCAAACCATGTACTGCCCTGCATTTCCGGAAAACGGGCGGGCGATCTTTATGGGGAATCTCTTTGTGGGTGATCAGCCTTTGGCGGAGAGCCCGATGAAGGATCATCCCTTGACGCCCATGCGCGACAGCAACCTGATGCGCCTGTTGGCTCCGCAGGTGACCAAAGAGGTTGGCCTTGCCAACCGCCTGACCGTCGCCAAAGGCGCCGAGGCACTGAAGGAAAAACTGGCAGCATTAGCTGATCAGGGCGTGGCCCATGCGGTGATCGACGCCGTCGCGGACGAAGACCTTTACACCATCGCCGAAGCCTGCCGCGATATGCCCCTGATGACGGGCGGCAGTGCCGTGGCCATGCCGCTGCCTGCGCTCTACGTGCGTGACGGGGTGTTGGCGGCGGACGCGGAACGTCCCCAACGGCCCGAACTGGACCGCAAGGCGATTGTCCTGTCGGGCAGTTGTTCCGCCATGACGCGCAAGCAGGTCTGCGAATATGGTGTTTCGGCGGCCAGCTATAAGCTTGATCCGTTCGAGTTGGACGCCAAGGGCATTGGCCCTGCGCTGGCGTGGCTGGCGAAACAGGATCTGACTGCCGCGCCCATGTTCTATGCCACAGCCCAACCCGAGACTGTCCGCAAGGCGCAAGAGGCCTTTGGCGTGGCCGAGGTCGGCGCGATGATCGAGGACGCATTGGCCGAACTGGCGCACGCGGCCCTGACCGCCGGTGTGCGCCGGTTTGTTGTGGCGGGGGGCGAGACTTCGGGTGCCGTAACCAAGGCACTTGGGGTCACACAGTTGGACATCGGGCAGGAAATCGCGCCGGGTGTTCCGTGGACCTATTGCGAGGCAGAGGGCCACAAGATTGCGTTGACGCTGAAATCCGGCAACTTTGGCAAAGAGGGCTTTTTCGCAGACGCCCTGAACCTGCTGGAGGACGCATGACCGAAGAAAGCGCACTGCGCGAACAGATTTGCCTGCTGGCCAAGTCGATGTTCGATCGGGGGCTCACGGGGGGCTCGACCGGCAATATCTCGGCGCGCACGCCTGATGGGGGACTGCTGGTCTCGCCCACGGGCACCAGCTTCGGTCGGCTTGATCCGGCGCGGCTGTCGCGTTTTGATGTAGCGGGCAACCTGATTGGCGGCGATAAACCCACCAAGGAAATGCCCCTTCATTCGGCCTTCTATGAGACCCGCAATCAATGCGGCGCGGTGGTGCATCTGCATTCGTGCCATTCGGTCGCGTGGTCACTGATGCCAGAGGCAGATGCGGATAATTTCCTACCACCTCTGACGCCGTACTCGATCATGAAGCTGGGTAAGGTCAAACTGCTGCCTTTCTTCATGCCCGGTGATCCGGCCATGGGCGATGCGGTGCGCGGGCTGGCGGGCAAGCGCAGCGCGGTGATGTTGGCAAACCACGGCCCTGTGGTGGCGGGCAAGGACGTTGAAGCTGCCTGCAACGCCATTGAAGAGCTGGAAGACACTGCCCGTCTGGCGATCCTGATGCGCGGCTATGAGGCCAACCAACTAACGCCGGAACAGATCAATCAAGTTGTTACGAAATTTAATGTGGAGTGGGACTGATGCAATTTTCTGCAAATCTTGGCTTTCTTTGGAAAGAACTGTCCTTGCCCGATGCCATCCGCGCTGCGAAAGCGGCGGGATTTCACGCGGTTGAATGCCATTTTCCCTATGACACCCCAGCCGCAGAGGTGAAGGCGGCGCTTGAGGAAACAGGGCTGAAAATGCTTGGCCTGAACACCATCCCCGGCGATGTGGCAGGGGGCGAGTTCGGCCTTTGCGCGCTGCCCGGACGCGAGGTGGACGCCCGCGCCGCCATCGACCAAGCCGTCAGCTATGCGGCCGAGATTGGCGCAGGCGCGATCCATGTCATGGCCGGAAAGGCAAAGGGTGTTGAGGCGCAGAAGATGTTCGTCTCGAAGCTGCGCTATGCCTGCAAACAGGCCGCGCCCCACGGCATCATCATCCTGATCGAGCCGCTGAACACCTACGATGTCCCCGGTTATTTCATGACCACCACCGATCATGCGGAACAGATCATCGAATTGGTGGATGAGCCCAACATCAAACTGATGTTCGATTGCTACCACATGCAGCTGATGCAAGGGGATCTGAGCCACGCGATTGAGCGCCTGTTGCCGAAGATCGGCCATATCCAGTTTGCCTCGGTCCCCGATCGTGGCGCGCCCGATCATGGTGAGGTGAGCTACGCCCATATTTTCAAGGTCATTGAGGGGCTTGGCTACAAGGCACCGGTGGGGGCCGAATATAAACCCACCGGCAGCACCGAAGAGACTTTGGGCTGGCTGCAAGACTATCTCTGAGGATTTGCCGCGTCGGGCGGCAATGGCGCTTTGCATAAGGGAAATTTTGGTATACCAAATTTCCTGAATGGTTCCGGTGGTCGGAGGAGGGGCACCGGAACCGCCTATTTCTAAGTGGGAGGAGCGCGTATGTCGGGCATGATTTTCGCCGACAGCCTGTCGCGTCTGGGAACCGAGTCTGCCTTTGTGGTGCTGGCGCGGGCTCAGGCTTTGGCGCAGCAGGGCAAGGATATTATCAACCTCGGGATCGGCCAGCCGGACTTTGCCACGCCAGAGCATATCAGCGAGGCCGCCATTAAAGCGATCCGCGACGGCCAGCACGGGTACACGCCCGCAAACGGCATCCTGCCTTTGCGACAGGCCGTGGCCGCGGACCTGCACCGCCGTCACGGGGTCGAGGTAAACCCTGACAACGTGGTTGTGGTGCCTGGCGGCAAGCCCACCATGTTCTTTGCGGTGATGATGTTCGGCCAGCCAGGGACCGAGATCATGTATCCCAATCCGGGCTTTCCGATCTATGAATCGGTCATCAAATACTCGGGCGCGACGCCGGTGCCGATTGCGCTGGAAGAAAAGAACGGCTTTGCCTTCAGCGCGGAACAGGTTCTGTCGCAGATCACCGAGCGTACCCGCCTGATCATCATCAACAGCCCCGCCAACCCCACTGGCGGTGTGACCCCCAAGGCCGAGATCGACAAACTGGTCGCGGGCCTCATGGATCACCCCCATGTGGCGCTCATGTCGGACGAGATTTACAGCCAGATGCTGTATGGCGGGCGGGAACACACAAGCCTGCTGCAATACCCTGAAATCCGTGATCGCCTGATCATGCTGGATGGCTGGTCCAAGACCTATGCCATGACCGGTTGGCGTCTTGGCTACGCGGTGTGGCCCGATGCGGCGGTGGATCATGTGACCCGTCTTTGTATCAACGACCATTCGTGTGTGAATGCGCCGACCCAATTCGCTGGCCTTGCGGCGCTGAATGGCCCGCAGGATTGTGTCACGCACATGGTGGCCCAGTTCGACGCCCGCCGTCAGGTGATTGTCGATGCCCTGAACGATGTGCCCGGCGTGCGCTGTGCCGATGCGGCGGGGGCCTTTTATGCCTTCCCGAACATCGAAGGCACGGGGCTGACGTCAAAGCAGGCGCAGGACAAGTTCCTGGAAGAGGCTGGCGTTGCCACGGTGGCGGGCACCTCTTTCGGCGCATGGGGCGAAGGCTACCTGCGGTTCTCTTATGCGAACTCGACCGAGAATATTCTCGAAGCGATCTCGCGCATCAAAAAGCTTCTTTAAGCCACGGAAAGGAAATACAAAATGACCGAAGTTAAACTGCTTGTCTGTGGCGCATTCAATGAAGAAGAGCGTGCCCGTTTCGATGCCAACTACCCGAACATCTACGCGGCGACGCCGAATGATATCGCGGCTGCGGCCGAGGATGTTCGCGCAGGGATCACCGCAGTAGTCTTTAAGGGGCACGCGCCTTTTGGTGGCGCGGCGATGGACCCGCTAGGCAATCTGGGTCTGATCGCCAACTTTGGCGTTGGCTATGATGCGATCGACGTGGCGGCTGCCAGCGCGCGCGGCGTCAAAGTCACCAATACGCCGAACGTGCTGAACGACGATGTGGCCGATCTGGCCGTTGGCATGATGCTGGCCCAGACCCGAAACATGGTCGAAGGCGACGCGCTGACCCGCTCGGGCCAGTGGGCGGCGGGCACCAATCTGCCTTTGAACCGCAAGATGTCCGGCGGCACCGTTGGCATCTGCGGTATGGGCCGCATCGGGCGCGAGATTGCCGATCGTCTGGCGGCTTTCAAAATGGATATCCACTACCATTCGCGCAGCGAAAAAGAGACCCCCGGTTGGACCTATCACGCGGACCCCGTGAGCCTTGCTAAAGCAGTGGACTGGTTCGTTGTGGCGCTGGTGGGCGGTAGCGAGACCGAAGGCTATGTCAGCGCCGAGGTGATCAACGCTCTGGGCGAGAAAGGCATCATTTGCAACATCTCGCGCGGGTCGACCATTGATGAGGGCGCGATGCTGGACGCGCTGGAGCAGGGCAAGATCGCCGGTGCGGCCTTGGACGTGTTCCTGAACGAGCCCAAGATCGATGAACGCTTCTATGCACTGAAGAATGTGGTGCTGCAGCCCCATCAGGGCTCGGGCACCCATGAGACCCGCCGCGATATGGCAGAACTACAGCTGTCCAACGTCACCGCATATTTCGAAGGACGTGATCTGGTCACGCCGGTGAACTGATGGAAGAGATCGCCAACGGTTTCAAACGCGCCATTCAGGCCGGTCAACAACAGATCGGCCTGTGGTCGACGGTCCGCGATGTGGCCGCGACCGAGATGCTGGCCGGTGTCGGATATGACTGGATGCTCTTGGATTGCGAGCATACGCCCAATGATGTGGTCAGTGTTCTGCATATGCTGCAGGCCATGTCGGCTTATGACACCCATCCTGTGGTCCGTCCGATTCATCTGGACAGCGGCGAGATCAAGCGCCTGCTGGATATCGGAGCACAGACCCTGCTGATCCCCTATGTGCAGACGGTCGAGGAAGCGCAGCTTGCAGTGGATGCAGTGGACTATGCGCCACGGGGCTTTCGCGGCATGGGGGGCTCGACCCGCGCCAATAAGTTCGGGCAGGTGAATGACTATTTCTCCCGCGCACGGGAAGAAGTGTGCCTGCTGGTCCAGATCGAGACCCAGAAGGGCTTGGACAATCTGGACGAGATCGCCGCGCTGGACGGTATCGACGGCGTGTTCATTGGCCCTGCGGATTTGTCGGCCTCATTGGGCCATGCAGGCAATGCACGGCACCCCGATGTACGTGCGGCAATCGTGGATGCGATCAAGCGGGTGCGTGCCCATGGCAAGCCGGCAGGTTTCCTGTCGCTGGACCCTGAATTGACGGCAATGGCGGTTGAGGCCGGCAGCGTCTTTACGGCGGTCGATCTGGATATGATCGCCATGCAGCGCACGGTGCGCGACAGTCTGGCCGCGGCGCGTAAGGCCTACAGCTAAGGGGAGGGGGCGCTGCCCCCTCTTGGGCCTTGGGGCCCAATTCACCCCCGAGGTATTTTTTCCAAGATGAATTGGGTCCGTCTGCGGTCGCGGGGTTGTGATACCAGTGGACTGTCGGAAATGGGCGGAAGCTGCGTAGGTTTCATGAAAGGAGAATTTCATGACCAGAGAGAGTATCGCAGCGAACAGCCACACGGATGACCACGATTTGGGTCTGCGCCACGATTTGCCGCGTCTTTTGGGGCGGCGGAGTGCGTTAGGCGTTTTGCTTGGAGCGGGGGCTGTGATGGCCACACCCGGCGCGGCAGCGGGCCTGTTGGAATGCGTGGTCAATAGCCGTGAGACGGCGGGACCCTTTCCAGCGGATGGTGCTGGCGGGCGCGGGGGCTCGGTCAATGTCTTGACGCAGGAGGGGATCATTCGTCAGGACTTGCGCCCGAGCTTTAACGGTATGACGCCTGTTGCGGCAGGTGTGCCGTTGGATGTGGCGTTGACCTTGGTAGATGCCGCAGACGGGTGTTCGCCCTTGGCGGGGAGGGCGCTGTATCTATGGCACTGCGATGCGGTGGGGAATTATTCCCTCTACGACGATGATGATCGCAACTACCTGCGTGGCGTCGGGATTTCCGATGCGGACGGGATTGTGCGTTTCACCACGATTTTCCCAGGCTGCTATGACGGGCGCTGGCCGCATTTCCATTTTGAGGTTTTTGCGGGTGCGGATCAGATCGTCTCGGGGCGGGAGAGTGTGCTGACCTCACAGATTTCCCTACCGGAGGCGGACTGTGTGGCTGTTTATGAAGCCGAGAGCGGGATTTATAGCAACGGGATACGCCATTTGCGGCGGCTGGATTATAACCGCGATATGATTTTTGCGGACAACACGGATGCACAGAAAGACCAGCAGATGATGAAGCTGACTGGCGATCCGGTGGCTGGGTATCGCGGTACCTGTGTTATCGGTCTGGCGTAACGGAAAAGGCCCGCCTTGTGAGAGGCGGGCCTTTTTGAGTTTACGCGACGGGTTTGTCGTCTTCGAGATAGTAGCGGATGTTTTCCTCAAAGCTGTCGTCGGCGGTGAGGCCAAGTTTCAGGGCCTTTTCGGGGCGCAGATCGAAGCGCCAGCCTTTGACGATGGCAAGGATCTCGGGCTGTTCTTCCCAGCGGATCAGTTTTTCGGGCTCGGGGCCGCAGACGTTGCGCATGGCTTCGATCATCTGGCCAATGGTCCACATGCGGCCCGGCATCATCATGCAGCGGTTTTTACCCAGATCCTGCGCGGGGATTTCCGCGCCTTTGATCAGGTTCTCGATACATTTACGCGGGCTGAGGTAATAGTGCGGAAAGTCGGGGTCGACAGGGCAGACGGCCTCTTGCCCGTTCAGCGGTTCGCGGAAGATCGACGACATGAAGCCGCTGGCGGCGCGGTTCGGCTTGCCCGGACGGACCGAGATCGTGGGCAGGCGGAAGCCGCGACCGTCTACGATGCCTTTGCGGCTGTAGTCGTTGATCAACAGCTCGCCGATGGCCTTTTGGGCGCCGTAGCTGGTTTGCGGGTTCAGGAAGCTGTCGTCGATGATCGGATCGGCCACTTCGCCGCCGTAGACCGCGATCGACGAGGTGAAAACCACCACCGGCTTCGAGGCCAACGCGCGGCAGCGTTCCAGCACGTTCATGGTGCCCATCATATTGATCTGGTAGCCGAGGGTCATGTCCTCTTCGGCTTGGCCAGAGACGATGGCCGCCAGCAGGTAGATCACATCGGTGTCCGCATCGATGACGCTGGCAACGCTGGCCGGATCGGCGATGTCGCAGGTGACAGTTTGCACCTCAAAAGGGGCATCGACCTGTGCGGGGTCAATCACATCTGCCAGGACAAGGCTGCTGATGGGCGCGCCGCGCAGAGTTGTGCGGGCAGCCAGAGCGCGGGCCAGCTTTTGGCCCACAAGGCCGCCGCCGCCGATGATAAGTACTTTCATGGGGTCTCCTCCCAAAGACGGATTACAGCAGGCCGCGACCGGCCAGATTGCGCATCAAGGCGCTGGTGCCAAAGGTCCATTCGGGGCATTCGGTGGACAGGCGGACAGTGTTGGTCAGGGTGCCAAGCTTGGGCTCGGAAATCTCGACCAGATCGCCGACTTTATGGGTGAAGCCCTGTCCCGGATTGTCGCGGTCCTGAATGGGGGCGAAGAGGGTGCCGAGGAACAGGAAGAACCCGTCCGGATACTGGTGATGGCGACCGCAGGTCTGGCGGGCCAGATCAGCGGGCTTGCGGCTGATCTTGGTCATCGAGCTGTGACCGTTCAGGATAAAGCCATCCTCGCCGGTGACCTTGAGGGTCAGTTCGGCTGTTTCGACCTGTTCCATCCCGTAGCTGTCATCAAAGAGGCGCACGAAGGGACCGATGGCGCAGCTGGCGTTGTTGTCTTTTGCCTTGCCAAGCAGCAGGGCGCTGCGGCCTTCCACGTCGCGCAGGTTGACGTCGTTGCCAAGGGCGGCGCCTTTGATCTCGCCGCGGCTGTTGACGGCAAGCACGATCTCGGGCTCGGGGTTGTTCCAGTTGCTGATCGGGTGCAGGCCAACGGCGGCACCGCAGCCCATGGAACTCATGGGTTGGGCTTTGGAGAAGACCTCGGCGTCGGGGCCGATGCCGACCTCCAGGTACTGGGACCAGAGACCTTCGGCGATCAGGATCTTTTTGACTTCCATCGCCTTGTCACTGCCCGGAATGATGCCCGAGAGGCTGTCACCGATGCGGTCCTTGACCTTGGCGCGGATTTCCTCTGCGCGGTCGGCATCGCCTGCCGCTTGCTCTTCGATAACGCGCTCGACCATGCTTTCGGCAAAGGTCACGCCGCAGGCTTTGACCGCTTGCAAATCACAAGGGGCCAGAATGCGCAGACCGTCCTTTCCAGCGCCCTCAACGCTGGCCGAGGCCAGATCGGGCAGGGAGGCAATTACAGTGCCTGCGGTGTCGCGCACATAGGCCACCGGATCGGCCAGTTCCAAGAGGTCACGCATAGTGGGCGCGGTCTTGCTGGTGATGTCGATGACCTGATCGCCGCGCAGGGTGACGATGGCGGGGCCGATGCCGGGGCGCCAGACGCGGCCGACAAAAGTCCCTTCGGAAGCGTGGTTGCTATTGGGTAGCATCATTGGGCCTCATGCGTTCGAGGGCAACATCTTGCCCGGATTGAGGATGTTCTTGGGGTCCAGAGCAGTCTTGATGGCGCGCATCATGATCAGCGCGTTGCCATGCTCGGCCTCCATATAGGCTTGCTTGCCGACGCCGATGCCATGCTCGCCGCTGACGGTGCCGCCAACACGCAGGGCAAGCTCGTTCAACTCGGCGCTGAAGGCCTTGCCGCGTTTCAGCTCTTCCTCATTGGTGGGATCAAGGCTGATCCCGCAGTGGAAGTTACCATCGCCCACATGGCCCACGATGGTCACGCACAGGCCATAGCGTGCAGCGGCCTCTTGGGACTGGGTGACAGCCTCGGCCAGACGCGAGATCGGCACGCAAACATCCGTGGTCATCAGATGCCCGCCGTCGCCCAGTGCGGCGCTGGCATAGTGGGCCTTGTGGCGCATGGCCCACAGGGCGTTGCGGTCCTCGGTTTTGGTCGCGGTCTTGAAATCCTGCGCGCCGAAGTCCTCGGCAATTGCGCCAAAGGTGTCGGACTGTTCGGCAACGCCAGAAGGGGTGCCGTGGAATTCAAGGAACAGATGCGGGGTCTCGGGCAGGCCAGCGTTCGCGTATTTGTTGAACCCTTTGACCATATTCTGATCCAAAAGTTCGATCCGCGCCATTGGCAGACCCGACTGGATGGTCAGGATCACGCAGTTCACCGCATCCTCGACACTGTCGAAACGGCAGGTGGCGGCGCTGATTGCCTCGGGCTGGCCCTGAAGGCGGACTGTCAGTTCGGTGATGATCGCCAACGTGCCTTCGCTGCCCACCAGCAGGTGGGTCAGGTCATAACCGGTCGCGGATTTCCGCGCCTGCGAGCCGGTGCGCACGATGGTACCGTCGGCCAGCACAGCCTCAAGCGCCAGAATGTTTTCGCGCATGGTGCCATAGCGCACGGCGGTGGTGCCGCTGGCGCGGGTGGCGGTCATGCCACCAATGCTGGCGTCTGCACCGGGATCGACGGGAAAGAACAGGCCCGTGGCCCGCAGTTCTTCATTCAAGGTCAAGCGGGTAAGCCCCGGTTGAACCACTGCGTTCAGGTCTTCGGCGTTGACCTTCAGCAGTTTGTTCATCCGGTTCATGTCCAGACTGATGCCGCCCTGAACGGCCAAGTGCTGACCCTCTAGCGAACTGGCCGCCCCATAGGCCACCACGGGGCAGAGGTGCTCATTGCAGATCTTCAGGATCGCCGAGACCTCTTCGGTGCTTTCCGGATAGGCCACCGCATCGGGGAGCGTCAGAGGATAATAGGTCTCGTTCTGGCCGTGCAATTCGCGGTCGGCTTTAGTGGTGACCAGACGGTCCCCCAGCAGGTCGGAAAGCGCGGCTATGGCGGCGTCGTGCATCATTACTTGCCCCAGTTCAGGACGATCGGGTCCAGAGGTTTCAACAATTCCAGCAGCATGGCGCGGGTGGCAGGGTGCAGCGGTGCGATGGGGTGACGGCAGAAGTCGGACTTGATCACGCCCCCTTCCATCATCGCCGCTTTGGCCGAGCGGAACCCGCACTGGCGGTTTTCATGGTTCACGGCGGGCAGTACGCGGGCGTAGCCGTCAAATGCTGCCTGACGATTGCCCGCAAGGAAATCACGCACGATGGGGCCGATCAGATCGGGGATCATCGCACTGGTCATGGTGCCGGTGCAGCCTGCATCCAGATCGGCCAGCAGAGTGATCGCTTCTTCACCGTCAAAGGGGCCTTCGATGGCATCGCCGCCTTGTTCATTCAGGGCACGCAGTTTCATCGCAGCCTGAGGGCATTCGATCTTGAAAAGCTTCAGCATCTCGATCTCTTGGGCCATCTTGACCAGCAGCGGCACGGGCAGATCGACGCCCGACAGGGGCGCGTCTTGCAGCATGATCGGAATGCCTACTTCGCCCACAGCACGGAACTGCTCGAAGGTTTGCTCTGGCGTGCCTTTCAGAAGCGCACCGTGATAGGGCGGCATCATCATGACAATCGACGCGCCAAGGTCTTTGGCGAACTGCGCCCGCTCGACCACGATCGGGGTTGCGTAATGGCTGATGGTGACGATGACCGGCACGCGGCCTGCCACATGCTCAAGGCACAGACGGGTCAGGGTCTCGCGTTCCGCGTCCGAAATCAGGAACTGTTCAGAGAAGTTCGCAAGGATGCAGATGCCATCGACGCCTTGATCGATCATGCAGTCCAGAACCCGCTTCATCCCCTCCAGATCAAGGGTGCCATCGGGATTAAAAGGGGTGGGGGCGACGGGCCAGATGCCGCTATAGGGTTTGGTCATGTCTCTCTCCTTACGCGCCAAAGGTCAGTTGAACCTTGATCGCCTGCGTGCGGTCGTTGGCGGTCTCGAACGCTGTCTGGAACTCGTCCAGTGCGAAATCATGGGTGATCAGGGGCTTCACGTCGATCAGGCCAGCGGCCATCAGCTTGACCGCCACGGCGAATTCTTCGTGGAAGCGGAACGATCCGCGCAATTCCAGTTCTTTCGCGGTGATCTGCATCATGGGCAGGGGCATGTCGCCAGACAGGCCTAGCTGCACGATCACGCCGCGGGGCCGCAGGGCAGGGATTGCGCCCGCCAAAGCAACCGCCGCGCCCGAGCATTCGAACAGCACGTCCAGCGTGCCCTTGCCGGTCTTGTAGGGGGCCAGCGCATCGGCGTCGGTCATGGTGTTCAGCACCACATCCGCGCCCACCTTTTTCGCCATCGCCAGAGAGTTGTCCGAGATGTCTGTCGCGATGATCTCGGCCGCACCAGCACGGCGGGCGGCCAGAATGGTCAGCAGACCGATGGGGCCGCAGCCGGTCACCAAGACCCGCGCACCCATCATCTGGCCCGCGCGGCGTACGGCGTGCAGACAGACCGACAGGGGTTCGGCCATTGCGGCCTCACCGGCGCTCAGGCCCGTTGCCACATGGCACTGGCTGGCCATGACGGTGATCTCTTCGCGGAAGGCCCCTTGGATATGGGGGAAGGGCATGGCCGAGCCATAGAACCGCATGTTCAGGCATTCATTCGGCAGGCCGCGATGACATTCCACACAATCGCCGCAGGGGCGGGACGGGGAGACGGCCACCAGATCACCAACCTTTACGCCGGTCACATCAGCGCCGACCTCGGCCACACAACCGGACACTTCATGGCCCAGAATCATCGGCTCTTTCAGGCGCACGGTGCCAAAGCCGCCGTGGTTGAAATAATGCAGATCCGAGCCACAAATCCCGCCACGGGCCAGACGCACACGCACATCGCCGGATTCCAATGGATCAACGGCACACTCAGTCAGGCGCAGATCTTTTGCGCCATGGGCATAAATCGCTTTCACGGACGGTCTCCTCCCGAACCGTTGGCGACTTGCATCATCGCCAAAATGGTATACCATTTCAAAAAGGCGATTTTGGTAAGGTTTGTCAACCACCCAAGACCGCTGCCTAGGGAGGATTCATGGAACTGTTTGATTTGAGCGGGCGGACGGCCCTTGTCACGGGCTCGTCTATGGGGATCGGCTTTGCGCTGGCCAAGGGTTTGGCGGCGGCTGGGGCAAGGATTGTACTGAACGCCCGCAACCCCGACCGTCTGGATGAGGCCGCGAAAGAATTGCGCAGCACCGGCGCGCAGGTGGACACGCTGATCTTTGACGTGACCGATGCGAAAGCGGTGAAAGAGGCGGTGGCCGCCTACGAAATGGGCCGCGGCATCGACATTCTGGTGAACAACGCCGGTATGCAGCACCGCACCCCGCTGGAAGAGTTTCCGGTGGATGCCTTTGATCGTCTGATGCGCACCAATGTGAACTCGGCCTTCTATGTGGGGCAGGCGGTGGCGCAACATATGATCCCGCGCGGGAAGGGTAAGATCATCAACATCGCTTCGGTGCAGTCGATGCTGGCCCGTCCGGGGATTGCGCCCTACACGGCCTCGAAAGGGGCGATCACCAATCTGACCAAGGGCATGGCAACCGATTGGGCCAAGCATGGTCTGAACTGCAACGCCATCGCGCCGGGCTATTTTGATACGCCCCTGAACGCGGCTCTGGTTGCCGACCCTGAATTCAGCGCATGGCTGGAAAAGCGCACCCCTGCAGGGCGCTGGGGCAAGGTTGAAGAGCTGGTCGGGGCCTGTATCTTCCTTGCGTCTGATGGCGCGTCTTTCGTGAACGGACACACTCTGTTCGTGGACGGGGGCATCACCGCAAGTCTGTAAAACACACACCGTCTTTACTGGGGAGGAAAAGACATGAGTGACAAACCGGTTATCGGTTTTATTGGCGTGGGCTTCATGGGCCACGGCATGGCCAAGAACATCATCAAGAATGGTTACACGCTGTTCATCAAGGGCAATCGCAACCGCGCCCCCGTGGACAGCCTGACCGGCATGGGCGCGACCGAAGTGGCCAGCGCCCGCGAGATGGCGCAGAAGTGCGATATTATCCACATCTGCCTGTCGAACTCGGCACAGGTCGAGGCGATCTTTCGCGACGAAGATGGCATTCTGGCCGGTGCCCGCGAGGGGCTGATCGTGATCGAGACTTCGACCGCCGATCCGACCTCGACCATGGCGCTGGCAGAGGAACTGGCGGCCAAGGGCGGCACGCTGGTGGACGCACCTTTGGGCCGAACCCCGAAAGAGGCGGAAGAGGGCAATCTTGACGCGATGGTTGGTGCGGATGACGCCACCTACGCCAAGGTTGAGCCGGTGATCCAGTGTTGGGCTGGCAACATCACCCGCACGGGCGGCACGGGATCGGGCCACAAGATGAAGCTGCTGATGAACTTCATGGCGATGGGCTATGCGGCGCTTTATTCCGAGGCCACCGTGCTTGGTGCCAAGGTCGGTATCTCGCCGCAGATCGTGCGGCAGGTGATCGGCTCTAGCCGGCTTGGAAACGGGTTCTTCGACACCTTCATGAAGTATACCGTGGACCGCGATCGCAATGCGCATCTGTTCACGATCACCAACGCCTCGAAAGACGTGCGCTATGCCAACAACATGGCCTCTGATGCGGGTGTGGTGGGGATCATGGCGGCTGCGGTCAAGCAGTACTACACCCATGCCGAGGCGATCGGGCGCGGCGGTGACTATGTGCCGATGCTTGGCGATATCGTGGCCGAGATGAACGGCATGAACATGGCCGAAGAAGTGAAAAAGGGGCAGGGATAACCCGCCCCCCTGTGCCGATGGCAGGGTTTAGTCGATCCAGACGGCCTTGCCCTCAGCCACCATCTCATCAAGGTCAAAGAA
>JAYZYX010000088.1:0-3034 GCA_036139795.1 Pseudomonadota bacterium | reverse complement strand
GAGCTGAATGAGGCGATGGAAGAACTAGGGCTAGAGCCGAATTTCCGCATTATCGCCACCGATGTCTATGAACCCGCCATCAAGAAGGCATCGCTGGGGTTCTACAAAGAAGACCAGCTGGTTCCCTTCAGCCCGCGCCTGCGCAACAAATATTTCGACGTGTCCGGCGTCGGCTACCGGATCAAGAACACCCTGCGCCAGAAGATCATTTTTTCGGTGCATAACGTGCTGACAGACGCGCCTTTCCTGCGGCTTGATCTGGTTTCTTGCCGGAACATGCTGATCTATTTCAGCGAACACGGGCAAAATCTGGCGCTGTCGAACTTCTTCTTCGGCCTCAAGCATGAAGGGTTTCTGGCATTAGGACCGTCCGAATCCGCCAGCGTGCTGACCGAAAAGTTGGCCACCATCGACGAGACATGGCGCATCTACCAGAAATCCAGCCCCCTGCGCCGGATCGAGCAGCCCTCGCGCTGGAGCAACGACCAAGACCGCGATCAAAGTTTTCCCGCGCCGAAACGCCCCGCGACACCGGCCCACCAAAGCCAGTCCGCGCAAGGCAGCGCCACCACCAACGCCAAGATCCACGCAGGCTTTGATGCGATGCTGCGCCGTTATGCGCCCTCGTCCATTCTGGTCAACACCGCCCATGAGGTGCTGACATGGTGCGGATCAGCGGGCCTTTACGTGGACGCCAAGGGCAAGACCGGCAACTGGACCGTGGACGCGGTTGTCCACCCCGCCCTGCAACCCGCGATCTACAAGGGCCTGCAAAGCTTTAGCGAACGGGACATCGAAGTTTTCGAAGACACCGTCACCGTCAAACTGACCGAGACCGACACCCACAAGGTCCGAATTCAAGTCGAGCCTCTGGCCCTGACGCCCCCCTACCCCCGCTGCGCCGTGGTGATCCTACACCGTCTGGACGACATCAACGAAGAGGACGAAGCCTACCTTAAGGCCGTCATGAAGGACGAAAATCTGGACCAGTTGCGCGGCCGGATCATCGATCTGACCCGTGACCTGCGTCTGACCGAAGAAAGCCTGCAATTTGTCAGCGACCGCCTGGAAAACCACGCTGCCTTGCTGCGGGCCTCGAACCAGGAACTCAGCTCGTCCAACGAAGAACTTCAGGCCTCGAACGAGGAGCTTCAGGCCTCGAACGAAGAGTTGCACGCGGTGAACGAAGAACTGCAGATGATCTCGTCCGATTTTGAAAAGCAGATCAAAAGCGAGGCCGAGCAGATCGACACCTATGAATTCGCGCTGGAGATGATCGGCACCTCGGCCCTGTTCCTAACCCATGATATGCGCCTGTCGTCCTTCACCCGCGGCGCAGGTGAGCTGCTGGAACTGGTGAACACCGACAAGGGCCGCTACATCCGGTCGGTCGGCGTGAAAATGGACTTTGCCGATTGGGATAGTCTGGGCGAACGGGCCATGACCACCCAGCGCCCTGTACAGGCCGAAGGCATGCTGAACGGCGTCAACGTGCGCCTGACCGTCAGCGTGGCCCGCCCCCGTACGCTTCAGCAGAACCTAGTGGTCGCCGCAATCATCACAACGCTGGATTAAACCCGAACCGTCACAGCACAGAAAAAGGGGCGATGTTACCATCGCCCCAATTCGTGCACTAACTCAGAGGAACCTCTGGCTTCAGGCTGCAGGTGAACTTTGGGCGGTGACACCTACGTCAGAACCGTAGCGCTGCGCGAGTTTGAAGAGCATGTCTTCAGTGAGCGGCTTGGTAATAAAATCCGAGAGCAAACTGCACCCTCTTGCAGCCGCCTCGTCCGCAGGGCAGATCGAGGAGGTCAACATCACGATATTGGCCTTCGAGACAGGGTGATCGGACCGGTCTTGCAGCATCTGCAGCAGTTCGATCCCGTCAAGGCACGGCATATTATAATCAACGAAAATCAGATCGTATTCGACCTTGGGCAGGCTCAGCAGATGCTCCAGCGCCGCCTCGGGATCATGAATGGCATCAATCCGCCCCACAGTGCCAGAGCGTTTGCACAGTCGGCTGTACAGCATCACCTCGATCTCGTCGTCGTCGATAATCAAGACAGAAGAAAGAGCTTTGTCACTGGTCATTGCACCTCTCCCAAATGTAAGTCGATGTAAACTTCGGTACCGCCCTCCGGCAGGGCGTTGATTTCGACGGTGGAGCCGTGATTGCTGGCGATCCGCTTGCAGATCGACAAGCCAAGACCCGATCCCGCCGCCTTCGCATTCCGGTGCAACCGTTTGAACGGATGGAACACGGTCCGGCGGTATTTTTCATCAATGCCCACGCCGTTGTCGATCACGCTCAAACGCACAGCCTTGCCCCCCGGCAACAGCCGCGTCTGCACCTGCACCGATGGCGCCCCCTCATGGCTGGAAAACTTGATGGCATTGGACAGAAGGTTCTTCAGCAACAGCTGCAACTGCGCTGTCGATCCCGCCACCTGATGAGGACAGTCCAGATGGACATCAGCCCGAGAGCTTTCAATGATCTGCGCCAATTCATCCCGCGCCGCCTTGGCCACAGCCGCCAAGTCGACCGCCGCCTCATAGGTCTCGTCCGGCTTTGACGTGGTGAAATAAGAGCGCATGCTTTTCAACAAGCCGGTCATCCGCGCCAGACTATCCTCGCACAAATCCAGCAAGTCATGGGCCTCTTCCGGATTGCCAACCTCAAGCTCGTATTTAATCTCTTTCAGCGCCGATGACGCCACATTGAGCGGCGACAGCATGTCATGGGACATGCCGAACATGAAATGCTCGAAATCATCGGTCTGGCGCGATTTTTCGGCCAGCTGCACGTAAAGACCCGCCAACTCGCGGAATTCGATCATCTTGAACAGAGGGCTCAGGTCTTCCAGCACCAGCAGCATACGGGTCGCCGCCCCGTCCTCACGCCGAGAAGCCGTCCCGCGGCACCGGAAATGCATCAACGCGCCCGACGCCGTGGTGAAATGCACGATCCGGTCAATCATGCCATTGTGCCCGACCTCCGCATCCAGAAGGCTGGCGGGGAAGTTCACCC
>JAYZYX010000087.1:0-3084 GCA_036139795.1 Pseudomonadota bacterium | reverse complement strand
GCTGACATCATCGCCACCGAATACGGCTTTAGCCGTGACGACGCCGATGCCTTTGCCGTGGAATCCCAGCGCCGTGCTGCCGAGGCATGGGCAGCGGGCCGCTTTGGCAACTCGGTCATTCCGGTGCGTGATGTGAATGGCCTGACCATTCTGGACCACGACGAATACATGCGCCCCGGCACTGATATGCAGGCTCTTGGCGCGCTCAAGGCCAGCTTCAAGGATCAGGGCGAGGTGATGCCCGGCTTCGACAAGATCGCCCTGATGAAGTACCCCCATCTTGAGCGGATCAACCACATCCACCACGCGGGCAACAGCAGCGGCATCGTGGATGGTGCGGCAGGCGTTCTGGTTGGCTCGAAAGAATTCGGCGAGCGTCACGGCCTGAAGCCCCGCGCGGTCATCCGCGCGACGGCTAAGATCGGCACCGATCCTACCATCATGCTGACCGGCCCCGTGCCCGTCACCGAAAAGATCCTGAGCGAGATCGGCATGTCGATCAGCGACATTGACCTCTTTGAAGTGAACGAGGCGTTCAGTGCCGTGGTGCTGCGCTTTATGCAGCGCTTCAACGTGGATCATGACAAACTGAACGTGAACGGCGGCGCGATTGCGATGGGCCACCCGCTGGGGGCCTCGGGCGCGATCATCATCGGCACCCTGCTGGACGAGCTGGAGCGGACCGGCAAAAGCACCGGCCTTGCCACCCTCTGCGTTGCCAGCGGCATGGGCGCAGCCACCATCATCGAACGGGTTTAAGCGGGCGCAAGACCTGCGAGGAGGAATTCGAAATGACCGATTTCACTATGGTTAAAGACGCCGAAGGGATCGCAACGATCACTTGGGACGTCAAAGCAAAATCGATGAACGTGCTGTCGCTGGAAGGTCTGGCAGCGCTGAACGATCTGGTCGATGACGCGCTGGCGGATGAAGCTGTGAAAGGCATCATCATCACCAGCGGCAAGGACACATTTGCCGGTGGCATGGACCTGAACATCATCGCCAAGATGAAGGACAGCGCGGGCGACAATCCCGCTCAGGGCCTGTTTGACGGCATCATGAACATGCATGCTCTGCTGCGCAAAATCGAACGCGCGGGCATGGACCCCAAGACCAACAAGGGCGGCAAGCCTGTGGCCGCTGTTCTACCCGGCACCGCGCTGGGGATTGGTCTAGAGCTGCCCCTGTCGTGCCACCGCATCTTTGCCGCCGACAACGACAAGGCCAAGATCGGCCTGCCCGAGATCATGGTCGGCATCTTCCCCGGTGCAGGCGGCACCACCCGTCTTGTGCGCAAGATGGGCGCAATGGCGGCGGCGCCCCTGCTGCTGGAAGGCAAGCTGAACGCGCCCAAGAAGGCCAAGATGCTGGGTGTGATCGATGAGGTCAGCGCAGACCCGATGGCAGACGCCCGTGCTTGGGTGCTGTCGGCCACCGACAAGGACATCGTGAAGCCTTGGGACGACAAGGGCTACAAGATGCCCGGCGGCGCGCCCTATCACCCTGCGGGTTTTATGACCTTCGTGGGGGCCTCGGCGATGGTCAACGGCAACACCAAGGGCGTCTATCCGGCGGCTAAGGCGCTGCTCTCGGCGGTCTATGAAGGCGCGATGGTGCCCTTTGACACCGCCCTGAAAATCGAGGCCCGCTGGTTCACCCATGTTCTGATGAACCCCAGTTCCGGCGCGATGATCCGATCCCTGTTCATCAACAAGGAAAAGCTGGAAAAGGGTGCAAACCGTCCTGACGTTGCCGATCAGACCGTCAAGAAGGTTGGCGTTCTGGGCGCGGGCATGATGGGTGCGGGGATCGCTTTGGTCTCGGCTCAGGCGGGGATCGAGGTGGTTCTTCTGGACCGTGATCAGGCCGCTGCCGATCGGGGGCGCGACTACACCGCCAGCTACATGGACAAAGGCATCGCCAAGCGCAAAGCCACCCCCGAGAAGAAAGAACAGGTGCTCTCCCGCATTACCGCCACCACCGACTATCAGGCGCTGGCAGGCTGTGACCTGATCATCGAGGCGGTCTTTGAAGACCCCGCCATCAAGGCCGAAGTGACCGCTCAGGTCGAGGCGGTGATCGGTGAGGACTGCATCTTTGCCACCAACACCTCGACCCTGCCGATTTCAGAACTGGCGAAAGCGTCGAAGCGGCCCGAGAAATACATCGGCATCCACTTCTTCAGCCCTGTCGAGAAGATGATGCTGGTAGAGATCATCAAAGGTCAGAAGACCGGCGATGTGGCTGTGGCCAAGGCGCTGGATTATGTGCGCCAGATCCGCAAGACGCCGATTGTGGTGAATGACGCACGCTTCTTCTACGCAAACCGCTGCATCATCCCCTACATCAACGAAGGCATCCGTATGGTGCATGAAGGCGTCAGCCCTGCCCTGATCGAGAATGCTGCCAAACTGGTCGGTATGCCTCTGGGCCCGCTACAACTGACGGACGAGACCTCGATCGATCTGGGGGTCAAGATTGCCAAGGCCACCAAGGCGGCCATGGGTGCGGACTACACCAATGACGATGTGGATGAGGTGCTGTTCTGGCTGGCGGACGAGGGGCGTCTGGGCCGCAAATCCGCTGCTGGCTTCTATGCCTATGACGAAAAGGGCAAGCGCACCGGTCTGTGGGAAGGTCTGGGTCAGAAATACCCGCTGGCCGACGCACAGCCCGATTTGCACGAGGTCCAGCACCGTCTGTTGATGGCGCAGGTTCTGGAAGCTGTTCGCGCCTTTGAAGAAGGCGTGCTGGAAGACATCCGCGAAGGCGATGTGGGCGCCATCCTTGGCTGGGGCTTTGCGCCTTGGTCAGGCGGACCCTTCAGCTGGCTGGACATCATCGGCGCGCCCTTTGCCGCGGAAGTGTGCGATCAGCTGACCGAGAAGTTCGGTGACCGCTTTGCCTGCCCTGCCCTGCTGCGCCAGATGGCCGAGAAGAATGGCAGCTTTTACAAAGCCTATGGTGAAGGCGCGGCCTTCGCAGCCTGATTGCCTTTGGTTTTAAAGCAGTTTCCGATCCTTGCGGATCGGACCGGCGCCGGCCCCCGGGGGGGGGGGGGTGTTGTTTTTTGGGGATAAATAA
>JAYZYX010000086.1:0-5729 GCA_036139795.1 Pseudomonadota bacterium | reverse complement strand
ACGCCGTTGGTCACGCCCTTTAATTGGCGGGTCAGGAAGTCGCGCAGCAGGTCTAGCGGTTTATGCACGCCATCCTGAATCGAGTTGCCGTAGGTAATGACCAGCGTGTCTTTCTCGGACCAGAAATTGTTGCTGGGGGCGCGGGCCTTTTTGCGGCGGGCTTTGCCCTCGGGCCAGAAGGCATCAATAATTTTCTGGCCAAGGACGGGGATGTCCTGCCCAGGGTAAATCTGTTCAAGAAGATCGTGCAGGCGGATAAGAAAAGGATCGCGCATTCGGTACTCTGTTCGTTTTAGGGTAGAGTATTCGAGATGGGCGCGATGCCAAGTGCTCTGCCTGAGAACCGCGCAAAACCCCGCAGGTGCGCTTAAGAATTGGGCGATATGTGGGGATCGGCGGGTAATCCCGCCGAATCTGGCGGCCTTAGCAGGTTTCGGCGCAGAATAGATTGTACAGCAGGCCGATCACCTGTGTGGTGCGATCATCCGCCAGCGAATAGTAGATGGTCTTGCCTTCACGGCGGGTCGAGACCAGCCCCTCTTCGCGCAAGCGGGCCAGCATCTGACTGACAGCGGCCTGACGAATACCTAGCAGCTGCTCAAGTTCGCCCACAGCTTTCTCGCCGCCACCCAGATGACATAGAATCATCAAACGCCCTTCATGGGCGAGGGTTTTCAGATAGGCGGCAGCGGCTTGGGCGCTTTGCTCCATCTCGCTGGGGGGCGGAGGGACGTGAAGGTCATCGGTCGTTGTCATTCGGGTCGGCTCGGTCAGAATTTGGTGCCTTCGGGTCAGTCGGCGATCCGGTGCAGCAGATTTGCCAGTCCGGTCGGGTCCGAGAAGAAGGGCGAATGAGAAGTACTCATCTCATATACGTCCTCTTTCGGCAAGTTTGCAGCCATCTGTCGCTGATATTCTGGTGGTATCGTGCGGTCTTCTGAGCAGATGACATAACTTTTCGGGACAGATTCATACTTTGCCCCCAATTCGATAGCGGTTTCTTGCGGTAAAATCGCCTGCGGGCAGAGCCGAGTGTTGGCGTAGGCTACGTCGGCGGCAGTACAGTCGTTATAGAAGACTTCGCGCGTTTGCAGCGGGTCGACGGTGAAGGACAGCCCATCTGCGGATTTGACCACCGCTTGCATCAGGGGCTGATACGGGGCCTCGCGGCGCATGTCGGCCAGCGTCATGCCTTCGCGGGGCATGTAGGCGCAAAGAAAGACCAGCCGCTTGATCATCCTGTTGTCCAGCGCCGCTGCGCGGGAAATCGGAAAGCCCGCCATGGAGTGACCCACAACGACTGTGGGCACCTTGATGGCGTCCAGAATCGCTTTGGCATAAAGATCCAGCGTGACCTCGCAGATCGGGGTGCCGTCGGCGCCGTGGCTTGGCAGATCGATCGCGTTGACCTTATGGCCGCGCAGTTTCAAAGCCGGAATGACATGCCGCCAGCACCACGCGCCGTGGCAAGAACCGTGGATCAGAAGAAAGTTGGTCATGACATGTGCCCCGTGGATCTGAGGAAATCGGCAATGGTGGTTGCAAATTCTTCGGGCTGATCGACGCAGGACAGGTGTCCGGCGCGGCGGATCAGGTGGAACTGGGAGCCGGGCACCAGCGCGGCGGTCTCGCGCACCAGATCCGGCGGAGTCGAGGCATCGTCGCTGCTGGCGATCCCAAGCGTGGACAGACGCAGGCCGCTGGTCGGCGTGTAAAAGTCGGTGCCCTTGATCGCATGCATTGTCCCGATCCATCCATCCAGCGAAGTGCGCTCCAGCACGGCTTTTACGGCTTGAATGCGGGGCTGTGACAAGTCCTGACGGGGAAACCAGCGCTCAAGGGTTTCCTGCACCAGCGCGGTCTTGGGGTTGCTTTCGGCGGCTGCGATCCGCTTTTCCCAAAGGCTCTCGTGGCCGATGCGGGCGGCGGTGTTCGACAGGATCAGGGTGCGGATCAGGTCCAGACGTTTGACTGCCAGCCCTTGCGCCACCAGACCGCCAACTGACAGGCCGCAGAAGGCCACATCTTTGACTTTCAGGTGATCCAGCAGACCTTCGGCATCGCGGATCATCGCGCCCATCGCATAGGGCGCCTTCGGCACGTCCGAGGCCCCATGCCCGCGGTGGTCATAGCGGATCACCCGCAGGTTTTCTGGCAGACGGGCGCAGACGGCGTCCCAGATGCTAAGATCCGCGCCAAGAGCGTGAGCCAGCACCAGAACGGGACCGTCTTTTGGTCCCTGTTCTGCATAGTGCAGGCGAAGGTCTGGTAAAAATACGTGTGGCATTTTTCTGGTTAAACGAGTGTAAGGCCAGCGTAGCCCTGTCTTGACGCTAGGGCAACTGTTGGCCGAACAGACTTTTGGGGGAGGCCGAATTCAGCCCAATCGGGCCAAGGCCCGCCCGAATACAACAGGATCGACGTTTCCGCCAGAGACAACGGCGATCACCGTATCGGCGTCCAGTTCGTCACCGTGGTACAAAGCCGCCGCCAGCGCCACAGCGCCACCCGGTTCGGCCACGATCTTCAGGCGCAGGAAGGCTTGCGCCATCGCATCCAGCGCCTCGATGTCCGAAACGGCGATGCCCGCGCCGCAGAGGCGGTGCATGATGGGGAAAGTCAGCGCGCCCGGTTGCGGGGTTAGGATGGCGTCGCAAAGACCCACTTGGGATGCGTTGCTCTGGATGGTGCCAGCGCGCAACGAACGGGCCACGTCATCAAAGCCCTGCGGTTCGACGGGGCGCACGGTCATGTCGGGGGCCTTGCCCTCTAAAGCCAGCGCGATGCCTGAGGTCAGACCGCCGCCACCGCAGCAGACCAGCACCTCGGCGGTGATGATGCCCATCTCGGTGGCTTGAGCCGCGATCTCAAGGCCGGTGGTGCCTTGGCCTGCGATCACCACCGGTTCGTCATAGGGGCGGATCAGGGTCAGGCCGCGTTCATTCGCGATCTTGGTTCCGATGGCCTCGCGGCTTTCGCCGCCTGCGCGGTCATAGGTGACAACCTCGGCCCCCAAAGCACGGGTGTTCTCAAGCTTTAGGGTCGGGGCGTTGTCGGGCATGATGATGACCGCAGGAATACCGTGGGCGCGTGCCGCAGAGGCGATCCCCTGCGCATGGTTGCCGCTGGAGTAGGCCAGAACCCCTTTGGCCCGCTGCTCTTCTGGCAGGGCTGAGATGGCCGACCAAGCGCCACGGAATTTGAACGAGCCCGTATGCTGCAAACATTCGGGCTTTACCAGAACACGGCGTCCGGCGATGTCGTTCAGGAAGGGCGATTCCAGCAAGGGCGTCCGTCGGACGTGGCCCTCAAGACGCGCATTCGCTTCTAGGATCGCCGCAAGGTCTGTCATGATGTCTCTGCCTGCTTCATCACGGCGTGTATCGCATCCAACGCCTCGGGTTCGTCCAGGAAGGGCACGTGCCCGCGATCCGGCACAGTGCATGTGATCAGCCCCGGATGATGCTGCGCCATCTCTTGAACGGTGGCGTCTGACAGCAGGTCCGAGTGCTCACCTCGAATTACTGCCATGGGAATATCATTAAGGGAATCGAAAAACTCCCACATTTCAGGGATTTCACCGTCTACGCTTTGATCACGAAGGGCATCCAACAGTCGTGCATCGTATCGTAATGCAATTCCGTCGGGTGTCTCATCGTAAATGGCAGCGGCTTGGTCCAGCCAGCGCTGTTCAGAGACCTTGAAAAAGCGCGTACGCTCGGCGTTGGCAAGGGCGGCGGCGGCTTCTTTCAGGGTTTGCAGGTCCGGTGCGCGGCCCACATAGGTGAAGATTCGCGCCAATCCCCGTTCGTCGATGCGCGGGCCGATGTCGTTCAGGATCACCCCTTGCATCACATGGGCATGGGTCGGCCCCAGCCCCATAGCGATCAGCCCCCCGCGGGATGTGCCAAGGATCACGACCTTCTCAAGCTGCAAGTGGGCCAGCAGTTCCAGCGCATCCTGCGCCTCTCGCGGGAGCGAGTAATTCATGTAGTCCTTGTCAAAGTCCGACTTGCCGCGCCCGCGACTGTCCAGCGTGATCATCCGGTAAGCCGACAGATGGGGGCGCACGAACTGAAAGTCATCTCCGTTCCGCGTAAGCCCTGCGAGGCAGAGAACCGGCGTGCCGGTGCCTTCGTCCGTGTAATGCAGGGACAGGCCGTCAGAGGTCGTAAAATAGGGCATCAGAAATCCTTGATGAAATGGGGTAGGTTGGTCAGGTCCCGCTCGATGCGGGTCGGTTTATGGGGCATCCGGTCTACAGGCTGACCTGCGCGGTTCACCCACAGCACGTTAAAGCCATAGCCGCTGGCCCCCGCAGCATCCCACCCGTTCGAGCTGACGAAAAGCACCTCTTCGGGCTGGGTGCCATAGCGGGTGCGCACCAAGTCGTAGACGGCGCGGGCGGGCTTGTAGACGCCCACATCCTCGATCGACAAAAGCGCGTCCAGTTGGTCACCGATGCCTGCCGACGTGACCGCGTCCGATAGCATCTGCGGCGTGCCGTTCGACAGGATCGCGCAGGTGTAGCCCGCCCCATTCAGGGCCTGCAACATGGCGGGTACCTCGGGGTAGGCGGGCAGGGTGCGGTAAAGGTCCAGTAGCTGCGCCCGCAGGGCCGGATCACCGTCCAAGCCCATCGCCTCTAGCGACCAGTCCAGCCCGTCTTGGGTCACCTGCTGGAAATCCGCGTGATCGCCGGTGATGGCGCGCAGCCACGTGTATTCCAGCTGTTTGGCGCGCCAATGGGCGGCCAGCTGCGCCCAGTGCGGGGACAAGGCGGCCCCTTCTGGTGTGGCGGCTGCGGCGCGGGCGGCACCGGCTACGTCGAACAGGGTGCCATAGGCGTCAAAGATGCAGTGGGTGATTGGCATGTGGGGTCTCCTCGGGGGCAGACTGACACAGGACGGTGGTATAGAAAACCGGTTTGCAATCACGTCCCTGCTTGCTTACCCTTGCGCGATCTTCAAAGGAGCACCCGCGCAGATACGTGGCCTCCGGTCCAATCCATCCCAAGATAAAAGAGAGATACCATGACCGAAGCAAAATCGGGCGACAAGGTGCGCATCCACTACACCGGTACCCTGACTGACGGCAGCCAGTTCGACAGCTCCGCTGGCCGCGAGCCGCTGGAATTCACTCTGGGCAGCGGTCAGGTCATCGCGGGCTTTGACGCAGGCGTCACCGGCATGACCGTGGGCGAGAAGAAAGAGATCACCATCCCCGCAGCCGAAGCCTACGGCGAGCGTCAGGAAGAAGCCTGCCAGCCCGTGCCCCGCGCTGATATCCCCGCTGACATTCCGCTGGAAGTTGGCCTGCAACTTCAGATGCAGACCCCCTCGGGTCAGGTTGTGCCTGTGGTTGTCAAAGAGATCACCGAAGAGCAGGTCGTTCTGGATGCCAACCACCCGCTGGCAGGTCAGGACCTGACCTTCGCGCTAGAGCTGGTCGAAATCGCGTAAACCGCGCTAGATGCAAGACTAAAATTGCAAGGGCGGCCATGCGGTCGCCCTTGTTTTTTGTGCGAAAATTGCCATTCTAGTAACTGGGATATGGGCGGAGGTTGCGTAATGAGTGGCCAATTTCTACCAGCGACAGCTTCGTGCCGTTGCGGTGCAACACATGTTACAGTGTCAGCGCCTGCGGTGCTGACGGCGGCGTGCCACTGCAAAGGTTGTCAGCGCATGACCGCCAGCGCTTATTCGGTCTCGGCGATGTACCCAGTATCG
>JAYZYX010000085.1:0-3591 GCA_036139795.1 Pseudomonadota bacterium | reverse complement strand
GGCTGGTTTGCGCACGGCAAGGCCCGAGACCAGATCGATGTCTTGCGTAGCATCCAGGTCAAGGACGGTGCTGAGGTAGCCGTCCAGCGCGGTAAAGCTGGCCTTCATCCGGTCCAGAACGCGGCTGCGGCGGGCTTCGTCGCCTGCGGGCCAGACCAGTGTAAAGCCCTTGATCGCGCCGTTCTCGATCGAGGCCTGCGTATAGCTGGTGATCTGCGCGTTCGCGCCTTCAAGGGTAAAGCTGTTGCGCGACAGGCTGCGCGGACCTTCTGTGGGGACCAATTCCAGCGTTTGCATGATCTCATAGAGGCCGCCAAGAGTGGCGCTGTCGCCCGGTTGGCTGATCAGCAGGACTTGCACGGGCATATCGGTGGTCGCGTCATAATGGGCAAAGGGCGTCCGGTGATCCTTCAGGGCAACAACGCCAAGGGGCAGTTCCATCTGGATGCCCGCTTCCATGTCCGAGACCAGTTCGAATCCCAGTCCGTCAAAGACCGCGTTGTACTGGCCCATCAGATCGGCGCGCTGGCGCGTGGTCAGGATGCCCGAGACCTCATAGCCGTTGGCGGCTTGCCATGAGGCCATCGAGTTACGGGTTCCTTGACCGAAGGCACCATCAATGCGGCCATTATAGTGACCGGACCATTGCAAAGCGATTTGCAGCAGGTCCCGTTCCTGACGTGTTAGCAGGCTTTCGCTGGCGCGGGCCTCATAGGGGGTCTCTTCGACGAAAATCGGTTCGGGATCGGGCTCGGCAGGGGAAACTTGCACGGGGGCAGGGGTATTGGCGGCCACTTCCGGCAAGGTGGTGTCGATCTGGGGGCTTTCCGGCTCGATGGGAGCCTGATTGCGGGTATTGATCGCGCCCACGGGCCAGAACTGCTGGCCATAGCCTGCGCCGTCCGAGACGTAGCTGTCGCGCGGAATGCGGCCCGTACGCAGATATTCACGGCGCAATTCCTGTGCGCGTTCTTCACTGTAGGGGCCAAGTGCGATGGCGTACCAGCCGCTGCTCAGGGCGAAACCGTTCACTTCGGGCATCGAGCTGGCATAAGCCTGAGCGCGAAACTGGGCCTCGTTCAACGTGGGCTGAGCCTCGATCTGCAGCCATGCGGCCTCTTGTGCGGAGGCGTGGCTTACAGCCATCAAAGAAATGCTGCCCAATAGCGCGGCGAAGCGAGTCATCCGTAATCCTCAATTAAACATTTTTGCAGCGTCGGTAGGGGACGCTTTCATAACAATCAAAACTGCTTCGCCCTATAGGTCAATATTACCGACCCTACAATTGACCGCAGGGCGCGACATGAATACAGAGTGTGGCGCACGAGCCCATGAGGAAAGAGCATGTCCGGTACGACTGAAAAACCCCGCAGCTTCCAGGAAATCATCCTTCGTCTCCAGAATTACTGGGGTCAGCAGGGCTGTGCGGTGCTTCAGCCCTACGACATGGAGGTTGGCGCAGGTACATTCCACCCTGCAACCACCCTGCGTTCGCTGGGGTCAAAGCCTTGGGCCGCGGCATATGTCCAGCCCTCGCGCCGTCCCACCGATGGCCGCTACGGTGAAAACCCGAACCGTTTGCAGCATTATTACCAGTATCAGGTGCTGATCAAACCCAGCCCCGCGAACCTGCAAGAGCTGTATCTTGGCTCGCTGGCGGCAATCGGGATCGACATGGACCTGCACGATATCCGTTTTGTCGAGGATGACTGGGAAAGCCCGACCCTTGGCGCATGGGGCCTTGGTTGGGAAGTCTGGTGTGACGGGATGGAAGTGTCCCAGTTCACCTATTTCCAGCAGGTGGGCGGCCACGACTGTCACCCTGTCTCGGGTGAGCTGACCTACGGTCTAGAGCGACTGGCCATGTATGTTCTGGGCATCGATCACGTGATGGACATGCCCTACAGCGATCCCGATAGCCCGATTCCGCTGAAATATGGTGACGTGTTCCAGCAGACCGAACAGGAATATTCGCGCTGGAACTTTGACGTGGCTGACACCGACGTGCTGCTGCGCCACTTCGAAGAGGCCGAGGCCGAATGCGCCCGCATTCTGGCAGAGCCCCACGTGGACCCCAAGACCGGTAAGCGCATCATCATGGCGCACCCCGCCTATGACCAGACTATCAAGGCCAGCCACATCTTTAACCTTCTTGATGCACGCGGCGTGATCTCGGTCACCGAGCGTCAGGCCTATATCGGCCGCGTCCGCGCACTGGCCAAGATGTGCGCCGATGCTTTCGTTCAGACCGAGGCGGGCGGCTACACCCCCGAAGATGCCGCATGAGCGCGGGAAAGATCATAGGCACTGGCATGGTCCTGACAGCTTTGGCAGCAGGTGCTGCCCTTTATTATCTACAGGTCTACGCCTATTACGACGCGGTGCCGGCAACCGGCTCTGACGATGTGATGATGACCAGCATCAACGGCGGCCAGCCGGAAGGCATCGTCTACGACAGCTTTGAGGCGATCAACTCGGACAGCAGCCCGCTGCGCTACCGCGCGTGCTTCTCGACCCCGCTAAGCCAGGCGATGTTGACCGAAACCTATGTGGAATATCCCAATGCCGAGCCGCTGGTCGGTCCCGGCTGGTTTGACTGTTTCGACGCCGGTGACATCGGCGCGGCGCTGGAAACCGGCGAGGCGCTGGCCTTTGTCGGTCAGCGCGACTTTATCTATGGTGTTGACCGCGTTGTGGCCGTGCTGCCCGACGGACGCGGCTTTGTCTGGCACCAGCTGAACCATTGCGGCGAAGTTGTTTATGACGGCGATCCCGTTCCCGAAGATTGCCCCGAACCCCCGAAGAGCGTGAAGTAAATGCCTGATCTGCTGATTGAACTTTTCTCCGAAGAGATCCCCGCACGCATGCAAGCCCGTGCCGCCGAGGATCTGAAAAAGAAAGTGACCGACGGCATGGTCGAGGCTGGCCTCACCTATGCCCACGCCCGCGCCTATGCCACCCCGCGCCGTCTGGTATTGGCGGTCGAGGATGTGCTGGAACGCTCGCCCGACCTGAAGGAAGAGCGTAAAGGCCCCCGTGTGGATGCGCCCGAAAAGGCCATCGAAGGGTTCCTGCGCGGTGTTGGTCTGACCAAAGACCAGCTGGAAGTGCGCGACGAGAAAAAGGGTCAGGTCTATTTCGCCATGATCCAAACCCCCGGCCGCGAGGCCTCGGCCATCATTGCTGAGGTTCTGGAAGCCACCATCCGCAACTTCCCTTGGCCCAAGTCCATGCGCTGGGGCGCAGGCTCTTTGCGCTGGGTGCGTCCGTTGCATTCCATCATCTGCTTGATGACCCGCGAAGACGGCAGCGAAGTTGTTGATCTGGATATCGACGGCATTAAATCGGGCCGCAGCACCCGTGGTCACCGTTTCATGGGCGGCGATGCCTTTGAGGTGAACAACTTTGATGACTATGTGGCCAAGCTGAAAAAGGCCAAAGTGGTTCTGGACCCCGCCGAGCGTGCGGACACCATATGGCACGACGCCACCAACATGGCCTTTGCCCAAGGTCTGGAAGTGGTCGAAGACAACGGACTGCTGGCCGAAGTCGCGGGTCTGGTGGAATGGCCCGTCGTCCTGATGGGCGAGA
>JAYZYX010000084.1:0-16485 GCA_036139795.1 Pseudomonadota bacterium | reverse complement strand
GTAGCAGGTGTTCGCATCACGCGACCATACGCCGGCACCCAGACCGAACATGGTGTCGTTTGCGATCGACAGCGCCTCGTCGGCATCTTTGAAGGTGGTCACAGACACAACCGGGCCAAAGATCTCTTCCTGGAAGATGCGCATCTTGTTGTGGCCCTTCATGACGGTCGGCTTCACGTAGTAGCCGTCTGCCAGATCGCCGCCCAGAACGTTGCGCTCACCACCGATCAGAACTTCTGCACCTTCCTGACGGCCGATGTCGAAGTAGCCAAGGATCTTCTCCATCTGCTCGTTCGACGCCTGCGCACCGATCATGGTGGCGGGGTTCAGCGGGTCACCCTGAACGATGGCGTCAACGCGGGCCAGAGCACGCTCCATGAAGCGGTCGTAGATCGATTCGTGGATCAGTGCGCGGCTGGGGCAGGTGCAGACTTCGCCCTGGTTCAGCGCGAACATCACGAAACCTTCGATCGCTTTGTCGAAGAAATCATCGTCAGCGCGTGCCACGTCTTCGAAGAAGATGTTCGGCGACTTGCCGCCCAGTTCCAGCGTGACGGGGATCAGGTTTTCCGATGCGTACTGCATGATCAGACGACCGGTGCTGGTTTCACCGGTGAAGGCGATCTTGGCGATGCGCTTGGACTGTGCCAGCGGCTTGCCTGCTTCCAGACCAAAGCCGTTTACGACGTTCAGAACGCCTGCGGGCACAACGTCTGCGATCAGTTCGCACAGAACCATGATCGCTGCGGGGGTCTGCTCTGCGGGTTTCAGAACCACGCAGTTACCACCGGCCAGTGCAGGTGCCAGTTTCCAGCATGCCATCAGCAGCGGGAAGTTCCAGGGAATGATCTGGCCAACAACGCCCAGAGGCTCGTGGAAGTGGTAGGCAACGGTGTCCGAGTCGATTTCCGACAGAGCGCCTTCTTGCGCGCGCAGAACGCCAGCAAAGTAGCGGAAGTGGTCGATCGCCAGCGGCAGGTCAGCGGCCATGGTCTCACGGATCGGCTTACCGTTGTCCCAGGTTTCGCAGGTTGCCAGCAGCTCCATGTTTTCTTCCATGATGTCTGCGATTTTCAGCAGAACAGCTGCGCGTGCGGCGGGGGCGGTATCACCCCAAGCGCCTTTTGCGGCGTGTGCGGCGTCCAGAGCCGCTTCGATGTCGCCCTCGTCCGAGCGGGCGATTTCACAGATCTTGCCACCGGTGATGGGGCTGCCGTTATCAAAGTAGCGACCGTTGCGGGGTGCAACAAACTGACCGCCGATGAAGTTGTCATAACGCTCTTTAAAGGGCGAAACGCGTGCAGCGGTACCGGCTTGAGCCATCTCGTTCATGGATAGTCCTCCTCATGTGACCCGGTATCCTCCGACCGGGATTGAGGGGACGATGCCCACCCTTTTGATCCAGCGCATCCCCACCAAAGTCGCAGCTTTCGGGGGACTGTCTCAGGGCTGAGACAGTCAGTGAGACTTTTCGGAAATTCCCAGACGCTTCATGCGGCGATACATGGTCGCCCGACCGATTCCCAACGCCTTTGCCGCCTGAGTCACGTTGCCGTCGGCACGGGAAAGCGCCCGCATGACCGCTGCGCGCTCGGCCCCTTCGAATCCTTTTTGGGAATCATCATCGCGTCCCAGCACGTCCACGGCAGGCAGAGGACGCAGAATACCTTCACTGGGCAGGTCCAACGTCAAACGGGCCTGACGGGTTGCGCCGATCACCAGATCATCCTGATCGACGGCCAGCAAGGAATTGGCGCGGGTGTCGCCTTCGCCCGCCATAACGATGCGGGCTTTTGGGAAGGTCGCGCGGAAGCAGTCAGCCTCGATCTGGCGAGCGGTCTGTTCGACCATCGCCGCGATCAACTGGTTGAATCCTTCGGTCTGGTCCGACCGCGCCGAGGACACATCCAGCGCCCCCAGCAGTTGCGCCTGCGGACCAAAGATCGGCGCGTCCATGCAGCTAAGACCGATATTGCGGGCGATGAAGTGGTCGTCGCGGTGGATCGTGACGCGGCGACGTTCGGCCAGACAGGTGCCAATGCCATTGGTGCCTTCGGCCTCTTCCGACCAGTTGTTGCCTGCCCACAGGCCCCAGTTCTGGAAGGTGTCCGCATCGCCATCACCGCAGCGGTGTTGCAGCACGATCCCTTGCGCGTCCGTCAACAGAACAGCACAGCCCGACTGGCCGACCAGATCGAACAGATTGTCGATGCGGCTTTCGGCGCTGCGCATGAAAGATTCGCTGGCTTCCAGCAGGGGGCGCAATTCGCGCTGGCTCAGACGCTGGGGCGCGCGGCCCGTGGCCGGATCAATGCCGTGACGCACCAAGGATCGCCGCCAAGACGCCGCCAGCCGCGACCGTGCCGCCGCCGAGCCAGACTCGGCCACAGATAAAACCCGATCCGTATGTTCACGAAAATCCATAACCGTCGCTCCTCCCCGAGGGCTGGCAGACCGCTTCCCCAAGCCATACGCCAACGCGCATATTCTTTCGCAGCAGCAAAAAGCCCGCAAGGATTGAATCCCTGCGGGCCATTGTCCGTTAGTCTTAGAGACAAGCCTTAGCGCATGTCTCCGTCCGGTCCATCGCCCGGATTCGTGTCGGATTGCGCCGGAATGTCCGGCTTTTTCGGACGATCCGACTTGGCCGGCGGATCTTCGCGGGTTGTTTCACGGGCCGTCCCTTCGATCAGCTTCTCTTCCATTTTTACCCGAACCGGCTGGCTTTCGCCTGCTTTGCTCTCGGCAAAGGTCAGGGTCTGATACGGATAGGGGATCTCGATGCCACGCTCATCAAAGATGCGTTTGACGATCTCGTTATAAGCGCGGCCAATGCTCCACTGCTCGCCCGGATAGCACTTGATCTTGCTGCGCAGGATGATCGCGCTATCGCCAAAGGTGTTCAGACCCGACCATTCCATATCGCCCATGATCTTGCCGCGATGTTCTGGATCGGCGACCAGCTCTTCAAAGGCGGCGAACATGGCCTCTTTCACGTCGGACACGCTTTCACGGTAGGCGACGCCCATGTCGCAGACGAAATAGCCATAGTCCTTCATGAAGTTCGACACCATGTCCACGCTGCTGAAGGGGATCATGTGATAGGCCCCTTGATAATCGCGCAGACTGACCGAGCGGATGGTCAGCTTTTCCACCACACCGGTGGTGCCATTCAGGGTGATCACGTCACCGACGTTAATGACGCCCTCGAACTGGATGAAGATACCGGTGATGATATCCTGCACCATCTTCTGCGAACCAAAGCCGATCGCCAGACCCAGCACACCGGCCGAGGCCAGCAGAGGCGCGATGTCCAGACCGATCTCTGCCAGAACGAACATCAGGGTGATGATGACCAGCGCGATGGTTGCCGCGTTGCGCAGCAGGGTCAGCAAGGTGGTTTCGCGGCTGGTCGGAACGCTGCCCCATTCGGGGTTCAGGCGGTAATCCACCCAGCTGCTCAGCGCCAACCAGATCCCCGTCGAGACGATCAGGATGAACAGGACACTGACAACAGTTCCCGACACTTTCGCGCCGAACTCGCTGGCCAGCAACGCACCAAGGCTCAGAACCCCCAGCGCATTCAGAGCGAACAGGATCACAAACAGGATGATCAGCGCCCGCACCGCCATCAGCAGTTTGGGCACAAAGGTGTTCAGACGGCCTTCAAGCGCGGGCAACTTTTCTTTGATCGTATCAGGCAGCAAAATGCCCTTGCGCACGATCCGCGTCATCGCACCCGATGCGATGATCCCGACCAGCACCACCAGCGCCACCTGCGCCGAATTTACAAAGGTCGTGAAAACCACGTTGCTGGAGCGGGTCATAACGATCACGAAGACGCCCGCCAGATACAGCAGCACCGGCCAATGCCAATTGCGCGCCAGAACACGGGCGGCGCCACGGGGGGCCAGTTCCTCGTCCTGCCCCAGCAGCCAGCTTGCCACGTCTCCCCGCTTGCGCAGAACGGTGAAGATAGTGATCAGCAGCACCAGCAGCGCCAGCACCAGCGTCGCGGCGCGGCCCGCCGCAAAGGACACATCGCCATTGATCACAGGGATTACCAACAGCTGGCCATAACCGATCAAGCCGATCAGCAGGCTAAGCCGACGCGCAGTGAACTTGGCCCCTGTGTCGCTAAGCGGCAGGATACGTAGCGCACTGGATGCGGGCGAAAAGATCATGCGCACGACGACCTTGATCAGCTCGACCAGAACAAACGCGTTCAGGTAAAGGGTCTGGCGGATGCCGATTTCGCCAAAGCTGCCAAAGACCGTCAGGGCCAGAATATAGCCCACCAGCCAAGCCACCAGCACGTTCAGAACATCCACCACGCCCGAGAACATGAACAGGCCGACCGTCCGAAGGAACCGGCTCTCGGCGGCTTTTGCGCCAAGACGGGCGTAGAACGCTTGCGCCACGCCCCGCAGCACAAGGAAGACACCAACCGTTGCGACGATCAGCAGACCCAGATCACGGAAGGCATCAGTCAGCACAACGCTATCGGTGCCGCCCAACGCGCTAAGGTTGCTTAGCGAACGGACGGTCTGCTTCCACGTTTGCTGGACCTCCTGAATGATGTCTTCGGCGAATACCTTGGTAAAGGTCGCGATCTGCCGCCCGACCGAGGCATCGTCACTTACTGCGCTGGCCGCTTCGGTTGCGGCTGCTTCAACGGCAGTGTCGCCACTGCCGGTTGTCGAGGGATCTGCCGGGGCGGCACTGTCCAAACTACGAAGCGCGTCAATCAGCTTGGCGCGGGTCGCGTCGTCTTGAAGAACGTCGATCAGTTTATCGGTCTGGGTCTGCTCGGCGGGGGTCTCGGTGGCCGTTGTCGTAGCACCCTGCGCCAGCGCCCCATGGCCTGAAACCGTTCCGAAAAGCAGGGCAAGCGCCAGCATCAGGGCGGTCATCAAAGTCTGAAGTCGGATCATATCTGGAAGATCTTCCTGTCGTTTATTGGCCTCGGCTGCATTACTTAAACGCAACGCCGAAGCATCGAATTGCCTCTATCCTACCCGATCGGCGGACAAAGTGGATCACCTGACCTACGTCTTTCCTCACGGAAAGTTCCCGAAAAGTACCATTTTCAGAACTGTTATTAACACTTTCGACTTTTCACAAGGCAATCACGTTCTTGTAGAGATGCTGTAGCAATGCAAATTGGCGGGTGACAAAGCCCTGATCTTACGGACATTTTATGCCCCATGTTTGACGCCGCCATACGCCCTCTGATCGACCCAGCCTTGAACCGCATGGGCCACGCCCTTGCAGGGCGCGGTGTCAGTGCAAATGGGGTGACGCTGGTGGGTTTGGCACTGGGACTGGCCTCGGCGCTACTGATCGCGCTGGGGATGACCGGCGCGGCGCTGGTGCTGTTACTGGCCAGCCGTCTGGCCGACGGGCTGGACGGAGCCGTTGCCCGCGCCAGCCGGAAAACCGACTTTGGCGGCTATCTGGATATCACCTGCGATTTCCTGTTCTACGGTGCGGTGCCTTTGGGCTTTGTCCTTCTGGACCCCGCCCTGAACGGCGCGGCAGGAGCCTTCCTTTTGACCAGCTTCTACGTCAATGGGGCCAGCTTTCTGGGTTACGCCATTCTGGCGGAAAAACACCGGATGCAGACCTCTGCCCGCGGGGCAAAATCGCTCTATTTCACCGGAGGGCTGCTGGAGGGCTTTGAGACCATCGCCTTTTTCGCCCTTCTATGCCTTTGGCCCGCGGCCTTTCCCGTGGGCGCATGGATTTTCGGAGCGCTGTGCTTTGTCACGGCCATCTCACGCATATTGCTGGCCCGTCAGGTGTTCGGACCAGACAAGACAGACACTTCTGGAGGATCTTGATGAAACGCATGCTGACGGCCCTTTCGGCCGCTCTTTTCGCCACTACCGCCATGGCACAGCCCGACCCCAGCGATTGGGACGCCGTGTTGAAAGAGGCGAACGGCCAGACCGTTTACTGGAACGCATGGGGCGGCTCAACCACCACCAACGACTTTATCGCGTGGGTCGGGGACCGAGTGGCCGAGGAATATGGCGTCACCCTTGAGCATGTGAAACTGACCGACACCGCCGATGCGGTGGCCCGCGTTCTGGCCGAGCAACAGGCCGGCAAGAACGAAGGTGGCGCGGTGGATATCATCTGGATCAACGGGGCCAACTTTGCCTCGATGAAGCGGCAGGACTTGCTGTTCGGCCCCTTCGCCGAGGCGCTGCCCAACTGGCAGTTCGTGGATGTGGACGGCAAGACCGTGCAGACCGACTTTACCGTCCCGACCGAGGGCTATGAAAGCCCGTGGGCGATGGCGCAGGTGGTCTTCATGTACGACACCGCCGATATTGACGCGCCGCTGACCTCGATGGATGCAATCCTTGAATGGAGCACCGCGCACCCCGGTCGTTTCACCTACCCCCAGCCGCCGGATTTCCTTGGCGCGACCTTCCTGAAGCAGGCGCTGTTGGACCTGACAGATGACGCCGATGCCCTGTCGCAAGAGGCCACGCCTGAGACATTCGCCAAAGTCTCGGCCCCGCTTTGGGACTATCTGGACGCTCTGACCCCGACCCTCTGGCGTGAAGGCAAGGCCTATCCCCAGACCGGCCCGCAGCAATTGCAGTTGATCAACGACGGCGAGATTGATCTGGCCATCAGCTTCAGCCCGGGCGAGGCCTCGACCGCCATCGCGAACTTCCAGCTGCCGGACACCGTGCGCACCTACGTGCTGGACAAAGGCACTCTTGGCAATGCCAGTTATCTGGCGATCCCCTACAACGCCAATGCGGCGGCAGGTGCGATGGTTGTCGCGAACTTCATCCTCTCGCCCGAGGCGCAGGCCTACGGTCTGGACCCGCTGAACCTTGGCTATGGCACCGTGCTGGATATGGCGAAACTGTCCGATGACCAGCGCGCTGCCTTCGACAAGATCGATCTGGGCATCGCCACCCTGACCCCCGCGCAGCTTGGCACCGCCCTGCCCGAGCCCCATCCCAGTTGGATGACCATGCTGACCGAGGAATGGACCAAGCGCTACGGGGTGCAGTGACCCTGCTGGCGTGGGTGCCCCGTCTGACACTGGTGGCCATGTTGCTGCCGGTGGCTGCGGGGCTATGGGGGGTCTTTGCCCCCCTTTTCGGTTTCATCACCCTGAAGGGCGCCAGCGCCGCGCCCATGACCGATGTGCTGGCTTGGCCCGGCTTGCCCCGCGCCGCTTGGCTGTCGGTGGTGACGGGGGTTGGCTCAACCCTGATCGCCTTGGGGTTGGTCGTTCTGATCCTCAGCCAGTTGCACGGCAGCCGCGCTTTGCATTGGTTGCGGCGGGCTTTGTCGCCCCTGCTGTCGGTGCCTCATGCCTCGGCGGCGTTCGGGCTGGCGTTCATGATCGCGCCTTCGGGCTGGATTGCCCGCGCAGTTAGCCCGTGGCTGACTGGTTGGGACCGCCCGCCCGATCTTCTGATCCTGAACGACCCCACGGGCATCGCCCTGACGCTGGGGCTAGCTGTCAAAGAGATGCCGTTCCTTCTACTGATGGCGCTGGCCGCATTGGCGCAAACCGATGCCACCCGCAGTCTGGCCGTGGCCCGCAGTCTTGGACATTCGGGCGCGGGGGCTTGGTTAAAGGTGGTGCTACCGCGCCTTTACGGCCAAACCCGCCTGCCGGTTTACGTGGTGCTGGCCTATGCCATGACCGCCGTGGATATGGCGCTGATCTTGGGGCCAACGACACCATCAACCCTATCCGTGCAAATCCTGCGCTGGATGTCCGACCCCGACCTGACCCTGCGCCTGCAAGGGGCGGCAGGGGCAGTGATCCAACTGGCGCTAGTCATCGCTGCCCTTACTGCGTGGTTCCTTGCCGAAAAGCTGGTTGGGAAATTTGGGCTGTGGTGGATCACATCGGGCACCCGCAGCCAATGGCTACCCGCCTTGCGGCCCTTGGCAATCGTCGCCGCCGCCACCTCGGCCTTTGCGGTCTTGGGCGGTCTTGCCAGCCTTGCCATCTGGTCCTTTGCTGCCCGCTGGCAGTTTCCAGACGCCCTACCCGAGGCCCTGACCACCCGCACGCTGGACCGCTTTTTGCCCCAGCTAGGCGCCCCACTGGCGGAGACCGCCTTTATCGCCGCAACCACAACCCTGATCGCGCTGATCCTGTGCATCAGCTGCCTTGAGGCAGGCTATCGCAATCACAAACCGCTAGAGGGGCGTGTGATGTGGCTGGTCTATCTGCCCCTGCTGATCCCGCAGATCGCCTTCTTGCCGGGCCTGCAAGTGCTGCTGATCAGCGGCGGTCTGACCATGGGACGCTGGGTGGTGATCCTCAGCCATCTGGTCTTTGTGATCCCCTATATCTTCCTGTCCCTGTCGGACCCTTGGCAGGCATGGAACACCCGCCATGCCACGGTCGCACACGCATTAGGAGCCAGCCCCACGCGCGTCCTGTTCGCCATCCGCCTACCGATGCTGCTGGCCCCGATCCTGACCGCCGCCGCTGTGGGCTTTGCTGTCTCGGTCGGGCAATATCTGCCGACCCTATTGGCGGGCGGAGGCCGTATCGCCACCCTGACGACCGAGGCCGTCGCCCTAGCCTCGGGCGGGGATCGCCGCGCCATCGGGGTCTACGGGATCGCTTTAACCTTAGCGGCCCTATTGCCCTTTGCCCTTGCGCTGGCCCTGCCGCGCATCCTTTACGCCAACCGCCGCGGAGCCCGCCCCTGATGCTGCATCTCCAGAACCTGACCATCACCCTTGGCCAGCGCCTGATCGCGCAGGTGGATACCACCGTCCACGGGGGCGAGGTGCTGACGATCATGGGGCCGTCAGGTTCAGGCAAGTCCACGCTGCTGGCAGCCATCACCGGCACATTGGACCCTGCCTTTGACCAACAGGGGCGGATCATTCTGGACGGGCAGGATATCACCGGCCTGCCGACCGAGGCACGGCGCATCGGTATCCTGTTTCAAGACGATCTGCTGTTTCCGCATCTAAGCGTCGGTCAGAACCTTGCCTTTGGCCTGCCCAAAGGCGGCAGCCGGAAGGAACGCCAGCAGATCATCGAAGCCGCCCTGCGCGATGTCGGGCTTGAGGGCTTTGCCAACCGTGATCCCGCCACCCTCTCGGGCGGGCAAAAGGCGCGGGTGGCCTTGATGCGGATGCTTTTGAGCCAGCCCAAAGCCCTGCTGCTGGATGAGGCGTTCAGCGGGTTGGACGCGGACCTGCGCGAACAGATACGGGCGCTGGTTTTCACCCGCGCCCGCGTACAGAATTTGCCTGTAGTCATGGTGACCCACGATCCCGCAGATGCCGAAGCCGCCGCAGGACCGGTGATCCATATCGGTTAAGCCGCGCTGCGCGGGTCCACCAGATTGCGCAGGATATCGTCCTTGGTGATCTGGCCGATCACCTGACCGCCTTGCATAACGTCCAACGCCCCCTCTTCGCCGGTCATCATCTCCATGACCTTGGCGACGGGGGTTACAGCATCCACCTGCCCAAAGGCCACGCCGGTCGCCGCCGACATAATGTCCTGCGCGCGCAAAACACCAAGCGGGTTCATGTGGGCCACAAACTCGGTCACGTAATCATCCGCAGGCTTCGAGAAGATTTCCTGCGGGGTGCCACACTGAACGATCCGGCCACCTTCCATGATGGCGATGCGGTTACCGATCTTGAAAGCCTCGTCCAGATCGTGGCTGACGAAGATGATGGTGCGGTTCAGCTTCTGCTGAAGCTCTAGCAGTTCGTCCTGCAACTTGGCGCGGATCAGCGGGTCCAGCGCGCTGAAGGGTTCGTCCATCAGCAGGATCGGCGCGTCGGTGACAAAGGCGCGGGCCAGACCCACACGCTGCTGCATGCCGCCCGAAAGCTCGCCCACCTTACGGTCGGCCCATTGCGACAGACCCACCAGTTCCAACTGCTGCTCGACCTTTGCGTCGCGCTCGGCCTTATCCATGCCGCCCAGTTCCAGACCTAACTGCACGTTCTCACGCACAGTGCGCCACGGCAGCAGACCGAACTGCTGGAAGACCATCGCGATCTGGCTAAGCCGCATCCGGCGCAGGGTCTGTTTATCGGCGTGGGTGATATCGACCATGTTCTGGCCGTCATTCACATGCACCGCCCCGCGCACCACGGGGTTCAGCCCGTTCACCGCCCGCAAAAGCGTGGACTTGCCCGAGCCCGAAAGCCCCATCAGCACCAGAATTTCACCGGTCGCCACATCAAGCGAGCAGTTATGCACGCCAAGCACCTGACCGGTTTCGGTCTGAACTGTACCGCGATCCTTGCCGTCATCCATCAGGGGCAGCGCCTTTTCCGGATGAGAGCCGAAGACGATCGAGACGTTATCGAATTGGACTGCCGTGCTCATTTCTTGTCTCCCATGTTCAGGATGCGATCCAGCATGATGGCGACAACCACGATGACAAAGCCCGATTCAAAGCCAAGCTTGGTGTTCACCTGGTTCAGCGCCCGCACAACCGGCACGCCAAGACCATCCGCGCCGACCAGCGCGGCCACAACCACCATCGAAAGCGACAGCATGATGGTCTGGTTCAGACCGGCCATGATCTGGGGGAAAGCGTAGGGCAGTTCGACCTTATACAGCACCTGATTGGGGGTCGCGCCAAACGCTCGGGCCGCCTCCAACAACTGCTGCGGGGTCGAGGAGACGCCCAGATAGGTCAGGCGGATCGGCGCGGGCAGCACAAAAATCACGGTTGCAATCAGGCCGGGCACCATGCCGATGCCGAAGAAAACAATAGCAGGGATCAGATACACAAAGGTCGGCAGGGTCTGCATCAGGTCCAGAATGGGCCGCAGATAGCTATACACCTTGGGCCGGTGCGCAGCGTAAATCCCTATGGGCACGCCGACGGCCATACAGACCACACAGGCCGACAGCACCAGCGTGATGCTTTCCGTGGTCTCTTCCCAGTAGTCCTGATTCAGAATGAACAGGAACCCCAAAGTGACAAAGGCACAGACTTTCCAGCTGCGTTGCAAAACCCAGGTCAGCGCGACGAAGGCTGCGATAACGATGAACGGATGGGGCGTTTGCAACACCCACAGAATGGCGTCGATCAGCCACTCCATCGCGTTGGACATCCCTTCGAAAAAGAATTCGGCGTTGTCGCGAAGGAAATCAAAGACGTCTTCGGCCCAAGCCCCTACTGGAATTTTGTTATCTGTCAGCCATTGAAGCATAATTTACCCTTAAGTTTCCTTGTTCGACTGTGTCCTTCGGTGCCGGAACGAAAAGGGCCCGCCACGCGGACGGGCCCCCTTCGCAACTTCGGTCGTTACAGACCCAGCGAAGCTTTCACAGCTGCCAGACCTTCTGCACCGTCCAGCGTGGTCACGCCTTCCAGCCAGGGACCCAGCACGTCGGGGTTGGCAACCAGCCATGCTTTGGTTGCGTCATCCGCGTCTTCACCGTCGTTCAGGATCTTGCCCATGATCTCGTTTTCCATGGCAAGGCTGAACTTCATGTTCTTCAGCAGGGTGCCGACGTTCGGGCACTCTTCGGCGTAGCCTTTGCGGGTGGTGGTGTAGACCACACCTTCACCGCCAAAGAAGTCTTCGCCACCGGTCAGGTACTTGAGGCTGAAGTTGGCGTTCATCGGGTGGGGTTCCCAGCCAAGGAAGACAACATCTTTGTCATCTTTCACGGCGCGGTTCACCATCGCCAGCATGCCCTGCTCCGAACTTTCGACGACTTCAAAGTTGCCCAGACCGTGGGTGTTCGCCTCGGTCAGGCCGATCAGGTAGTCGTTGCCTTCGTTGCCGGGCTCGATGCCGTAGATCTTGCCGTCCAGCGACTCTTCGAACTTGGCGATATCGCCGTAGGTCTTCAGACCCTTTTCATAGGTGTAGGTGGGAACGGCCAGCGTGTACTTGGTGCCTTCCAGGTTCACGACCAGCTGCTCGATCTCGCCTTTGTCCAGATAGGGCTGGATCGCGCCGGTCTGCGCGGGGATCCAGTTGCCAAGGAAAACATCAACGTCGTCGCTTTCCAGCGAGGCGAAGGTCACGGGAACCGAAAGGATCTTGATGTCTACATCGTAACCCAGACCGGTCAGCACGTGCTTGGCCACCGAGGTGGTGGTGGTGATGTCGGTCCAGCCCACATCAGAAAAGCTGACTTCGTTGCATTCTGCCAGCGCCGGTGCCGCAGCAACGATCGCCAGAGCCGAAAGAGTGGTTTTCAGTTTCATACTTCTTTTCCCTGAGTTGGTGTTCTGAGTTTTATTGATTGACCAGTCAATAAAGATAAGGTCAGTTGCCGAGAGTCAACGAAAAAGGCGGAAATTCCCGCGTTTCTGCCGCTGACAGGCCATGGATTGGGCGCAGATTGCGCTAAACCTTGGCCAAGAGTTATCGGGTTTCGTCCCGCCGCAAATGTGAAAGGACTGTGTTGCATGAGTTCCGAAAATCGCCCCAACATCCTCATTCTGATGGTGGACCAGTTAAACGGGACTCTGTTTCCGGACGGACCGGCTGAATGGCTACATGCGCCGAACCTGAAAAAACTGGCGGCGCGTTCGACACGTTTTCGCAACTCTTACACCGCCTCGCCTTTGTGCGCACCGGGGCGCGCGTCTTTCATGTCGGGCCAGCTTCCCAGCGCGACCCGTGTCTATGACAACGCTGCGGAATACATTTCGTCAATTCCGACTTATGCGCATCACCTGCGTCGTGCGGGATACCAGACCTGTCTTTCGGGTAAAATGCACTTTGTCGGCCCCGACCAGATGCACGGGTTCGAAGAGCGCCTGACCACCGACATTTACCCCGCCGATTTCGGCTGGACGCCGGACTATCGCAAACCCGGCGAGCGGATCGACTGGTGGTATCACAACATGGGCAGCGTCACCGGCGCGGGCGTGGCCGAGATTACCAACCAGATGGAATACGACGATGAGGTTGCCTTTAACGCGACCCGCAAGATCTATGATCTGGGGCGCGGTCTGGATGCGCGTCCTTGGTGCCTGACCGTCAGCTTTACCCACCCCCATGATCCCTACGTGGCCCGCAAGAAATACTGGGACATGTATGAGGATTGCGACCATCTGCTGCCCACGGTTCCGGCCATCCCTTATGAGGAACAGGACCCCCACTCCAAGCGGATTTTCGACGCCAACGACTGGCGCAACTTTGACATCACCGAAGAGGACATCCGCAAATCCCGCCGCGCCTATTTCGCCAACATCACCTATCTGGACGACAAGATCGGCGACATTCTCGAGGCACTGGACGGCACCCGCCAGACCGAGAACACCATCATCCTGTTTGTCTCGGACCACGGGGATATGCTTGGGGAACGGGGACTGTGGTTCAAGATGAACTTCTTTGAAGGCTCGGCCCGCGTGCCGATCATGATCGCCGCGCCGCAGATGCAGGCGGGACTGGTGACCGAGGCGGTCTCGAACATCGATATCTGCCCGACGGTTTGCGATCTGGCGGGTGTCAGCATGGATGAGGTCATGCCATGGACCACCGGTGAATCGCTGGTGCCTTGCGGTCAGGGCGTGAAGCGGGAAAGCCCCGTGGCGATGGAATACGCGGCCGAGGCCTCTTACGCGCCGCTGGTCTGTCTGCGTCATGAACAGTGGAAGTACACACGCTGCAATCTGGACCCCGAACAGTTGTTCAATCTGGAAAACGACCCGCACGAGCTGACCAATCTGGCAGACAGCCCTGACCACGCCGATGTGCTGGCCCGCTTCCGCACTGAGGCAGACAAGCGCTGGGATCTGGACCGGTTCGATTCAGAGGTTCGCGAAAGTCAGGCCCGCCGCTGGGTGGTCTATGAGGCCCTGCGCAATGGCGACTATTACCCGTGGGACTACCAGCCCCTACAGAAGGCATCAGAGCGCTACATGCGCAACCACATGGACCTGAACGTTCTGGAAGAAAACAAGCGCTTCCCCCGCGGGGAATAAGCGCTGCCAAGCGGCTTGCCACTTGTGGTTAGCTGCTGGCCCTTGACCTTTGGTTTCAATCTGTTGGACCCTGCGGGAAGACCCGCGGGGTCTTTTCATGACGCGGAAGGCAACCATGACACCCGAGCAGCTACACTCTGGCGAAACGCTTCGTGCCGACTTGGGCGATGCCGCGTGGGTGGATGTCATGCAGGCCGTAGACCGGACCTATGCGGAACTTGTCGATTATCAGGAACAGCTAGAGACCCGAAACGCCGAACTTGAGGCCCTGCGCACCTTTCTGTCATCGATCATGCACTCGATCAGCGACTATCTGGTGGTGACCGACACCGCCCATTGCATCGCAGACGCCAGCCGGTCTTTCTGCAAGGCCGTGGGACTGCCGGTGGAAAAGCTGATCGGCCAGCCTATCGCGGGGTTCCTGCAAGGCACCTCGGGCGGCGCGTTGATGGAGGCGATCTCCAAGACGATGGCGCAGCGGGCAGACAACACCGCCGAAGCGGAACTGGCCACCACCATCGGGGCCGAGCCGGTGGAATTCCGCGTCTCGCCCCGTCTGCGGGCCGGTCGCAAGCGGGCGGGTGTGATCCTGACGGGCCGCCCCTTGGGGGAACTGCGCCGCGCCTATTCGGAACTGGAAGCCAGCCACGAAGAGCTGAAGCAGACCCAGACCCAACTGGTCCGCAACGAAAAGCTGGCATCATTGGGCCGTCTTCTGGCCGGCGTGGCCCATGAGTTGAACAACCCGATCAGCTTTGTCTACGCCAACACACACGCGCTGGAGAAATACATCAACCGGTTCGAGACCTATTTTGACCGCGTGCAGGCTGGCGCCCCGCGACAAGAGCTGATCGAATTGCGGACATCTCTGAAGCTGGACCGCGACCTGCGCAATCTGCGCACCGCCATTGAAGGGGCCCGCGACGGCTCTGAAAGGGTCAAGAACATCGTCGAAGATCTGCGCCGCCTCTCGGCTGAGGGCTCGGGCGAATTGTCCCCCACAGATCTTGAACGCACCGCCCGCATCGCCGCCGATTGGGTAGAACGGGGCAGCAAGCGCAATGTGACCGTGACGATCAAAGGCGAAAGCCCCTGCATTGCCCACGCCCGCGCAGGCCACATCCAGCAGGTCCTGATGAACCTGATCCAGAACGCCGTAGACGCCATGACCGGCCAACAGGACGCCCGCCTGTGCATCGAGACCCGCTACGACGGCGACAAGGCAATCATCGACGTTTGCGACAATGGCCCCGGTATTCCCGAAGATGTCCGCGCCAAGGTCTTTGACCCGTTCTTCACCACGAAAGAGGTCGGCCAAGGCACAGGGCTTGGCCTGTCGATCAGCCACAAGATTGCCGATGAACACGGCGGCGCGCTGGAGCTGGTGCCAACAGACGCCGGCACCTGCTTTCGCCTGACGCTGCTGCGGGGGGATACGGTATGAATATTCTCTGGCTGCAATCGGGCGGCTGCGGGGGCTGCACCATGTCCCTGCTCTGTGCCGAAGACCCCAATGTTCTGGATTTGCTGGACGGCGCGGGGTTGGAGTTCCTATGGCACCCGTCCCTGTCCGAAGCCACAGGGGCCGAGGTGCGCCGCATTCTGGATGCGGTGGCCGCGGGCGAACAGAGGCTGGATATCCTCTGCGTCGAAGGCTCGATCCTCCGGGGGCCGAATGGCACGGGGCGCTATCATATGCTGGCAGGCACGGGACGCTCGATGATGGAGTGGGTCCGCGATCTGGCCCCGAAAGCGCAGCATGTGATCGCAGTGGGCACCTGTGCGGCTTACGGAGGCATGACCTCGGCCGGGGAAAACCTGACCGATGCTGTGGGTCTGCAATATGACGGTGGCCATGCGGGAGGCCTCTTCCCTGCCACATGGCGCAGCCAGTCAGGTCTGCCGGTGATCAACGTGGCAGGCTGCCCGACCCACCCTGACTGGGTGACCGAAACCCTGTTGCTGCTGAAGGCCGGTGCTTTAGGCGAAAATGATCTGGATGGTCTGGCCCGCCCCCGCTTTTACGCCGACACGCTGGTCCACCACGCCTGCACCAAAAACGAGTTCTACGAATACAAAGCCAGCGCTGAACACCTGTGCGAAATGGGCTGCATGATGGAGCATCTGGGCTGCGTCGGCACACAAGCCGTGGGCGATTGCAACACGCGCGGCTGGAACGGGGCCAACAGTTGCACGCGGGCGGGCTACCCCTGCATCAACTGCACCGCCCCCGAATTTGAAGAACCCGGCCACGGCTTTACCGAGACGCCGAAATTCGCGGGCATCCCTGTGGGTCTGCCCACCGACATGCCAAAAGCGTGGTTCATGGCGCTGGCATCACTTTCCAAGGCCGCGACCCCGAAACGACTGGCCGAGAATGCGGTATCGGACCGCGTCACGGTGCCTCCGACCTTGCGAAAGCCCAAACCATGACGACCCTGCTTGTTGGCCCTTTCAACCGTGTCGAAGGGGATCTGGAAATCCGGCTTGAGGTGCAGGACGGCGCTGTCTCGGCGGCCTATGCGAACTCGCCCCTGTTTCGCGGGTT
>JAYZYX010000083.1:0-22875 GCA_036139795.1 Pseudomonadota bacterium | reverse complement strand
CCTATTGTTCTGGGTTATCTGGTTTTGGGCGTCGTTATGGGCCTTGCCGTGGGCATTTTTCCGGGCTTGGGCGGCATTGCGGGCCTGTCCCTGCTGCTGCCTTTCATGTTCGGGATGGAGCCCGTTTTGGGTCTGGCCCTGATGATCGGCATGGTGGCCGTGGTGCCGACCTCTGACACGTTTTCATCCGTCCTCATGGGCATCCCCGGATCATCGGCGTCACAGGCCACGGTGCTGGACGGCTTTCCCCTAGCCCGCAAGGGCCAAGCGGCGCGGGCGCTGTCGGCGGCCTTCACGGCCTCGCTCTTTGGCGGGCTGGTCGGGGCGTTGTTCCTGACGCTGTTCATCGTGATCGCACGCCCCTTGGTGCTGGCCTTCGGCCTGCCAGAGATGCTGATGATCTCGATCCTCGGGCTGTCGATGGTGGCGGTGCTGGCGGGTCGTGTGGCCTTGAAAGGGCTGGCAGCCGCCGGATTGGGCATGTTGATCGGCACCATTGGCATCGCGGATGCGGGCGGGTCGCTGCGGATGGCCAGCTATGACTTTCCCTACCTGACCGACGGGCTGCAACTGGTGATCGTGGGCCTTGGCATCTTTGCGGTTCCCGAAATCGTATCACTGCTGCGGCAGGACCGTTCCATCGCCAAGGACGCCAGCCTTGGCGCGGGTTGGATGGACGGTGTGCGCGACTGGTTCGAACACAAGTGGCTGTCGATCCGCTGTTCGCTGATCGGCGTTCTGGTCGGGGTCATTCCGGGTTTGGGGGGATCGGTGGTGGACTGGATCGCCTATGGCCACGCGGTCCAAACCACCAAGGACAAATCCGGCTTTGGCAAAGGCGAGATCCGCGGCGTGATCGGGCCGGAAAGCTCGAACAACGCGAAAGAGGGCGGCGGGTTGGTTCCGACCCTGCTGTTCGGTATCCCCGGGTCCGGATCAATGGCGATCTTTATCGGCGCGATTGCCCTTCTGGGGTCCGGCGATATCGAGGTCGGCCCCGCCATGCTGCGCGACAACCTTGATATCACCTACTCTATCGTCTGGCTGCTGGCCTTGGCCAATGTGGTGGGCACCTTGCTGTGCATCGCGGTTTCAGGCGGCATCGCAAAGCTGACGACGATCCGCTTTACCTATCTGGCGCCGTTCCTGTTCATGCTGATCGCCTTTGCCGCGTTCCAGTCGGGCCAGAACTTCGAAGACATCCTTGCGCTGTTTGCCATCGGCCTGATCGGCATCTTCCTGCGCCGCTTTGACTGGTCGCGCCCTGCCTTTCTGATCGGCTTTGTGCTGTCCAATCCGGTTGAGAAATTCTCGAACCAGGCGTTCCAGATCGCGTCCTTCCGGTTTCGCAAATCCTTTGAAGAGGGCATCGACTATCTGTTCTCGCCCATTGTGATCGTGCTGCTGATTGTGACCGTGATTTCGGTGGTTCTTGGCCTGCGTCAGGCGAAATCGATCATGGCCGAAGGGGCGGTTCAGTCCGGCTCCAAGCGGGCGCCGATCGTCTTTCTGCTGGTGATCATGGCATATGTTGTGGCCGCTCTGATCAATGCCAACGCGATCCCCGATTACAACCTGACTGACAAGATCGTGCCGCTGTTCATCGGGGGCGTCACCTTGGTCGCCCTGCTGATCCTGCTGGTACAGATGATCCTGCGATCCGAGACCGACGCCCTGTTCGCCGACAAGGAATCCGCGGGCGAGGATGCGGATGCGCCATACGGCCTTTGGGGTACGCTGGCGTGGTTCGCGGGGTTGATCCTCGCCACCTATTTCGTGGGCTTCATTCTGGCGCTGGCCGGTTTCCTTGTGACCTTCCTACGGGTGCGGGCGCAGACCCATTGGGGCAAGACGCTGGTTCTGGCCGCATCGGGCATCGCGCTGATGTGCGCCATGGGTGGCGCGCTGAACCGCGATTTCCCCCCCGGCTTGCTGCAAGAGGCCGCCACCTTGCCGTGGCCCCTGACATGATCTCCGGAGCAGAACAGATGAAACAGATAGGCATTCCCTATGTCTTCATGCGCGGGGGCACATCGCGCGGGCCGTATTTCAACCTGACCGACCTGCCGCAAGACCGCGAGACTTTGGCCGAGGTGCTAATGGCGGTGATCGGCGCGGGGCACGCGTCGAACATCGACGGGATCGGCGGCGGTTTGGCGGTCACCACCAAGGTCGCCATCCTGTCTCCGTCCGAAGATGAATGGGCCGACGTGGACTATTTCTTTGCGCAGGTCTCGGTCGAGGATCGCTTGGTCGATTTCAAACCCACCTGCGGCAATATCCTGTCCGGCGTTGGTCCCGCCGCCATCGAAATGGGGCTGGTCACGCCCACCCTTGATGAGACCGAAGTCAGAATTCGCGCCGTTAACACAGGGGCGCGGGTGTTGGCACGGGTGCAAACCCCCGGCGGCATGATCCGCTATGATGGCTTGTCAGCGATTGCAGGCGTTCCCGGGACAGCCGCGCCGATTGCCCTGAACTTTATGGGGGTGGTCGGATCATCCACGGGCGCGTTCCTGCCGACGGGCAAGCTGCGGGACACCTTCGACGGGATTGAGGTCACCTGCATGGATGTTGCCATGCCTATGGTGATTGCCCGCGCCGCCGACTTTGGCCTGACCGGTTATGAGACCGTGCAGGAACTGGACGGCAACGTCGCGTTCTTTGCCCGAATGGAGGCGATCCGCCTGCAAGCAGGCGCAGCGATGGGCATGGGGGACGTGTCGAAATCCGTGACGCCAAAGTTCGGCCTTCTGGCCCCCGCAAAGGACGGCGGCACCATTTGCACCCGCTATTTCATGCCTTGGAACACCCATCCGTCGATGGCGGTGACCGGATCCCAATGTCTGGCTTCTTGCGCCCTGACCCCCGGCACGGTGGCTGACGGGCTGTTGCAGCGGCCCACTCAAAGCCCTGCGAATGTGGTGCTGGAACATGCCTCGGGGACCATCGATGTGCTGATCGATTTCGGCATGAACAACCACTTTACCCTGAACTCGGCAGGCATTCTGCGCACCGCCCGCAAGCTGGCCGATGGCCGTGTCTATGTACCGGCAAGCATCTGGAAAGGTTACTGAAATGCCTATGATGAACCTGTTGGTGGCCTTCAACGGATCCGCTGGCTCTGTGGCCGCTTTGCGTTATGCGGCGGCCTTGGCCAAGCGGTTTGACGCCCATGTCACTGCCCTTTTGGCCCACAGCGGCCATGAGGTCATCGACCGCCGCTCGCGCTGGATCCCGAAAGAGGCCCGCGCCCTGCTGGAGGCTGCCAACACCAGCATCCTGACCCAGATCGAGGCCACATTCGAGGCCGAGCGCGCCGCCCTTGGCCTGACCGGCACCTTGCATCTGCGGTCGCTCGCGGGCCGAGTGGATACGGTCCTGTCCGAGGCCGCCCGCCACTATGACATGCTGATCGTCGGCACCCGCGATGAGTCCGACGACGAACATGTCGCCCTGCACCCTGACCGCATTGCGCTGCTGTCGGGGCGGCCGGTGATTGTGGTTCCGGCGGGCTATGACGCAGGGGCCAACCACAGCCATGCAGCCTTGGCGTGGGACGGGGGACGGGCAGCCGCGCGGGCCTTGTCCGACAGCCTGCGCCTGCTAGAGGCCGATGGCCGCGTCAGCGTGCTGACGGTGGGATCGCGCAACGGCTGGCCCATCGATGATCTGATGACCCATCTTCAGCGTCACGGGGTCTTGGCCGTTCACGAAGACTGGCCCGAAACCCATCCGGTCGCCGCGACCTTGCTGGCGTGGTGCGCCAAGCATGACCCCTCGCTCTTGGTGCTGGGGGCCTTTGAACACTCGAAATTCCGCGAGGATTTTCTGGGGGGCGTGACCTCGGAAATCCTGTCCAGAACCACGATTCCGGTTCTGCTGTCCCATTAAACCGAAGGGCCGACGATGACCTATTACGAAAAACTCAGCCACATGCGCCGCGACCTTGAGGCCATCCGCGCCGAGGTCTGCCAGCGCATCAGCACTGACCCGACCGACAAGGCTGACCTGTCCATCCTGCATGAACGCATCAGCCGCGCGATCAAGGCCCTCTCTGGCCAAGGCTGAGCGTCCCGCATGGGACCAACCTATTGAAAAGACAGAGACCGATTTGACCCAAAGTCATTCCCCGACCAATCCCGACATTGTGGTGATCGGGGGCGGGAACGCGGCCCTTTGCGCCGCCATGACCGCCGCCGAAGTGGGCGCGAGCGTGCTTGTTCTGGAGGCCGCGCCCAAAGCCTATCGGGGCGGCAACTCGCGCCACACCCGAAATTTCCGCTGTATGCACCAAGGCCCTTTGGGGCCGCTGGTCGAAAGCTATTCAGAGGATGAATACCTTGCCGATCTGATGAAAGTCACAGGCGGCAAGACCGACGAACAGCTGGCACGTCTTGCGATCCGCACTTCAGAGGAATGCCTGCCGTGGATGCAGGCCCACGGTGTGCGGTTCCAGCCCTCGCTCTCTGGCACGCTGTCGCTGGCGCGGACAAATGCGTTTTTTCTTGGGGGCGGCAAAAGCCTTGTGAACGCATATTACCGCACTGCGCAGCAGCTGGGGGTTCAGGTGCTGTATGAGGCCGCTGTCACCCATGTGCATCTGGCCGGTGATCGGGTCGAATACATCGACTATACGCATAACGGCGACACTCACCGGATCACACCGAAATCCGTAGTGGTGGCCTCGGGCGGGTTTCAGGCGGACACCGATTGGCTGGCCCGCGCATGGGGACCTGCGGCCAAGAACTTTCTGATCCGCGGCACGCCCTATAACCGCGGCGTCGTACTGGCGGACCTGCTGGATCAGGGCATCGCCCAAGTGGGCGATCCGACCCAATGCCATGCGGTGGCCATCGATGGCCGTGCCCCAAAGTTCGACGGCGGGATCGTGACGCGGCTGGACTGTGTGCCCTTTTCCATCGTGGTGAACCAGAACGCCGAGCGGTTCTATGACGAAGGCGAGGACGTCTGGCCCAAACGCTATGCCATCTGGGGCAGGTTGGTGGCCGCGCAGCCCGATCAGGTCGGGCATGTGATCATTGACGCGAAATCCCTTGATCTCTTCATGCCGTCGGTCTTTCCGCCGATCAAAGCGGGCAGCCTGCGCGAACTGGCCGAAAAGATGGGCCTGCCCGCTGATGGGCTAGAGCGTACTGTGGGCGAATTCAACGCCGCTTGCGGGGATACCTCAGGGTTCCATCCCACAGAACTGGACGGGGTTGCGACCACGGGGCTGACCCCGCCGAAAACCAACTGGGCGCGGCCGATCACCCAGCCGCCGTTCTACGGATACACCCTGCGGACCGGCGTCACCTTTACCTATCTGGGGCTGAAGGTGGACGAACGGGCGCAATGCTCGGTCGGGCAGGGGCCTGTGCGCAACCTTTGGGCCGCAGGCGAGACGATGGCCGGATCGATCCTGGGGCAGGGCTATCTGGCCGGTTTCGGCATGACCATCGGAACCGTCTTCGGACGCATCGCAGGCAAGGAGGCCGCCGCTTATGCAAACGCACACTGAGGTTCTAAAAGAAGCCCGCCGTCAGGCCGAGATTTGCAACGCCTGCCGCTATTGTGAGGGCTATTGTTCCGTGTTCCCCGCCCTGCACGCGGAACGGGCCTTTTCCGACGGTAACCTGACGCAACTGGCGAACCTGTGTCACAACTGTCGGGGCTGCTATTACGCCTGCCAATACACCGCCCCGCATGAGTTTGATCTGAACCTGCCCCAAGCCTTGGCCAATGTGCGGCAGAGCAGTTGGGAAGAACTGGCCTTCCCCCAAGCCGCAGGCCGCGCCTTCCAAAAGAACGGGCTGTTGATCGCCGTGGCGACGGTCATTGGCTTTGCCCTGCTTTTTGCTGCCTTAAGGGCCTTGCCCGCCGCTGGCGGCGAGGGCTTCTACGCCGCGCTGTCCCATAACGCGATGGTGGCGATCTTCCTGCCCGCCTTCCTGTTTCCGCTGGTTAGCATCGGCATCAGCCTGCGCCGCTACTGGCGGCAGGTCGGTGGGCGGCCCGTAAAACTGTCTCATGTGGTGCAGGCGTTGGGGCAAGCTGCGCGGATGAAGAACCTGAAGGGCGGGCACGGGGACGGGTGCAATTTTGAGGAACAGGACCGGTTCTCGCACGCCCGACGCCATGCCCATCAGGCCGTGATGTACGGGTTTTTGCTGTGCTTTGCGGCGACCAGCGTGGCGACGGTGATGCACTATGCGCTGGGGATGCCCGCGCCCTATGGGTTGCTGTCCTTGCCGAAAATTCTGGGAATCTCGGGCGGTCTGCTGCTGGTGGCAGGCTGCGGCGCGATGATCGGGTTAAAGCTGCGATCGGATCGGTCCCTTGGTGCACCTTCGGCCTTCGGGGCAGAGCTGGCTTTCGTGGGGCTTTTGGGCTTTGTCGGGCTAAGTGGTCTGGCGCTTTATGCGTTGGGTCAAACGGCGCTGATGCCCGCGCTGCTGGCGTTGCATTTGGGGGCGGTTCTTGCGTTCTTCCTGTTGGCCCCCTTCACCAAAATGGCGCACGGGTTTTATCGCCTTGCGGCGCTGGTGGCGGATGCACAGCGGTAACCGGTCAGGGAGTGGGGAAGGACCAGTTGGCAACGCCCCAGTCCCACACCGCATCCACGGTCTTGCGCGGTGATGCGGTCCGCTTGCGCATCAGGTAGTAATCGGCCTTTGGCTCAAATCCGGCTGAACAGACTTCGATCAGGCGCCCTGCATCCAGATCGGCCTGCACAAAGGCGCGGCAGGCGATGGCCACCCCTTGTCCGGCCATCGCCGCATCAATCGCATGGGTGGTCTGGTTGAAAACCGCGCCGGACCGCTTGTACCCCGTACCAAAGACCTTTGACCAATGATCGTGGGCATCATGCAGCAGGGGCAAGCCTTGAAGCTGCTCTGGCGATAGCGGCAAAGGGGTTTGCCCGACCAGATGCGGGCTGGCCACGGCAACAAGGTCCTGACGGAACAGCAGATGCGCCTCGACCGAGGCTGCGAAGGGGGGCCGTGTCAGGCGCACTGCGATATCCACTTGGTCGCGGTCAAAGTCCGACACGGCCTCTGTCGCGATGGTGCGCAGTTCGACCATCGGCAAGGCGGCGTTCAGGGCGGGCAACTGCGAGATCAGCAGCTTGGTGGCGAAAGTCGGTGTGACGCTAATCGTCACCGCATCGGGCCGCGCCAAAAGCTGGCTTGTTGCCTCGCCCAACGTGTCGAAGGCACGGGTGATCTGTCCAAGATAGGCCGCGCCCTGCGGGGTCAGCGCCAGCCCCCTTGGCAGGCGCTGGAATAGGGCCGTGCCCATGTGATCCTCTAGCAGGCGGACCTGTTGGGCGACGGCCCCTTGCGTGACCCCAAGCTCTTCCGAGGCGGCGCGAAAATTCAGCCGCCGTCCGGCGACTTCAAAAGCCCGCAGGGCATTCAAGGGGGGCAGGGATCGGCGGGATGTCGTCATATCAAGCCAGTAGATTTTCTACAGGATGACAGGTTTCCTTCTGGCGCGAAAGCCTATGATTGTAGCGCTACTGTGGCGTCAAACCTATGGCGTTTGGCGCAGATGTTAGCAGAAAAACTAGCATCGATTGCTGTGCCGGACTCCATCCCCTTCATCGCCCTAACGGGCATTTCTGGAAAGACGTGACACCATGTTCCGTGCCTATGCTGCACTTGGGGCGCTTGGCCTCATTTGGGGGTCCAACTTCATCTATATGAAATGGGCGACAGAGTTGATTTCCCCGATGCAAACCGTGTTCCTGCGGGTTCTGTTCGGTTTTCTGCCGCTGGCGGTGATCGCATGGCGGGCAAGGGTCATTACGCGCGATCAGCTACGCCACCTGCCACATTTCATGGTGATGTCCGTCTTTGCGACCAGCTTTTATTACTATGGCTTCGTAGCCGGAACCGATCTTTTGCCAAGCAGTGTGGCCGGTCTGCTTAGCGGAGCCATTCCGATTTTCACCTTCCTCAGCGCCGCGATTTTCCTGCGTGATGACCGCCCGACGCGGCAGATGGCTGCGGGCGTTGCGGTGGGCTTTGCGGGCATCGTCCTAAGCGCAAGGCCATGGGACAGCGCAGGCGGGATCGATCCGCTTGGCGTTCTGTGGATGCTGGCCGGCACCCTGAGTTTGGGCGTGTCGTTCGTCTATGCCCGCCGCTTTCTGTCCCCGCTGCGGCTGCCCCCTTTGGCCTTGGCCACATGGCAAACGGGCTTGGCGGTATTGACGCTGTTGGTGCTGACTGACTTTGACGGGATCAGCGCGATCATTTCTGACACCCACGCCTTGTGGGGGGCGATTGTCGGCCTTGGGGCCTTGGGAACCGGCGGCGCGTTTCTGATCTATTACTTCATCATTGAAAGGCTGGGGCCGGTGCGCGCCGCAGGGGCGACCTATATCGCGCCGCTCATTGCGGTCATCATTGGCGCTGCGATGGGCGAGGCTGTGACTGCCGTCGAACTGATCGCTCTGGCACTGATCCTAGGCGGCGTGGTGCTGATCCAGACCGGCAAGCAGCGCGGCTTTCCGGTCGCCCAAGCCAAAGCAACTTAGGCCGCGGGAGCAGGGCCGGTGGTGTCACGCACGACCAGCTCGGCCGCCAGTTCAGACACCGTCGGCGGCATCTGCGGATCCTCGATCCGGTCCAGCAGGGTTCGCGCCAGACGGTGGCCCAGTTTCTGGGGCGAGACTGACATGGTGGTCAGGGGGGGCGTTGCAACAGCGGCATCCTGAATATCGTCGAACCCGATGACCGAGACATCCTTGCCCGGTTTCAGCCCCAGACGGGTCAGCGCCAGACTGGCCCCGATTGCGACCACGTCGCCATTGCAGACCACAGCCGTAATCTCGGGGTGCGCACGGATAAGGGCGGTCATGGAGTCAAGACCCGCCCGCTTGTTGTCCTCAGAGTCCCAGATCAGGCCGGACCCAAGGCCACGTTCGGCCATGGCGGTCTTGTAGCCCGCGATCCGGTCACGCCGCACAAAGGTCATATCGGTTCCGCCAAGATAGGCGATGTGGCGGTGGCCAAGGTCAGCCAGATAGTTGGTCGCCACGCCAGTTGCCTCGGCGTTGCGGATGCCCACGTGGTCCAGATCACGGCGCACGTGTCGCAGAAAGGTGACCGTGGGAATGCCGTGGGCGGCCAGCAGATCAAAGGCCTTGTCGGGCGTGTTCATCGCCGGAACCCACAACAGGCCCCCGCGTCCGTGCCGGATGAAAGCTTGCAACTGCCGCTCTTGCCGCGCGGCATCGTCGCGGGTGTCCACGATCGAGACCATGTAGCCTTCGTCCTCCAGCAGATCGACCACGCCGCTGACCACCTCGGCGTTGAAAGGGTTCATCAACTGGTTGATGACAAAGCCGATCTCGCGGTTTTCACCCGATCGCATGGCGGCGGCGCGCTGGTCGGTGACGTAGTGCAGCTTGCGGGCAGCGGCCATCACCTTGTCGCGGGTTTGCTCTGAAATCCGGCCGGTTCCCCGCAGCACTTGGCTGACGGTCGGGACCGAAACCCCCGCCTCTTTCGCGACCGTTGCCAGAGTGGGTTTGCCCGACATCATGCCTCATTTGATAGAACGATTAGGCATCTTTTGTGGCGGAAAACCCTGTCGAAATCAAGATTTTCCCCAAGGATATAAGGTCTGTCAGATGAATTGATGCAATTCACATACAGATTCTGATTGACGGATGGTATATCGTTATACCAAGGTTAGCCTCACGCCGGAGGATTCTCGTCCTGCCCAAAAAGCGGGCGACTCTGGTTAAAGGTTCCGCCGATCTCCGCCGGATAAAGGGAGACGGCTGAACGACATCGCGCATCAGCGGGGAGGCTGGTGTGTTCCGTCATGAAAGGGAGGACTCCATGACGCTTCGTTCCAAATTCTCCGGTATGGCCTCTGGCCTTGCCATCCTGTGCGCGGCTGCTGCGGCGCAGGCTGAAACCCTGTTCTGGTCAACGCAGGCCCGCCCCGTGGAAGAGGCGCAGGCCATGCGCGAACAGGTGCTGGCGGGCTATGGCAGCCCCGTTGATTATCAACCGAATGAGGACGGCCCGTGGCTGACCCGTTTGCAGGCGGAATTGCAGGCCGGCAAAGGCACGATTGAGGTGCTTGGCGCGCTGCACGGCAACTTTGCCGCCATGAGCGCTGATGATCTGGTGGACCTTGGCGATCTGGGTGTTGCGGCAGAAAGCGCCACATTCAACAGCCTTGCGATGCTGGGAACCGACCAGATGCAGTACCTGCCGTGGATGCAGGCCAGCTACATCATGGCCTCCAACAAAGAGGCGCTGCAATATCTGCCCGAGGGCGCGGATATCAACGCGCTGACCTATGACCAGCTGATCGCATGGACCGCCGCTGTCGAAGAGGGCACCGGCCAGAAGAAATTCGGCTTTCCCGCAGGGGAAAAGGGTCTGAAGCACCGCTTCTTCCAAGGCTATCTCTACCCGTCCTACACGGATGGCGTCGTGCGGACCTTTGCCTCGGACGCGGCGGTTGAGGCATGGGAAAAGTTCCGCGAACTGTGGTCGCACACCAATCCGGCCTCGACCAACTTCTCGTTCCTGCAAGAGCAACTGCTGTCGGGCGATGCGTGGATCGTCTTTGACCATACCTCGCGACTGGCGCAGGCGTTCAATGAGCGTCCCGATGATTTCGTCGCCTTCCCCGCGCCCGCAGGCCCCACGGGGCGCGGCTTTATGCCGGTGCTGGCAGGTCTGGCAATCCCCAAGACCGCCCCTGATATGGAGGCATCCAAGGCGCTGGTCCAATACATGATGCAGCCCGAAACCCAGATTGCGACGCTGAAGGCCACGAACTTCTTCCCCGTGGTGCCTGTTGATCTGCCGGACGATCTGCCCCCCGCCGTGAAGGCTTCGGGCGATGCGATTGCCAAGATGAGCGGCGCGGCTGATGCGAACCCCGGCCTGTTGCCTGCAGGTCTTGGCGACATGGGCGGCGATTTCAACCGCGTTTTCGTCGACACGTTCGAGCGGATCATCTTGGGCGGTCAGGACATCCGCGCGGTGCTGGACGATCAGAAGTCCGTGCTGGCGGGCATCATGGAAAAGACCGGCGCCCCCTGTTGGGCACCTGACGCGCCGTCCGAAGGCGCATGTCCGGTAGAATAACCGCTGCATAACTGATCCGGTTCGGGCCATTCGCGGCCCGAACACCCCATTCCCCGACGGCCCCAAGGCCTGTTGGCACGGAGAGGTTCCATGACTCCGCGATATCTGCCCTACGTCCTGATCCTGCCAGTCACATTGTTTCTGGGGGTGTTCTTTCTCTACCCGTTCGCACTGGTGGCCAAGCAGGCTTTCACCACGGGCGGGGGCTTTACGCTGGACAACTTCCGCGAGGTGATCGGCTACTGGAAGTTCCCGATTTCCCTAAAGAACACCATGCTGCTGGCCGCTATCGTGGTGCCGGTCCAACTGGCGCTGGCGCTGCTGATGGCAACGATGGTGAACCGGATGCAGAAGGGCCGCGATCTGGTGCTTTATGTCTGGACGATCCCGCTGGGGATCTCGGACCTTGCGGCTGGCATCATCTGGCTGGCGATTTTTGAGCAGTCGGGCTTTTTGAACTCGATGATGACCGGCTTGGGGCTGGTGGAAAAGCCGATAACCCTCTTGGGTTATCAGAACCCGTGGCTGGTTTTCGCGGCCATTGCCCTGGCGGAAATCTGGCGGGCGACGGCGATCATGCTGGTGATCTTGGTGGCGGGCATCGGACTGATCCCCAAGGAATATTATGAAGCGGCCGAGGTCTTTGGCGCCTCCCCGTGGAAGCGCTTCGTCAAGATCACGCTGCCCCTCTTGCGCCCCTCGCTGCAAACCGCGCTGATCCTGCGGGTGGTGCTGGCGTTTGAGGTCTTCGCCGTGGTTGTGGCCCTTGGGGGCACCCTGTTCCCCGTGCTGATGGGGCAGATTTATTCCTACCAGTTTGACCTGATGAACGGCGGCGGCGCGGCGGCCCTTGCGCTGATCGTGCTGGCGATCTCGGTCGTGTTCACGCTGATCATCCTGCGCGCCCTGCGCGTCCCGAAAGGAGCCACCATATGACCGCCACGGATGTCTCAACAGGCGCTGCGCAGCGCCGCAGCGGGCATTACCTCTATGCCGCTTCGGTCGCGCTGCTGTGCGCGTGGGTGCTGGTGCCGCTCTATTTCCTGCTGATCAACACCCTCTCGTCGCCCGACACGGTGAACAGCTTTCCCAAGCCGTTCATTCCCGAATTCGACTGGGGCAGTCTTGAGTTCTTTGCCGGCTATGACGGCATGCTGAAGGCGCTGAAGAACTCAGTCGTGGTGGCGGTGCTGACGATGATCATGTCCATCGCCGTGGGGGCCCCTGCGGGTTACGCTCTGTCGCGGTTCGAATTCCGCGGTAAGGGGCTGTTCCGCATGCTGGTGCTGCTGACACGGGCCTTTCCGCTGCCGCTGCTGGCGCTGCCCTTGGCGGTGATGTTCATCCGCACGGGGCTGGATGACACGGCCATCGGCCTTGCGCTGGTGCATACCACGCTGGCGATCCCCTTTGCGGTGCTGATCACCTTCTCGCTATTCTCAGGCATCCCGATTGAACTGGAAGAGGCCGCGTGGACCCTTGGCTGCACCCGCTTCACCGCCTTTACCAAAGTGGTGCTGCCGCTGATCCTGCCCGGCATTGCGGCCTCGGCGATCTTTGCTTTCGTGATCTCATGGAATGAGGTCTTCGCCGCCGCCGTTCTGACGATCGAGAACCGGACCCTCACGGCCTTTCTCTTGGCCAAACTGGGCGAGGCACCCCTGCATCTGAAATTCGCGGGCGGCTTTATTCTGGTGGTTCCGGCGCTGGTCTTCATCTTCGCCGTCCGCAAGTACCTTTTCGCTATGTGGGGCATCGCGAACCGCTAAGGCGGCGCTGTCCTAGGGAGACTGACACAATGGCAGAAATCCAGATCAAGGGCGTCGCCAAAAGCTTTGGCAGCTACACGGCCCTGCATGACATCAACCTGACCATTCAGGATCAGGAGTTTATGGTCCTGCTGGGGGCCTCGGGCTGCGGCAAGACCACGCTTTTGCGGATCGTTGCGGGGCTTGAGACGGCGACAACAGGCGAGGTCTGGATCGGCGGCAAACGTGTGGACCACCTGCCGCCCAAGGATCGCGGCATTGCGATGGTGTTCCAGAACTACGCGGTCTTTCCCCATCTGACGGTGTTCGAAAACATCGGTTTCGGTCTGCGGATGAAAAAGGTCCCCAATGATGAGGTCAAACGGCGGGTCGAACGCACCGCCGGCTTGATGCACATCGAACAGCTACTGGGCCGCTACTCGGGCGAGCTATCGGGCGGCCAGCGCCAGCGCGTTGCCGTGGCCCGCGCCTTGGCGATGGAGCCTGACGTGATCCTGATGGACGAGCCTTTGTCGAACCTAGACGCCCTTTTGCGGATGGAGATGCGGGCCGAGCTGAAAGGTGTTCTGGCCGAAAGCAACACCACCGCGATCTACGTTACCCACGATCAGGTCGAGGCCATGTCGATGGCCGACCGCATCAGCGTCATGCATCAGGGGCGTATCGTGCAAGCTGCCTCGCCCATTGAGGTTTATCGCAACCCCGCCGCTGAATTCGTGGCCGGTTTCATTGGCAATCCGCCGATGAACTTTCTGCCCGCCACGCCGCAAGGCGCGGGTAAGTGGGCCGTGGCGGGGCAGGTTCTGGATGGGCCGCAGACCCAAAAGGCGCTGAAATTCGCGATCCGCCCCGAAGATTTGCACCTTGCCGGTCAGGGCCTGCAAGCGGTCGCCAAAGTGATCGAGCCTTTGGGCGCCCATCTACTGGTCACCTGCGAAGTGGATGGGGCGCTGTTCCGCGCCGTGCTGGACAGCGATCTGTCCGTAAAACCGGGGGACACCCTGACCCTTGCCCCACAATCCGACCGCATCCGCTGGTTCGATCCTGAAACCACCCGCGCCGTCGCCTAAACACGGCCAGAGACTAGACCCATGCAAAGACACGAAATGATCGACCACGCGCGTCTGGTGATGCGCGACAATGACCGTGGCACCTACACTGTGCCGACCCACGGGCTTTATCCGTTCCAGTGGAACTGGGACTCGGCCCTTTCGGCGCTGGGGTTTTCCCACTTTGACGAGGCCCGCGCGTGGCAAGAACTGACGACCCTTATGGCTCACCAATGGGCTGACGGCATGGTTCCGCACATCATTTTTCACCGGCCCGACGATGGGTACTTTCCGGGGCCAGAGGTCTGGGGCACGCAGCAAACGCCCCCCACTTCGGGGATCACCCAACCAGCGGTGGCGGGTTTTGCGGTGGCGCGTATCCATGCCCGCGCCCATGACAAGGTGCTGGCCGATGAACAGGCGCGGGCGCTGCTGCCCAAGATTCACGCGTGGCACCAGTGGTTCTACCGCTGCCGCGATCCCCAAGGGACCGGACTGGTCGCCGTCCTGCACCCGTGGGAAACAGGGCGCGACAACTCGGTCGATTGGGACGCCGCCTTTGAGCGTGTCCCGACCGAGGGCGTTGCCCCCTTCACCCGCCGCGACACTACCCACGCCAATCCGGCGCACCGCCCCACCGATGACCAGTACAAGCGTTATATCTGGTTGGTGCAGACTTTCCGCGCACTTGGCTGGGACAACAGCAAGCTGCACGATGCCTCGCCTTTTCAGATGGTTGATCCCGGCTTCAACGCCATCCTGATCCGCTCGTGCCATGACATCGCCGATCTGGCTGAACGTCTGGGGTTGGATGAGATTGCGGTGCAATCGCGGGACATGGCGCGCCGCGGATTGGACGCGATGGAGATCCTGTGGAACGACCGCCTAGGCCAATACGCCTGCCTTGACCGTACCACTGGCGATTTGCTGGACAGCCCGTCGATTGGCGGCATCCTTGCCGCCTTTGCGCCTATCCCCAAGGACCGCGCTGCCGCGCTCAGCCACAGGGTCGAGGTTCTGTCGCATAGCTGCAAATATCTGGTCCCCAGCCACGATCCGACCTCGCCCGATTTTGAGGGGCTGCGTTACTGGCGCGGTCCGATCTGGCTGATCGTCAACTTCATGATCGCAGACGGGCTAGAGCAGGCCGGCGAGACCGCGATGGTCCCGCGCATTGTCGGCGATTGTCTGGCGTTGATCGAGGACAGTGGCTTTGCCGAATACCACGATCCCATCACCGCCGAACCCTGCGGCGGGGCCCATTTCACTTGGACCGCCGCCATGGTGATCGAACTACTCTACGCCCACGGGCTGGTGGTGTGATCCATTGGGACGCTTGTGGATGGGGCTTATTTCACGCCCCTCCAAACGTCCCGACGCGGATGTTATTGGTCTGGCCGGACGCGCCTGAGGGCTCGCCGCAGAGCATTACGAAACAGCCTGCTCCTTGGAAAAGCGCCTCGCATCCTTGCTGTGCGTCCTTAAGCATTCCGCTGTGATCCGTGGCCGAATTGTCTTGCAAAGCCGTCGCCCCCCAGACCAGTGCCATGCGCCGTTGGACCGCTGGATCTGGCGTCAGCACCACCAGCGGCAGACCCGAGCGCCGCGCCGAGACGCGTAGGGCCGTCGCCCCGCTGCGGGAATAGGCTACGATGCATTGGGCAGCCAAGGCACAGGCCAGCTTGGCACCTGTATTGGCGATGGTGTCGGCAGGCGTGACCGCAGGTTCGCGGCTTGCGGCCAATGCCCCCAGATAGAGCTGATGGGACTCGGTCGCCTTGATGATCCGGTCCATGACCGCGACGGCCTCGACCGGATATTGCCCTGCGGCGCTTTCGGCAGAGAGCATCACCGCATCGGCCCCGTCATAGACCGCTGTTGCCACGTCCGAGGCCTCGGCCCGTGTGGGGGCGGCGGCGGAGGTCATGGATTCAAGCATCTGCGTTGCCACGATCACCGGCGTTGCCATGCGGCGGCAGAGGGCGATGATGTCTTTCTGGTGCCCCGGAACGGCCTCGGGCGGGATTTCGACCCCAAGATCACCCCGCGCAATCATGATGGCGTCGGCACGGGCTACGATGGCGTCGATCTGCATGAGGGCCGAGGGCTTTTCGATCTTGGCCACGATGCCTGCGCGGCCCTGTACGATCTGCCCGATCTCTTCCAGATCGCTGGCCCGCTGGACAAAGGACAGCGCCACCCAATCCACCCCACGCGACAGGCCGAATTCCAGATCAGCGCGGTCTTTGGCGGTCAGGCACGGCAGCTCCAGCACGCAATCGGGCAGGTTCACCCCTTTGCGGTCGTTTAGCGCGTGGCCCGAGACCACTTTGGCCGTGATCGTACCCCCCGTGACCTCGGTCGCCACAAGGCAGACGCGGCCATCGTCCACCAGCAGCCGGTCCCCTGCCTTCAGGGCTGCGAAGATTTCCGGATGGGGCAACGGGATATCGTCGCCTTGCGCTGTGTCGCTGTTGATCAGGCGCAAGAGCTGCCCTTCTTTCACAGGCCGTACGCCCCCAAGAACCCCGAGCCGGATTTTCGGCCCTTGCAGGTCTTGTAGAATGGCGATGGGGGTGCCGGTTTCTTGCTCCAGCGCCCGTAGGGCGGTGATCACCGCGTCATGGTCGGCATGGGTGCCGTGGCTGAAATTCAGGCGGAATGAGTCGACGCCCGCCGCGAACAACTGGCGCAGCACTTTGGGATCACTGCTGGCAGGGCCGACAGTGGCTAGGATCTTGGCGCGTCTCTGGCGCATGATATGGGTCTCCGGAAAGGCTCTACCGTGCGGGGCCTGAGATCAGGATGGCGCGGAAATCATTGACGTTTGTCAGGGTGGGGCCGGTGATGATCTGATCCCCGAGGGCCGCGAAAAAGCTGTGGCTGTCGTTGGTCGCTAGCGCGTTGCTGGCCGACAAACCCAACGCACGGGCGCGGCCCAAGGTGGTGGCGTCCACAAAGGCGCCCGCCACGTCGGCGGCCCCGTCCACCCCGTCCGTATCGCAGGCAATAGCGGAAATGCCGCTTGCGGCGTTCAAAGCATGGGCCAAGGATAGGGCGTATTCCGCGTTGGGGCCGCCTGTGCCGTCACCGCGCCGCGTGACCGTGCATTCCCCGCCCGAGAGCAGCAGCAGGCGTTCGCCAGCGGCCAAACGGGATTGCTCTGCCAATGCCAGCGCCGCGTGGTCACGGGCCAGATCGCGGGCCTCGCCTTCCAGATCGTCGGCAAGGAAGCGAACGGCAATGCCCTGTTCCCGTGCCAGATCGGCGGCGGCTTCTAGGGACAGCATCGGGGCGGCGATGATGCGGTTTTCTACTCGGCTCAAGGCGGGGCTGTCGGGACGATGCGTCACCGGATCGCCCGTCAGCACTGCCATCTGTTCCGGCGTCAAAGGGATGTTCCAACGCTGCGCAATGCTCAATGCATCCGCTTGGGTCGTCACATCCCCAACCGTGGGGCCAGAGGCGATGCCGGCCGGATCATCGCCCGGCACGTCCGAGATGATCAGCGTCAGCATCCTAGCCTCACACATTGCGGCCAGATTGCCGCCCTTTATGCGGCTTAAGTGCTTGCGCAAGGTGTTCATCGCCCCGATGGGCGCACCAGAGGCCAGCAATGCGCGGCTCATGTCCTGCTCTTGCGCCAGAGTGATCTCCCCCGCAGGCCACGTCAGCAGAGACGAGCCACCCCCAGAGATCAGGCACAGGACGAAATCATCAGGACCGCAGGTTTGCAGCAGCGACACCATGCGCTGGGTGGCATCGAACCCCCGTTGGTCGGGCACGGGATGGGACGCCAGAGCAACCCTGATCCCCTGCAAAGGGCGGTCATAGCCGTCGCGGGTGATGATCAGCCCGTCGCAGGGACCCCAAGCGGCCTCGACCGCTTCGGCCATGCGGGCGCTGGCCTTGCCTGCGCCGATCACCACCACCCTGCCTGCGGGCCGAGGAGGCAGCGCCGCAGGCAGGGCGCGCATCGGGTCGGCCGCCGCCACGGCCGCGCCAAAGCACGACCGCAGCAAGGTGCGGGCCTCAGGACAGGGCATCGGCGATGGCCTTTCCGCAGGTGACGGTGTCCGCACTGCCCCCCAGATCGCGGGTGCGCAGGGCGGGCTGCGCCAGTACCGTTTCAATGGCGCTGACCATCTCGGCTGCGGCCTCGGCGTGGCCCAGATGATCCAGCATCATTGCGCCCGCCCAGATTTGCCCGACAGGGTTCGCCACCCCTTGCCCCGCGATATCGGGGGCCGAGCCGTGAACAGGTTCGAACAGCGACGGAAAGTTCCGCTCGGGGTTGATGTTGCCCGAGGGCGCAATCCCGATGGTGCCGGTACAGGCAGGCCCCAGATCCGACAGGATGTCCCCGAACAGATTGCTGGCGACCACCACGTCGAACCGATCAGGGTTCAGCACGAAATGGGCGGTCAGAATGTCGATGTGGTACTTGTCCACGATGACTTCGGGGTAGTGTGTGGCCATCTCTGCGACACGCTCGTCCCACCACGGCATGGTGATGGAAATCCCGTTGGATTTCGTGGCCGAAGTCAGCCGCGCCCGAGGCCGTTTCGCTGCCAGTTCAAAGGCATAGGCCAGCACGCGGTTGACCCCGTGACGGGACATGACCGTTTCCTGCATGACGACCTCGCGGTCGGTGCCCTCAAACATCTTGCCACCGATCGAGGAATACTCGCCTTCGGTATTCTCGCGCACGATCCACATGTCGATGTCGCCCGGTTTGCGCCCCACCAGCGGGCAAGGCACCCCCGGCATCAGCCGCGCGGGCCGCAGCGAGATATACTGATCGAACTGCCGCCGGAACTGGATCAGCGAGCCCCAGAGCGAGATATGATCCGGCACTGTATCGGGCCAGCCCACCGCGCCAAAGAACAGGGCATCATGGCCTTCGATCTGGGCTTTCCAGTCGTCGGGCATCATTTGCCCGTGGCGCTGGTAGTAGTCACAAGAGGCAAAGTCGAACTCGTCGAACTCCAGCCCGATCTTGTGCCGCTTGGCCACGGCCTCAAGGGCGCGGACGCCTTCGGGGACCACTTCTTTGCCGATGCCGTCACCGGCAATGACAGCGATTTTCAATGCGTTGCTCATGGGGGCCTCAAGCGTTCCGGCCACGGATCGCGGCGATGACGGCGTCAGTGACGGCGCGGGTGGTGGCTTTGCCGCCCAAGTCGGGCGTATGCAGGGCGGGATCGGCGGTGACGGTTTCGACAGCGGCCATCAGGCGATCTGCGGCAGGTTTTTCGTCCAAGTGCTCCAGCATCATGGCTGCGGTCCAGAAGGTGGCCACGGGGTTGGCCACGCCCTTGCCGGTGATGTCAAAGGCCGAACCGTGGATGGGCTCGAACATCGACGGGGTGTCGCGCTCGGGGTTCAGGTTGGCCGTGGGTGCCACACCGATGGACCCCGACAGTGCCGCCGCCAGATCCGACAAGATGTCCGCGTGCAGGTTGGTCGCGACAATCGTATCAAGGCTTTCAGGGTGCATGACCATGCGCACGGTCATCGCATCCACCAGCATCTTGTCCCACGTCACATCGGGGAAGTCCTGCGCGACCTCGGCTGCGATCTGATCCCACAGCACCATACCATGACGCTGCGCATTCGATTTGGTGACCACAGTCAGCAGCTTGCGCGGACGCTTTTGCGCCATTTGGAAGGCGTAGCGGATGATGCGTTCCACGCCTGCGCGGGTGAAGATCGACACGTCCGTTGCCACCTCAATCGGCAGGCCGGGGTGCGAACGGCCCCCTTGGCCTGCGTATTCCCCTTCGGAGTTTTCGCGCACGATGACCCAGTCCAGTTCCGTCCGGTCCACACCGCGCAGGGGCGAGGTGATACCCGGCAGCATCCGCGTGGGGCGCACGTTGGCGTATTGATCCAAGGGTTGGCAGATCGACAGGCGCAGGCCCCAAAGCGTCAGGTGGTCGGGCACATCGGGCGCACCCACCGCGCCAAAGAGGATCGCGTCAAAGCACAGCAACTGGTCAGCGCCATCCTTGGGCATGAACTCGCCCGTGCGCTTGTAGCGATCGGTGGACCAGTCAAAGTTGGTGGTCTCTAAGGCAAAGCCGCCGTCGCGTTCTGCCAGAGCGTCCAGCACTTCGAGGCAGGCATCCACAACTTCCACACCGATCCCGTCACCGCCGATTGCGGCGATCTTATGCGTCTTAACAGTCATTTTATTCTCCGATTAGAAAAGCAGTCCTGCGGGCATCCGCAGCAGCAGGACGTTGGCCATCAGCCACCAGAAGCCAGAGCAGATCAGCAGGCCGGTCAGCCCCCAGATCAGCCAGCGGCGCAGGGGCGGGCGGTCATAGTCAGCGATCCCCATGATCGCGGCAAAGGCGGCAAGGCTGGTCACCAGAAAGCCGACCAGCGGCATGACAAAGACCCACGCCAGCATCACGGCTCCCAAGGAGATCCGGCGGTTTGCTCCGGCATCACGTTGGCGCGGCTTTGGGGCGGCGGCAGGGCGGCGCAGGTGCTGGATGATCAGCAGGCCCGAGAACACAGCCAGCGCAGCCCCGATGGTCTTGGGGAAGACCGATCCCAGCATCGACATGCCCGAGGCACCGGTCCAGATCACCGCGCTAAGGGCGATGAAGGCCACGGCAAAGCCGATAGAGGGCAGATCGCGGGTCTTGATTTCCGGCGCGATGGTGGTGCCCTCATCGGCCACAGGCTCGGCCATCTGGGCGCGGCGCTTGGCCTTCCAGTCGGCCCAGATCGGGAACAGCAGGGTCACAAGGGCGGCGATGATGATGCCGATACTGATCGGACGGCTAAAGAACATCTCGGGCAGGCGGCCAGTGGCATTGCCGATCAGATAGGTCTGCACAAAGCCCTGTTCAGCGATGGACCCCAGCACCAGCCCCAGCACGATGGGCGAGGGTTGAAAGCCGTAGCGGTTCAGCACCCAAGCGATCACACCCAGACCCACCATCAACTGTGCGTCCTCGACGTTGGAATGGATGGCGAAGGCTCCGATGATGGTCAGCAGAGCAACCGTGGGGGCCAGTAGGGTCTTGGGGACCTTGATGATAAAGCCATAGGCATAGCGGCCGATCAGCAGACCCACGGGCAGCATCAGAAGGGTGGCAATCAGCAAGCCCCAGATGAAGGTGTAGACAACATTGCCATCGGTGGTGAACAGGGTCGGCCCGATCTTGATGCCTTGCACCAGAAGCGCACCCATGATGATCGCGTCCGGCGGTGTGCCGGGGATGCCAAGCACCAGCGTCGGGATAAAGCCCCCGCCCACGGTGGCGTTATTGGCGGCCTCGGTGGCGATGACCCCGTCGGGGTTGCCCTTGCCAAAGGTCTCGGGGCGTTTCGCGGTACGGCGGGCCTCGGAATAGCTGACCAGACCGGCGATCGAGCCACCCGCGCCGGGCAGAATACCGATCACCGTGCCGATCACGGAGGACCGCAGCAGGTTACCCCAACGGCTAAGGGCGTGACGCGCGCCTTCCATCACCCGCAGACCGCCGGTGGCCGAGGGACTAAGATGCGGATCGGGCGAGGCGACAAGGTCCAGAATGACCGGCACACAATAAAGGCCGATGATCGCAGAGGTCAGGTCAACACCGGCCAGAAACCGTTGCATGTCCATAGTATAGCGCACATCGCCCCCCACCACGGCCACACCGACCATCGACAGGAATAGGCCAATGCACGCGCCGATCAGACCCTTGACCGTGTTCCCAACAGACAGGGCGGCGATCAGCGTTAGGCCGAACATCGCCAGCCAGAAGTACTCGGTCGGGCTAAAGGCCAGCGCCACCCGTGCCAGCGGCGGGGCCAGCATCAGCAGGGCCAGCGCCCCCACGATCCCGCCTGCCACCGAGGCAAGCGTTGCCAGCGAAATCGCAAGGCCCCCGTCGCCGCGTTTGGCCATAGGAAAGCCGTCAAAGGTGGTTGCAATCGCCGAGGGCGTGCCGGGTGTGTTCACCAGAATGGCCGCATAGGCCCCGCCGTAGATGGCTCCGGTGTAGATCGCGCCGAGGGCAATCAGCCCCCCGGCGGGATCCATTGTGAAGGTAAACGGGACAAGCACGGCCACCGCCATGGTCGCCGAAAGTCCGGGCAATGCGCCGATGATCGTTCCCAGAATGACGCCGACCAAAGCCAGCATCAGGTTAAAGGGCGTCATCGCATCCAGAAGGTAGCCGAGAATGTCCATGGTCGTTTACTTGATGATCCCCAGCGCCTTGGCGCCTGCGGTGTATTCCTCGACGCGTTCGGCAACAAAGGCGTCCATCTTGTCGTAGCCGATATCGGTCAGAACAAAGCCGCCGCTCTCCATCTTCTCGATGAAACCGGGCTGCGCGTTGATCTTGGCCACGATGTCGGACACCGCCTGACGGGTCTCTTCCGAGGCCGAGGCCGGCACAGCCACGCCGCGATAGGCACCGCCGACAATGTCAAAACCCAGCTCTTTGAAGGTGGGCACATCGGGGAAGGCGGGCATACGCTCTTCGGCGGCAACGGCCAGCATCCGCAAGGCATCGCCCTGCGCCACGCCCGAGGTCGCATAGTTAAAGCCCGCAGTGGTCTGGCCGCCAAGGATCGCGGTGATCGACGGGCCGGTGCCCGAGAACGGCACATAGGTGGTGATCACATCCGCCGCCGCATTCAACTGCACCGCCGCCAGATTGTTGGCCGAGTTCGAGCCCGATCCCGCAAAGGTCACCATGCCGGGGTTGGCCTTGGCATAGTCCAGCAGATCACCCAGCGTTTGGTATTCGCTGTCCTTGGTCACAAAGATCGCGTTGGGGGTGTAGTGGAAATAATGCACGCCCGTCAGGTCATCGGTCTAGAACCAGACGGACCCCGCAAGCGGTTCCAGCACAGTATGGGGCAAGATGATGCACAACAACGTATAGCCGTAACCGGGCAGCGAATTCAGCTCCGACC
>JAYZYX010000082.1:0-26905 GCA_036139795.1 Pseudomonadota bacterium | reverse complement strand
ACAGGTCTAAATCGATAATGACGATAATGACCAAAAGCGTCGCGGGATGGAGCAGCCCGGTAGCTCGTCAGGCTCATAACCTGAAGGTCGTAGGTTCAAATCCTACTCCCGCAACCAATACTAATTCACCAGTCAAATAAAACGCTCGGGTCTCAGCCCGCTCGAAGCAGATGCCGGCGTGCATTGTAAGCCATGTTTGGTCCAGTGACCCAAAGGTTGATTGTGCCTACGTTGTTGTCAACAAAAGCGCAGCTTTAAGAAATGGCAGGGATGTTATCCCTGCCGATAGTGTCAGTCGTGGTTGCCCTTGAGGTTTTGGACCAGATCCCAACCGGCCAGAAGGACCGTTGCGCCAATCACGCAGAACAGGTCCAGTCGGGGCAGGTGGATCAAGAGGATGGACAGGAATGCCAGCATTACGATGAAGGCAAAGCTGGCTAGGATTTTGTTGGTCATCGGTTAATCGCTCTCATCCAGTGTTTCGAGATAGGTCTGAAGCCAGCGCGCATTGCGCAAGAGCCGCGCATCGTCACCGGCGCGGCCGACAAGCTGAAGCCCCATCGGCAGCCCGTCGCGGTCGGTAAATATCGGCAATGTCACGGCAGGCAGACCAGCAAGCGTCCAAATCCCGTTGAACACGGCATTGCCTGTGCTTTCCAAGCCTTTCGGTGCGGGGCCTGTGGATGCAGGACAGATGATCGCGTCGCAACGGTCGAAGATTTCGACCAGTCCGGCGTTGATGATCTGTTTCCAGTCCAAAGCGGCGAGATAGTCGCGGGCCGGAATGGCTTTGCCCCTGTCCATTGCGTTCTTCAGCGTGTCCGACATTGCGTCACGCCCCCGCCGCTCAAGCCCGTAATAGCACTTTGCCATTTCAGCCAGATTGATGGTTTCACGCATGCCGGCCACGTCTTCGAAGGGCTCGGGCAGAACGGCGTCAAAGCAGTAGCTTTCCAGTACCTCTGCCAGCTCTGCCATCGCGTCCGTGATTTGCCCATCGGCGTGATGCCATCCGGGCAGGCGAACGGATGCAAATGTGGGCCGCACGGGAGCAGGTGATTGTGCTGTCGCCAGCATCGGGGCGGCGGGCAATGGCTGGGTTGCCGTATCAGCCGGATCGTACCCGGCAAGATTTTCGACCAGAAGCGCTGCATCCTCGATCGTGCGGGCGAAGACGCCCACAGTATCAAGACTGGGAGATTGGGGCAGAATGCCCGAACGGGGGATCACCCCGAAGGATGGCTTCATGCCCACGACGCCGCAGTAAGAGGCGGGCCGGATCACCGATCCGCCGGTCTGTGTGCCGATCGCAAGGGGCACCATCCCTGCGGCCACAGCGGCAGCGGAGCCTTGTGACGAGCCGCCCGGCGTGTGGTCCGGATTATGGGGATTTCGGGTCCGGTTGGGGTGCAGATAGGCGCCCTCGGTCGTGACTGTCTTCCCCATGATAATCGCGCCGCAAGACCGCAACCGCGATACAACCCAAGCATCTTCGGTCGGCACGCGGCCTGAATCGATGGGGGTGCCGTTCGTGGTCGGGATCCCCTTGGTGTCGATGATGTCCTTGATGCCGACAGGTAGACCGTGCAGCGGCCCCAGTGGGCGGCCCGCAAGCCGCCACTGGTCCAGACGGCGCGCCTGTTCGCGTGCGTAGTCCGGATCGATCCATTCCCAAGCGCCGATCTTGTCCTCGAGTGCTGCGATCCGGCCGAGGCATGCCTCGACCAGATCCAACGCCGAGATCGCGCCGCTACGTAGCCTGTCCCTAAGCTCAAGAGCGGGCAGATCGGGCAAAAAGTCTTTAACGTGATGCGCCATAGATCGCATCCGGCAGGCCAAAGACAATTTCAGGGAACACATACATCAGCAACATCGCGATCAGCACCATACCGCAGTAGGGAAGCACGCCGCGGAAGATCTCGGTCAATTTGACCGACGGCGGGGCGATGCCTTTGAGGTAATAGGCGCTCATGGCCATTGGCGGCGTCAGGAAGCTGGTTTGCAGGTTCAGTGCCACAAGCACGCCGAAGAACAGCGGATCGATCCCGAAGTGCGGAAGCAGCGGCAGGAAGATTGGAACGAAGATGATGATGATCTCGGACCACTCCAGCGGCCAGCCGAGCAGGAAGATAATGATCTGCGCCATGATCAGGAACTGAATAGGTGTCATATCAAGGCCCTGCACGAAATCGGCGATGACATGTTCGCCGCCAAGGTAGCTGAACACGGCCGAGAAGGTGTAAGAGCCTACAAACAGCCAGCAGACCATCGCTGTGGTGCGGACAGTCAGATAGACGGATTCCCGCAGGCGCTGGAAGGTCATCGCACGATAGGCGATGGCAAGAACCATACCGCCCAGAGCGCCAATCGATGCGGCTTCGGTCGGGGTGGCAAGGCCGAACAGGATCGACCCCAGCACCGACAGGATCAGCACAGCCAGCGGCAGGAAGCTGGTGGCCAGCATCTTGAGGACTTGTGGCAGGGGAACCTCGGGCAGGTCTTCTTTGGACGGTTTCGGGGCCAGCTTGGGGTTCAGGACTGCGCGGCCCATAATGTAGATCAGGTACAGACCGACAAGGGTGAAGCCCGGCAGCAGAGCCGCCGCATAAAGACGCACGATCGAGACACCAGAGGATGCCGCGTAGACGATCAGCATGATCGACGGCGGGATCAGGATGCCAAGCGTACCGCCCGCGCAGATGATACCGGCCGCGAACGAGTTGTCGTATTTCGCCTTCAGCATCTGCGGGAAGGCCAGCAGACCCATCAGCGTTACAACGGCGCCAACGATGCCGGTCGCGGTCGCAAAGAGGGCGCAGGTGATCAGCGCGGCAACGCCCATAGAGCCCGGAACGTTGCGGGTCGCGACAGCAAGGGTCGAGAACAGCTTGTCCACGATATTGGCGCGCTCCACGATGTAGCCCATGAACAGGAATAGCGGGATCGCGGTAAGAACCTCGTTCGAGATGACAGAATAAGTCTGGTTCACGAACAGGTCGAAGATGCGGTTGTTGATGAACCCTTCCAGATAAAGCTGCGTGCTATCGAACCAGCTCGCGCCGTCGTCCAGACGGAAAAACGAACGCCACATACGGGCTTCGTCGTAGTAGGCATAGTATCCAAAGCCGATGCCAAGGGCCATCAGCGTGAAGGCGATCGGAAAACCAAGAAAGACGCAGGCGATGAAAATGCCGAGCATCGTGATGGCGATTTGTGGATCGGTCACAGTGTTTTCTCCGGTGTGCGGACAGGATCAGGTGAGTTTCTGATCACTGCTGCTGCTGCGCTTGCGCAGATTGTTTCATAAGCAGCTGTTCGGTCTCTTCCACGTCGTCTTCGGCATCCATCCACGTGCCTTCACGCAGGCAAAGGATGCAGCGGAAAACTTGTGCAAGGCCCTGGATGAACAGCAAAAGGCCAGCGGCAACGATAACCGTCTTGAATTGATAGATCGGAACGCCTGCGGGGCTGTTTACCGAGACCTCGGTGTAACCCCATGATTTGCTTGCGTATTTCCATCCCGAAAACACCAGCGCCAGAATGCCGGGGAAAAAGAAGACGATGTAGAGCACAAGGTCGACCGCGGCCTGACCACGGGGTTTCCACATGCGATAGACAAAGTCGCCGCGCACATGGCCGCCACGTGACAGGGTGTATGCACCGCCCATCATGAACAAGGTGCCATACATGATAAAGCTGATGTCCAGCGACCACGGTGTCGGCGAGTTGAAGAAATACCGCACGAGCACTTCGTAGCTCATGCCGAAGGTCATCAGGACAACAAGCCAGCCGAACGTCTTGCCGAACCACGAGGACAGGGAATCTGCAAAGCGGATGAAACGCTTCATTTATCGATCACTCCGATATTGGGTCGGCGCCAGCGGGACGGATCCCGTGGCGCCGATTGACGTGATTGCAGTCAGGTTCAGAGTTTGAGCTTGCCCGGGAAGTAGTGGTTGTAGGCAAGGCCCAGATCCGGAGCGTTCATCAGTTCGTAGTAGGCGACCTTTTCCACCCACGCGCGCTGGCTATCCATGACGCGCTTGTTGAACTCGTCCTTCTCCAGCTCGGCGATCAGGCCGTCCCAGGCGTTGATCTGGCCATCGAGGATGTCCTTCGAGGTGCGGTGGACGTTGACGCCATGCTCGTCCTGCAGCTTTTGCAGATCTGACGAATACTCGCGCATCGCCAGCGACAGGTTCGACGTTGCCGACGCTTCGACGCCATAACGCAGGATGGCCTGCAGGTCGGCGGGAAGGTCGTCCATGAAGTCCTTGTTGAAGATGAATTCGAACGCTTCCGACGCCTGATGGTAGGACGACAGGTAGTAGTTCTTGGCCACGTCCTGTGCGCCGAAACGGCTGTCCGACGACGGGTTGTTGAATTCGAACGCATCGATCACGCCGCGTTCCATCGCGGGGACAATTTCGCCGCCGGGAAGCTGTGCAACCGACATGCCCATGCTTTGCAGCAGGTCAGCGGCAAGGCCCACGGTGCGGTACTTGAAGCCCTGAAGATCAGAGACAGTGTTCACTTCGCCTTTGAACCAGCCGAAGGGCTGTGCGGGCATGGGCATACCCATCATACCGTAGACGTTCAGGCCAAGCTGCTGCTGGGTCAGTTCTTCGTACAGCTCTTTACCGCCACCCTGATAGAACCAGCCAAGCATTGTGGTGGACGAACCGCCGAAGACGGGGCCGGTGCCAAAGAACGATGCGGCCTTCGATTTGCCGTACCAGTAAACCGAAACCGAATGTGCAGCGTCCAGAACGCCATCGGACACAGCGTCCATCACCTGGAACGCGCCGACCACGGCACCAGCAGGCAGCAGGTCAATCTTGAGGCGACCGCCCGACATCTCTTCGACGCGGGTGGTGTATTCACGGGCAAAATCCATCCAGATGTCCGACGCCGACCAAGAGGTCTGCATTTTCATCACGATGGGCGACTGGGCAAGAGCGGGCGAAGCAAGCGCGCTGGCTGCGGCGGCGGTTCCGCCGATTGCGCCAGTGCGCAGGAAGTTACGCCGGGACAGTGCCCCGGTTTTACCGTTGTTGGTCATTATTTCCTCCCAAGTTTATAACCCATCGCCGCCTCCTCCGCGGCTCCGGATTATCTGATGATGGTGCAAAGCCGTTTATATTCAACAATTCGATTGTTGTTTTCTACGATGTGGAAAAAATGTGCAGATGCCAATTTTTTTGCTTTAAATCAGTGGGTTATGTCGTAGCAGTGCTTGCTGCAAGTGAAAACCCAGCACTACCAGATGCATAGGGACTTTTGCGTGTCGGTTTCGGCGGAAAAATGCTGCGATAGCGAGGCATCTTTACCTTTCGAGTGGCCACTACAACCAATCCAGCCGGTGTGCCCAAACCCAGAACCAGTGCCTGGTTTTCATCGAATGCGGGAAAGAAATTCGCATTCGGGCGGCGGCATTTCACACATGCGAGGGGGCCAATTCTTATGACCGCTTCGCAGGGCTGCCGGTTAAGTAAGTCTTAGCCGCTTCAGCTTAGGTCAGCCCCGATTGCTGCGATGCCGGGCATTACGTTTTCGGGGGGCATCGGCCTGGCGTGCAAGTAACCTTGCTGGCAGAATATACCCATCTCCTTCAGCAAAATTGCCTGCTCGCGGGTTTCGACCCCTTCGGCGATGACGTGAATTCCAAGCTCTTGCATCGTGTGGACAAGTCCCTTCAGGGTCGTCCGCTGAACCTCCGAGTTTTCGACTTTGTCGATCAACACCTTGTCGACCTTTACCGTATCGATCGGGAATTCTTGCAGTCGGTGCAGGTTGCTGGACTCGATGCCAAAATCGTCAAGGGCAATCAGGAAACCGGCGTCATGCAACATCTCGATCTCGTGGTGAAGAATATCAGAGTTCGTGCGCGCGTCCATGGCGTGTTCAGAGAGTTCAATCTTGATGACCCGCGATGGCGTGTCCTTGATGTCTGCGAACTGCTCGATCAGATCTTGGGCTGCGCCCTCATAGGACAGCTGATCAAGCGTGAAGTTGAACGAGACATAGGCGTCAGGGAAATCGACCAGCTTGGCCAACGCCCTTTTGCGGATTTTATCTTTTTCCAAGCGGCATACAGGATCGCGGATAATCTCGCGCAGCAGGTCAACGAATAGGTTTGGCATGACCATGGTGCCATCCGGTTTGTGCCAGCGGATCAAGGCTTCAAATCCAGCGATTTTGCGAGCGTCAACGTCCCAGATCGGCTGAACGTGGTAGCGTAGTTCGCCTCTGAAAAGGGCGCGGCGGACTTCGTCACGGGTGATGAAAACGCCGCGGGATCGAAGCGAATCCAATAGCTCTTCGTCGGCTGCGATCACTTTGTTTCGGCCGGTTTCTTTTGCCTCCCGTTGCGCCAAATCCGCGAGGTGCATCGCGTCGGACAGGTTCGCGTCCTTGGCAAGCAGGGTGTATCCGATACTTGCGGTTCGGGAAATCGTCCGACCGCCATGTTCGATGGCCGTGGATTCGATGACGTCACGGATCGTTTCGCCGGATTTTTCTGCGTCCTGCCAGCTAACCCAAGGCTTTATCAGAGCAAACTCTTCGCCGCCCAATCGAACGGCGCAGCCGGTTTCCGTGACCAATCTGGATACGGCATTGCCGCATGCGATCAAAAGGTCATCGCCTGCTTCGTGCCCGAAACTGTCATTCACCGATTTGAAGTGATCCAGGTCGAACAGGAAAAGGGCGGCGTCTTTTTTCCTTAAACCATCCGAGAACCTGCTTAGCATCCCGCGACGGGACCAAAGGCCAGTCAGTTCGTCATGGTCCACCATATCCGACAGCTTATTCTGTGTGTCGATCAACTTTGAGACGTCTTCGATCGAAATCCACAGAAGTCGGCCTTCGCCAGTTGGATTGGGAAACCATCGGAAGTGCAAAATTGCATATATATCTTTGCCTGACGCGGTCAGCAGTTTAACGGGGCGCTTGCCCGAGTGGATTTTGCCTGTGATCCGCTTGGATAACCACTTTTTCTGGCTATCCAATTCGCCCTGCGTAATGTCGGGTAGCATTGAAAGCACCTGCGGGAAATTCTCTTGATCATATCCAAGAATTTCCGTTGCACGGTCACTGATGAAAAAATTGTCAAAGTTCTCATCCTGCACGATGAACGCAGTCGTATCGGCGTTCAGCATCGCGTTGGCGCTGTTCAGGGCTTTGGTCAGTTCGGTGACATCTTCGGTCACGATTGTGCGGAAATAGTCGCCATTTTCACGGTCGACACGGCGGATGTGCGCCCGCATGTGCCGAACCTCAGAGCTACCATTCTTTACAAAAATGAACTCGGTTACAGCTTTCCCTTCGGTCGCCAGAGCAATCTCTTCGGCGCTTCTGCGTTCCTGAACCGCCTCGGGTGCTTCAGGACCGAATTCACTTGTGTCCTTGCCGACAATGTCTTCGGCTTCGACGCCAAGAATGTCTTCGGCGACAGCTTGCGAGACGGCGATAGTTTTGTAGTCAGAGGTCTCGATCGCGAAATACTGCGGGCCACCTTCCATAAAGGCTTTCACAATTTCCTCTTTCTGTGCCATCGCGGTTTCCAGCTTTTCACTTTGCGAAACGTCCCAAATCGACGCGACGCAATGGTAGGAAAGCGAAGGGTCATCGTTCCCTTGCAGGCTAATCTGAAGAAACAGTTCTTCACCTGAAGTGGTTGTGCGCTTGCCGATAACGTTGAAATGGCCGTTCGCATCGGTTTCAAAGCATTTCTTTACGCGCGCACGCAGAGCTTTGCGGTTGTCGAACAGGTCCAGAAGCGGCGTGCCTTCCAGTTCGTCAAACGGCTTGTCGAACCACAGTTCTTCATTCTTGGAAATCGCATGAATCTCTAGGTCGGGACCAAGTGTCAGCAACGCACTCGGCGCATATTCCAATGCGCGGCGCTCTGAGGCGCGCAGGCGGGCGAAATGGTAGCGCCCCAGTAGCGAGAATGACACGATAAATATCAGAATGACAGTGACGATGTAGAACTGGGGTAAGGTGTCAGTATTTTCCCATTGCAGACTAATGCTCACCCTGAGGAATGCGGTGGTGATGAACAGGACCGATGCCGCCTGAAGCAATGAAGGCAAAATCACGAGAGGCAGCGTCATCAAAGCAAAAACAATGTTCCCAAATCTGAGTGGCGGGACCAAAGCGAACAGGGCAAAGAATACAACGAAGTAGAGCGCTAGAACGACGTAGTAACGGCGATCTCTGGGGGACAGGTCCTCATAGCCGAAATGCAATTTGACCAGTTTGCCTGCCAGCAGGGAGATCATTACCGCCGTGCCGACAGCCGCAGAAGACGCCCAATCCACGGCATTGGTCCATAAGTCGCCGCCGAAATGTTCGGTTCTGATGACCCCGATGAGGCTGCTTGTCATAGTCAGAACAACTAGCCAAAGCACTGAGCCGATAGCGATCTTTGGCAGCTCGAACAGATTTGCTACAACTTTGCGCCCGTCAAGCGTCATGCCGTGCATGGCAATTATGGTCAGACCCAGCAAGGCGCCCTCGATCAGATGGACCAATGTCAGCAATGCGGCTGTATCAAATCCGGTGTGAAAGAAGGCATACGCGCCAATAACCGACAGGTAGAAAACGGTAAGGGTAGAGAGCCATTGGCGATAGGGGCGCAGAATAAGGCAGTGTGCTAAATATGCACTTGCCCACCAAATCGGAGGGTTGTCTTGGCCGATGAACTGTCCCAGCCAGATCGCTGTAAAAGCCAGCGCAAAGGTGATGCCTCCTTGTGCAAGCAAGCGCAGCCGTTCAGGCGCGTGAAAAGTGAAATATGCGCTCAGACACTCCTGAAGGCCCTTTGGCGTGATGACCGGGCCCGCAGATTTTTCCGGGAGAAGCGCGGAGCCATTCTGGCGAGCGCGAGACGTTTTCATGGAACTGGACTTCTCTCGTGCTTGAAAGGGGATCACAAGGATCGGCAAGCCCGCCAGTAGAATATGCGCAAGCGAAAGTCCGGTTCCATGGAGATGACGGTCTGCGGTCACCAAGCAAATCACCCACAACACGCCCACGAAAACCAGCGCGCCTAGAAAATTTGTGGAGGGAGCGTTCTTATTAAAAATCAGCTTGGCTGCGGGAGAGTTGACAAAGCTGAAAGCTGCGAATGCGACTGTGAGCAACGCGAACAGTAGTGAAGCATGAGGTGCAAAAATCTGATCGCCGTTTACTGAGAAGATTTTCCAGACCTGATGCAAGGCGATCCAGATCGTTAGGACTGTCACCAAATATGCACCCCAAGCAAGCGAGGTCCGGTTGGCGCGCATTAATATTCCGTCAACCGCATTCAGCAGGGCAAGGATCGACAGACAGTCCCACGACGCATGGGCCGTTGTTTCGACGCTGCCGAAAATCGCGTCCAGTCCGGTGTGCTCGCCAATGAAATGCGCCTGAAAGCCGCGCGTGATGGCAAGACCGGTTAGCAGCAGTGTCACAGCGGCAGAGATCTGCGGCAGCACCGCTAGCTGGTTCTTTTGTCTGCGAAGAAGAGACAGTGATATGATTGCGCTGAATGCCACCATATTCACCGGATGCAGTCGAAGGCCCGGATCGAATTGCGTAAAGTGGCTTTCAGTCGTCAGCACATCTGCAAATGCGAGCAGCCAAACCAGAAGCAAGGCAGGCCCCATAAGGGCTGCCGGATAGGTTTTCTGTAGGGCAGTCTCGGCTTGGGCTGGCATGGCTCTTACGCGTCTCTGACATCTGAAAACAAAAAAAGCCCTGGGGATGGCCACACACCTGCCATTCCTAGAGCTTTCAATCAGTAGACCCGAACATATTCAAATTCTCAATATGGTCCCATAGCTAGTATTCACACTTTTGGATATGTTTGAGGCAATCTTTGGCTGGTTCAGGTTTGGACATTGGGACATGTCGTCTTTCAAGTGGCGCAGCAGCTGTGTGAAGCTGTCTGTTGATTGCTATCAAAGATCATACGAACGGATGTCGAAGGTGTAGACCTTTTGGTGAAGCAGCCGAGAGTAGACGGTGAGACGGGATGTGCGGTACCTTATTTTTCTGCGGTAGGAGGAAAATAACGATGTGCCAGGTTTTTGCGGGGCAAGATCCAGCCCGATACACTTCGACTACACGCCGGTTGCGCCTGAATGGACAAAGCACCAGCATCCGGTTGGAAAATGCCTTTTGGGATATCCTTGATCAGATTGCGAAAGCGGACGGGGTCTCGACCCCTGCGTTTATCTCGCGGTTGCACTCAGAGGTGCTGGAGGCGCGGGGAGAGCCCGAGAATTTCACTTCTCTGTTGCGGACGGCTTGCCTGATTTTCATGGGGCAATCCAGCGCCACAGCCCATCAGGATCCAGCAATGGCATTGGCCGCGGAATAAGCGGGGCCGCACGGGTCTAAGGGGATTTCAGGTGTAGTACGTCGCTACTACCCGTAGCCCTCAAGATTCGCACATCCTGAATTGGTAATGCAAACAAACCAATTCAGGAGCTGCCCCTTGGCCAAAGCCATCCACAGCATGATCCGCGTCCTCGATGAGGACCGATCCGTCGCGTTCTACAGCGCGGCATTCGGCCTTTCTGTCGCTGACCGTCTGGACTTTCCCGACTTCACGCTGGTCTACATGAGCAACAGCGAGACCGGGTTCGAGGTTGAGCTGACCATCAATAAAGGCCGGACCGAGCCCTATAACTTGGGCGATGGCTATGGCCACCTTGCCGTGTCCGTGGCCGATCTGGACGCAGAACACGCCCGCTTTGAGGCCGAAGGCCTAAACCCCCGTAAACTAGTGGAATTTGCCCCTGCCGGTGAACTGGTGGGCCGCTTTTTCTTTGTTGCCGATCCGGACGGTTACCAGATCGAAGTGCTCGAACGCTCGGGCCGCTTCCAGTGAGGCACATCTGACATCACGCATTCTAAGGGAGGAGATTAGAATGGAACGTACAGAGCGCCCTCGGGGGCTGACTCGTCGCCAGCTTCTGTCGCGGGCGACCGCGGCAGGGACTGCCTTTGTCGTTGGGGCGGGGTTTGTCGCCGCTCCGAATGCGGTTTGGGCATATGAGACCACCCATCTTGACGCGCGGGCCTTTGCGACGCTGGTGCAGATGGCGCGGGACATCTACCCCCACGACCGCATTCCCGATGAAAACTATGTCGCCGCTGTCAAAGGCTATGACACCGCTGATGCGGCCCCTGCAATCACCGCAGGACTGGCGGCACTGGATGCGGCGGCGCAGGGCAAGGGCTTTGGCTCTTACCTTGATGCGGGCTGGGAACGCGACCGCGTGGATATCCTGCGCGGCATGGAGGAAAGCGCGTTCTTCCAGCAGATCCGCGGCGGTCTTGTGACCGGTCTTTATAACCAGAAAGCCGTGTGGCCGATCTTTGGCTACGAAGGAGAGAGCTTCTCCAAGGGTGGTTACATCGACCGCGGCTTTGACGACATCAACTGGCTTTAAGCCATAGGGGAGGAGATAGAGACTATGGCTGCACCTTTTGATCTGAATGACGACAGCGTGGTCGTCATCATCGGCACCGGTGCCGGTGGCGGTACATTGGCGAACGAACTGGCCCAGAAAGGCGTCAAGGTCGTCGCGCTAGAGGCGGGCGGGCGGTATCTGCCTGACGATTACATCAACGACGAATGGGAAAGCTTTGGCCAGCTGGCTTGGGTTGACCCGCGTACCACGTCCGGCGATTGGCGCGTGGCCAAGGACTTTAGCGGTCTGCCTGCGTGGATCGTGAAGGCTGTGGGCGGCACCACCACCCACTGGGCGGGGGCATCCTTGCGGTTCCAAGAGCATGAATGGAAGGCCGCGACCACCTATGGTGCGGTGCAAGGGGCAAACCTTCTGGACTGGCCGATTGATGCCGCCGAGATGGACCCGTGGTACACCAAGGCCGAAGACAAAATGGGCGTGACCCGCACGGGCAACCGCCCCGGTCTGCCCGGCAACAACAACTTCAAGGTCTTTGAAGCGGGCGCAAAGGCGCTGGGCTATAAAGAGGTCCACACGGGCCGGATGGCGATCCAGTCCAGCGACGAAGGCGACCGCGTCACCTGCCAGCAGACCGGTTTCTGTTTCCAAGGGTGTAAGTGGGGTGCCAAGTGGTCCACTGCCTACACCGAGGTTCCCGCCGGTGAAGCGACCGGAAACCTTGAAGTGCGCGAACGCGCCCACGTGGCCCGCATCCTGCACAATGAGGCGGGCAAGGTCACAGGTGTCGAATACTTCGATGTGGACGGCAACCTGCAAATGCAGAAGGCGCGGATTATCTGCCTTGCGGGCAACTCGTTTGAATCGCCGCGCTTGCTGCTGAACTCGGCCTCGTCGATGTTCCCTGATGGTCTGGCGAACAGCTCGGGTCAGGTGGGGCGCAACTATATGCGGCACATGACCGGATCGGTCTATGCGGTGTTCGACAAGCCCGTGCGCATGTGGCGCGGCACCACTATGGCCGGCATCGTGCAGGATGAGGCGCGTCATGATCCCTCGCGCGGGTTCGTCGGGGGCTATGAGCTGGAAACCCTGAGCCTTGGCATTCCCTTCATGGCGGCCTTCCTTGATCCGGGCGCTTGGGGGCGCGAGTTTACAACGGCGCTGGACGGCTATGAAAACATGGCTGGCATGTGGATCGTGGGTGAAGACATGCCGCAGGAAACCAACCGTGTGACCTTGAACATGGACGTCAAGGACCAGCACGGCTTGCCGGTGGTGAACGTCAACTTCAGCGATCACCCGAACGACAAGGCGATGCGTGCTCATGCCTACAAACAGGGTATGGCCATGTATGAGGCTGTGGGGGCCACCCGCGTTTTCCCGACGCCGCCCTATCCCAGCACCCATAACCTTGGCACCAACCGCATGTCGGAAAATGCCCGCGATGGGGTGGTGAACCGTTGGGGGCAGACCCACGATATCCCGAACCTGTTCATCTCTGACGGCTCGCAGTTCACGACCGGCGCGGCCGAGAACCCGACGCTGACCATTGTGGCGCTGGCGATCCGTCAGGCGGATCACATCGCGTCCGAGATGTCGAAGGGCAATATCTGACAGCTTTGACTGTCTGAAAGCAAAAGGCGCACATCTCCCAACGTGCGCCTTTTTTCGTTTATTCAGAAGGGATAGTGCTGGTTCGGATCCTCAATCGTGATCCAGCGCTGCACTGTGAATTCAGCGATCCCCGCTTTGCCGCCGAACCGTCCATAGCCCGAGGCTTTGACCCCGCCAAAGGGCATCTGCGGCTCGTCCGAGACGGTGGGCCCGTTGATGTGGCAAATGCCGCTTTGAATGCGGTTGGCCGCGTCTAGCGCAACGGTGATGTCTTGCGAAAAGACCGCCGCGGACAGCCCGTATTCGGTGTCATTGGCCACGGAAATGGCCGCGTCTGTGTCCTTGACCCGCACGATGGATTTCACAGGGCCAAAGCTTTCTTCGCTGTAGATCCGCATGTCTGCGGTCACACCGTCTAGAAGGGTTGCTGCATGGATTGCGCCATCGCGGGTGCCGCCCGCGATTACCTTGGCCCCTTTGGCGGTGGCGTCCGCGATCAGGGCGTCCATCTTCTGGGCAGCTGCGGGGGTCACCAGAGATCCCAGCACAACCTTGTCGCGGGGATTGCCGTGAGGCAGTGCCGCCGCGCGGGCCGCCAGCTTTTCGACAAAGGCGTCCGCGATGGCGTCCACCACGATGATCCGCTCGGTCGACATGCAGATTTGACCTTGATTCATGAAGGCACCGAAAATGGCAGCGTTTACGGCTCCGTCCAGATCGGCATCGGCCAGCACGATCAAAGGCGCTTTGCCCCCCAGTTCCAGCAGCGCAGGCTTCAGGTTCTCACCCGCCAAGCGCCCGATGATCCGGCCAACGGCGGTCGAGCCGGTAAAGTTCACGTGGCGCACCTCTGGCGCTTCGATCAGGGCCTTGACCACTGCGGGCGCGTCTTCGGGCGCGTTCGAGATCACGTTGACCACACCGGCGGGAAAGCCCGCCTGTTGCAGACAATCGCCAATCAGATGGTGGACACGTGGGCACATTTCTGAGGATTTCAGCACCACGGTGTTTCCGCAGGCAAGGGCGGTGGCTACCGCCCGCGTACCAAGGATGACCGGCGCATTCCACGGCGCGATCCCAAGGCATACGCCCCGAGGTTTCGCCTGTGACATCGCCAATGCGCCGGGTTTGTTTGACGGGATCACCTCTCCGCCAACCTGCGTGGTGATGGCGGCAGCCTCGCGCAGCATTCCGGCGGCAAGATGGACGTTGAAACCGGCCCAGACGGTGGTTGCGCCCGTCTCGGTCACCATGGCCTCGACAAACTCGGCGCTGCGGGCGTCCATGATGTCTGCGGCTTTGCTCAGCAGCTTACGGCGCAGTTCTGGACCCGTACGGGACCAGTCGGCGAAGGCGGCCTGCGCTGCATGAACGGCGCGCAAGGCGTCCGCGACGGATGCGGCAGCGGCGTGTGTTGCAACCTCTCCGGTGACGGGGTCGGTGCGCTGGAAGATGCGGCTGTTTTCGGCAGGGCAGGCGATGCCGTCGATCAATAGATCAAGACTCATTTGTATGCTCCTTAGTTCAGGCCGTTGCTGGTGGCGTCGATATGGGCGCGCATCCCGCCATCGCAGGCGATGTTGACGCCGCGCAGCCAGGCCGAGCCGTCCGACAGCAGGAATGTGACCACTGGCGCGATGTCCGTGGGGCGACCGGGGCGGTCCATGATGCGCATGTCTTCTTCGGCACGCTCGCCCAGTGTTTCAAGGAAATCGCCAAGGATCGGGGTGTCTACAGGACCGGGACTGACCGCATTCATGCGGATGCCGCGTTCCCGCCAAGTCCAGCGGTTCTCATGGGTCCATGCCACTAGCGCTTGTTTGGTGAAGAAATAGCTGATGTCTTTGGTAATGCCCTGGTCAGCGCAGAAAGCTGCGACACCGTCATGGGTCAGGCCATTTGCGGATTTGATCTTGGTAACTTCGCCTTCCCAGCCCAGACCGGCCAGCGAGGCCAGATTGACGATCGAGGCATTGTCCGCAAGGCTGTCCACCAGCCCCAGTGTCAGCTTTTTCAGTGCGACCAGATTGACGGTCACGACGACCTCTGCCGGCGCGGTTGGCGGCACGCCCGCGATGTTGGCCAGCCCGTCTGCCTTCAGGGGTTTTAAGGTTTCAATCAGACTGTCCAGCGCGGCCTCATCCGTCAGATCGACCTGATGAAAGGCGTCGACGTCCACAGACGGGGTGTTCCGGTCAACGCCAATGACCTTGCCACCTGCGGCTTTGACCTGACGGGCCACTTCCTGACCGATGCCCGAAGAAACTCCGGTAACGATAATGGTTTTATTGATTAACATGGGAATGCTCTCTTACTCGGCCGCAACGGGTGCGGGCTGCATGTCGTAGCCTTCGGGGTGGAAAGTGCCGTTTTCATCGCGGAAGCTGTGGGCAAAGTCGGGCCAGACCAGCGTCAGCCGCCCCGAGCGTTCGTCCACGTACCAGGACTTGCACCCACCCGCGAGCCAAACGGTGCCTTGTGCCATAGCGTCCAGTTTTTCCATGTAGGCGTCTTCGGCTGCGCGTTTGACCTCAATCACCTCGATGTGCTGGGCGTCGATCTGGGCGAGGGCCTCCATGATGTAATCAACCTGTGCCTCGATGATGTAGACAACCGAGTTGTGACCCAGTCCGGTGTTCGGGCCATTGATGATGAACAGGTTCGGATAGCCGTTCACTGCGATTGAGTCATAGGCCTGCATGCCCTGATCCCAGCGTTCGTCCAGACTGATGCCTTCGGTGCCGAAGATGCGGGTGGCGAAGGGGGGGCGGACGGCCTCGAAGCCCGTCGCAAAGACCAGCACGTCCAGATCGTATCCGGTGCCGGATGCGCCATAGGCAGTGTTGCCCTCGACCCGCTGTAGGGCGGATGCCTCAAGCGTGGCGTTCTCGGCGGCAACGGCCGGATAGTAGGTGTTAGAGATCAAGAGGCGCTTGCAGCCGATTTCATAGTCCGGCGTCAGTTTGGCCAGTAGTTCGGGGTCTTTGATGTTGGCTTCGCGGTGACCGACCGCCAGCGCCTTGGCCTCATTGAGGAAACGGGGGATGTTGCGCCGTTGGGCAAAGTTGAACTCGCCCGACCAGAAGATTTCCGACCGCATGTCTTCGACCACCGAGGGGTCGCGGCGACACATGCGGCGCTCGCCCTCGGTAAAGGCGCGGTCCCAGCGGGGGATCATATAGGGGGCCGAGCGTTGGAAGACGACGAGTTCGGATGCCAGCTTTTGCATCTCGGGGACAATTTGGATCGCTGACGCGCCAGAGCCTACGACGCCGATCCGCTTGCCTTCCAGCGGGACCGAGTGATCCCAGTCCGCCGAGTGGAAGACATCGCCCGTAAAGCTGTCCAGCCCTTCGATGTTAGGCATATGACCGTCGGCAAGGTGGCCGGTGCCGGTGATCAGGATTTTCGCCGCATAGGTGCCTTTGGAGGTCTCAACGACCCAGCGCTTGGCGTCTTCGTCCCAAGTGCTTTTCAGCATGTCGGTATGGAAATGGATGTGCGGCAGGATGCCCTCATCCTCGGCACATTTGCGGATGTAGGCTTGGATTTCGCCGCCCGGTGAAAACACCCGCGACCAGTCGGGGTTCGGCAGGTAGCTGTAGGAATAAAGGTGCGAGGGCACGTCGCACGCAATCCCCGGATAGTGGTTGTCACGCCATGTGCCGCCCACATCACCAGCACGTTCGATCGCGATGAAGTTCTCGCGTCCCGAGCGTTTCAACTGGATCGCCATGCCAAGACCGGCAAAGCCGGTGCCAACGATAAGGATATCGGTTTCGGTGGTCATCGCCTTGGTCTCCTTAAGGTTTCTGCGCGGGAATGATGACGCCAGCGGGGAATTCGTCCGGTTGGCGGGTAAAGCGGTCAACGTAGTGGAACAGCTCGGCTGCCCGCTCGTGGACGACCGCGTGACCCGAGGGGATCTCGGCGTAGCGGGCATCCTCAATGGCGCCGAACAGCTGCTTGGAGTGGTGCTTAGGCACCATCATGTCGTAGGTGCAGCCGATCACCAGCGTCTTGGCCGCAATGGTTTCGCAGGCGGCGGCAATGTCGATGCGGGTGTTCAGGTCCATCTGCTTTTCGACAAAGGGCGTGATCTTCAGCATGCCAGCGGCGGCCTTCATGTCGTCCACCGTGCGCATGTTCATGAACGCAGGCGAGAAGGCGCAGAAGGTCATGTACTGAGTGACAGAGGCACTGTCCTGATCGCGCAGCTGCCGCCACACATCATTGCGCATCTTCTGGTGGGTGTCGGTGCGCAGCCAGCCTGCCGCTAGGATCAGGTTGGCGACCTTATCGCCCATCTCGGCAGCGGTCATGGCGGCAACGCAGGCCCCCAGCGAATAGCCCATCAGGGTTGCGGGGCCTTCGGGAACCTCTGTAGTGATAACTGCTTTGACCTGCGCGACCAGATCGGCCATCTCGAGTGTGTCGCCCGTGGGCTCGGACCAGTCCAGGGCGATAACTCGCTGACGGTAGGCCATCATCGGGAAAATATAGCCGTAGTGCCCATCAATCGATCCTGCGGTGCCGTGGACCAGCACCAAGGGCGTGCGATTATTGTCGGGGCCTGCCACGCGGTAGCGCACATCGACGCCATTCACGGTGACGTGCCCTTCGCGGAAGGGTTGGTTGTCCAACATTTGAAAACTCCTCCAGAAATAGCCTCTCCGGTCGCAGGCCGACAGGCTGCGTTGCCGTCGGGCGTGACCCGAACGGAGGCTGTGTGTTTGTAAATCAGGGGCGCGAGCCCCTTGGGTTATCAGGCGGTGGGGATGTGATACCCTCCGTCCACGTAAATCGGTTGTCCGGTCACATAGGGCAGGGCGCCCGAGGCCAGAGAGGCCGCAACAGCGCCAATATCGGTGGTCTGTCCCCAACGTCTTTGGGTGACCGCGCCACTGTCGATATAGGCGTCGATCTTGCCTGTGGGGGCAGAGCCGGTCATCTCTGTCCGGATAAAGCCGGGGCGGATTTCATGCACTGCGATGCCATGCCGCCCCAGCCGGTCTGCATAAAGCTGTGCGGTCATCGACAGCCCCGCCTTTGAGACACAGTAGGGACTGCGGTCGGTTGAGACATGGCTTGCCGCGATCGAGGTTATGAAGGTGATCGACCGGTAGTGACTGCTGTCGCGCGCGATCATCCGCTTGGCTACTGCTTGGGTGAAAAAGAAGGTGCCGCGCAGGTTAACACCCAGATTGCGGTCAAACGCCTCTGGGCCCAAATCCAGAATATCGGTCAGGGGGCGGGCGGCGATGCCTGCGTTGTTGACCAGCGCGTCAATGGGGCCAAGCGCGGCTTCGGCGGCCTCAATTGCGGCGGCGTGGCTGTCCAGATCGGACAAGTCCATCTGGCCAAAGTAGGCCTGTGCGCCAAGGTCGTTGATCTCTTGGGTGACGGCGTCCGATTTCTCATCCAGCACGATGTCCAGCGCGGCAATGTCAAAGCCGCCCTTCGCCAGTGCCAATGCGATCCCGCGGCCAAGGCCCTGACGGGCACCTGTGATCAGTGCGACGGGTTTGCTCATCTCAGACCTCCAACCATTCGGCACGCACGTCGGGGGCGTTCATTAGCCCTGCCGGAGTGCCTTCAAACACGATCTCGCCATGACCCATGACGTACAGCCGGTGCGAGATATCCAGCGCGATCACCAGTTTCTGTTCCACCAGCAGGATCGAGACCCCTTTGGCCGCAATCCGTTCGAGCAAAGCCCCGACGGCTGCGACCATTTTGGGGGCCAGCCCTTCGGTCGGTTCATCCACCATGATCAAATCGGGATCGCCGATCAGGGTCCGGCAGATGGTCAGCATCTGCTGCTCGCCCCCCGAAAGGGCGCCCGCATTGGTCTCGGCGCGGGTGCGCAAGACGGGGAACAGATCGAAGATGTCCTCCATTGACCAGCGCCCTTCGCCCTTGGATTTGAGGCCGAGGATCAGGTTTTCGCGCACGGTCAGATCGGGGAAAACATCGCGGTTTTCCGGCACATAGCCGATCCCTGCGTAGGCAATCTTATGGGGCTTTTGCCCGCCCAAGGATTGGCCTGCAAAGCTGACCTCGCCCTTGGTGGTCACCGCGCCCATGATCGCCTTCAGTAAGGTCGAGCGGCCCGCGCCGTTGCGCCCCAGTAGCGAGACAATCTCGCCCCGTTTTACGTCCAGATCGACCCCGTGTAGGATGTGGCTTTTGCCGTACCACGCTTGCAGGCCGCGCACGGACAGCAGGGTTTCGGCGGTGATGTTCAGTTCCGGTTTGGTCATGCGGCGTCCTCCTCGCTGGTGCCAAGGTAGGCCTCTTGCACGGCGCGATTGGCGCGGATTTCCTGCGGAGTGCCGGTGGCGATGATCTGCCCGTAGACCAGCACCGAGATCCGATCCGCCATTTCAAAGATCACGCCCATGTCGTGTTCGACCATCAGCAGGGTCTTGCCCTCAGTCACCTTCATGATCAGTTGCAGGGCCGCTTCGGTTTCCGAATGGTTCATCCCCGCCATCGGTTCATCCAGCAGTAGGGTGTTGGCACCCGAGGCCACGGCCAGCCCCAACTCTAACGCCCGCTGTTCAGGGTAGGTCAGGCTGTCTGCGGTATCATGCGCGCGGCGCGTCAGGCCTAGCTGATCCAGCAGGCGTTCGCATTCTATTGCCACATCAGGCAGCGTTGGGGTTTGCCGGAAGATCGAATAGCGGTGCCCCAGTTTCCACAGCACGGCGCAGCGCAGATTGTCCAGAACGCTCATCTGCGGAAAGATGTTGGTGATCTGGAAACTGCGTGACAGTCCCGCGCGCACGATTTCGGCAGGCGGTTTGCCCGCGATATTCTGGCCCTGAAACAGGATTTGTCCCGAGGTGGGTGCAATCCGGCCAGAGATCAGATGGAACAGGGTGGATTTCCCCGCACCATTCGGGCCGATCAAGGCGTGGCGTTCCCCTTGCCGCAGGTCCAGATTGACGCCGCGGATGATCTCGACCGGACCGAAGGATTTCTTCAGATTGCGAAGCTCTAGCGCGTGGGTCATGCGGTCTCTCCTTTGCTCAGGCTGTGGCGCAGGGTGTCCAAGCGGTCCAGGAGCGGGCGCATGGCGATGACGCCGCCGCCCGCGCAGACCAGCCCTAGCACCCATGACACGACAGAGGCTGTGGACAGGGGCAGGCCAAGAACGGTGATCTGCGGCCCCAGCGTTGCATCAAGGCCTGCGCGGTAGGACAGCTCGATCAGGATGACGATGCCCGCAAGTGCGATGGCACCCGCCAGACCGATCAGGCCCAATAGCGGGGCCTGCGCACCGACCGAGCCCGAGCGTAGCAGGGCAATTCCGTCCATCAGGATGCCAGCAAGACCTGCGGGCTGAACCATCACAACGAAGATGAACAGCAGGCCAAAGTACATCATCCACGCAGGCGAGATATCAGAGAGCCAGATTTTCATCAGGCCGATGACAATCGCGCCCAAGACCGGCCCGAAGAAATGCTTGGTGCCGCCGATGTAGGTCATCAGCAGGACCAGCATACAGGTGGCCGCACCCATTTCGTTGACGGTCATGATCTCAAAGTTCAGGGCGGCCAGAGATCCGGCGACGCCTGCGACTGCAGCGGCAATGGCATAGGCCAGCATTCGGACGCGGCGGGCCGAGAAGCCAAGGAACTCGATCCGTTCGGCGTTGTCGCGCACTGCGTTGGTCAAGAGACCCAGCGGTGTCTTGGAGAAGTAATAAAGAACGCCCGCACAGATCAGGAACCAGACGGCGATGATCACGTAGATATCGACGGTCGGGCCATAGTCCATCCCGAACGAGGCACCCAAGTCCATCCGATCGAATGAGACACCTTCCTCGGATCCGTAGATCGACGGAAACAGGGCTGCGGCGGCGTAGACCAGCTCGGCCAGGCCAAGGGTGATCATGGCAAAGGGCATCCCGCCTCGGCCCGAAGCCAGCCAGCCGCCAAAGAACCCAAGGATCAGCGCGCCAAAGCCGCCGATGGCCGGAATAAGGGGCAGGGGAAAGCTAACGCCCGCATCGGCCATATGCAGGATCGCATGGGTGGCGATAAAGCCGCCAAGACCAAAGAATGTGCCGTGCCCAAGGGACAGCAGCCCTGTCTGCCCCAAAAGCACATTATAGGACAGGGCAAAGATCGCCATCGTGCCAAGGTAGTTCAGGGTCGAGATCATCGAGTTGCTGCTGAACAGCAGCGGCAGGACGATCAGCGTGGCCGTGATGGCGACCCATGGTAGGGCAGCCGTCAGGCGGGTGCCGGCGCCGGGCGCGGGGGTGTCGAGAGTGCTGACTGACATGACTTTATCCTTTCAGCATCAGGCGCGCTTGCCGATCAGACCCATGGGTCTGAAAATCAGCATCACAACCAGCAAGAGGTAGGGAATGACCGGACCCACCTGAGAGACCGACACGTTCCAGATATCGGACACCAGCGCACCAAGAGCGGCAGGGGGCTGGGTGATCCCGATTAGGCCGAAGACATCGGCGACAGACAGATCGATCGCCACGGCGAAGGTCTGGATGAACCCCACCAGTAGCGAGGCGATGAAGGCCCCCGTCAGCGATCCAAGTCCGCCGACCACGACGATCACAAACAGGATCGGTCCAAGGGCTGCGGCCATCGATGGCTGGGTGATCAGGATCGGACCGCCAATCACGCCTGCCACCCCAGCCAGCGCCGAGCCGACGCCGAACACCGACATGAACACCAGCGGCACGTCATGCCCCAGCATCGAGACCATCTCTGGGTGGGTTAGGGACGCTTTGACGATTAGACCAACGCGGGTGCGGGTCAGCAGCAGGGCAAGACCCGCAAAGATCGCCACCGACATGATCAGCATGAACAGGCGGAAGGCAGGATAACCGGTGCCAAAGATCTCAAAGGCGGTGAAATTCAGGGCCTCGGGCACTTGATAATCCATCGGGCTGCGGCCCCAGATCATCTGAATGGCTTCCTCGATCACGAAGGCGACGCCGATGGTGAACAAAAGCTCGCCCAAGTGGCCGAATTTGTGGACACGGCGCAGGCCGTAACGCTCGATCAAGGCGCCGAACAGGCCCACCAGAACGGGTGCAAGGATGAGGGCCGGAAAGAACCCGACGATCTTTGAAATCTCGTAGCCGAAGTAGGCCCCCAGCATGAAAAAGCTGGCGTGGGCAAAGTTCAGAACGCCCATCATCGAAAAGATCAGCGTCAGACCTGAGGCCAAGAGGAACAGCAGCATCCCGTAGAGCGTACCGTTCAGCAGTGAGAATGTGATGACTTCTGCGCTCATGTCATAGCCCCGAGAAATTCGGTTTCAGCCCCGCGCGGGGCCAGTCCATGGCGATCAACTGTCCAGAACCAGACAGGGTGATATAGGCGGTCTTCATATCCGGCCCGCCAAAGGCGATGTTGGTCGAGAATGGATCGGGCATTTCAACAGTCTCGACCTCTTTACCCTCGGGTGAGATGACCGTGATGCAGCCCGGCGTCAGGCCCGCGCAGCAGATGTTGCCGTTCTCTTCGACCGCAAGGCTGTCATAGCGTTTGAAGCCTTCGACCTGTGCCAGTACCGCTTCGCCCGGTTCAAACGGGTTCGGCTTGCGGATTTCGCCTGCGCCGGTGATGTCATAAGCGTAAAGGCGGCCGGCTTCGGTTTCGGCCACGTAGACGGTCTTTTCGTCGGGCGACAGGCCGACACCGTTGGCGGTGGTAATGGGCCACGCGATTTCACAGGCGTAGGAACCGTCGGGCTTGCCGTAATACAGCCCCCCATGCAGAAAGCTGCGCGGTGTGCGGGTGCCGTGATCGGTGAACCAAAGGCCCCCGTCGCGGTCGATCACGATGTCATTGGGCATCAAGAGGGCGTGGCCGTCGATTTCGCGGTAAAGCTCGGTGACCTCGCCGGTGGTCAAGTCAACACGCTCGATCCGGCCACCGCTGTAGTCGGGGTTGCCGCCCACCGGTTGGGTCACGCCGCCCGGATCGCCCCACGCAAAGCCATCGCCGTTGTTGCAGATGTAGAGGGCACCGTCATGACCCAAAGCCGCCCCGTTCGGTGCGCCCGCAAGTTTGACGACAACTTCTTTGCCACCATCAGGCGCAATGCGGGTCAGACAGCAATTCTTGATCTCGCAGACGATGACAGAGCCGTCGGGCATCACAACGGGGCCTTCGGGAAACCCGAGGCCGGTTGCGACAACTTTATAGGGATATTGGGTCATGGCACTTCCTCCTCACACCAAATTCACGTGCGGGGCGCGGAGTTCTGTCGCTCCGCGCCCCGAGGGAGTTATCAGGGGCGCTTCATTTCGCACTCATTCGGCAAGGCAATGGCCTCGGCGGGAATGATTGCTACGTTTTCCCAGCCCCAGCCGGTGCCTTCTTCGTCCAGCGTACCTTCAGGCACGTCGATAAAGCGCGAGACCGCCATTTGCGTCACGATCTGGTGGTTCTGGGGGCTGCTGTGGGCGGGGGCGCCGTAGATGGTCTCGAACTCGATCCCCTCAAGGCTGGCAATCAGCGGGTCCACCTCGTTCGAGCCTGCCTTGGCCGCAGCCAGCGACAGGGCGCGGATGGCCGAGCTGTCACCGGGGAAGGCGCTGGCCGAGATGCCCATTTTCGCGCGGAAGGCCGCTTCGTGGGCGTGCAGCCCTTCGTTCTGGATACCTGCGTCACCATCAAAGACCGAATAGACCAGACCGTTCAGGCCGGATTGTGCCATTGCGGTCGGCGCACCGGGGCCGGTCGAGAAATAGGTGTACCATTCCGCCTCAAGCCCTGCTTCGCCCGCAGCTTTCAGCACCAGAGCCAGATCCGCACCCCAGTCCGAGGTGATCACCGCCTGCGCGCCCGACGCTTTGATCTTGGCAATATAGGGGGTGAAGTCGGTGATCTTTTGCAGCGGGTGGGTGTCATCACCGACCCATTCGATGTCGGGGCGGCTTGCGCCGACCTTGTCGATCACCGACTGGCGGGTGGTCTGACCGGACGAGCCTTCGGCGTTCAGCAGGTAGACCTTGGTGATATCGGTGCGGTCCTTCAGGTAAGTGGCAAGGCCAGCAGTCTTGGCATCGGCATCCAGCACCCAAGAAAAGCTGTAGAAGCTGCATTTCTCGCCGGTGATGGCGGGATCGTGCGAGGCACCGTCAAAGACAATGACCTGATGATCGGGGTTGCGGCGGTTGTACTTGTTCACAAAGTCCACCAGCGCAAAGGTGTTCGACGAGGACACCGAGGTTTGCAGAATGCGCGCGCCCTGATCGATGGCTTTCTGGGCCTGAATGGCGGTTTCCTGCGGCGACATCTTGTTGTCGAAGGTCAGGATCTCGATCTGCTGGCCGTTCAGGCCGCCATCCGCATTCACCTGATCCACCGAATAGCGCAGCACTTTTTCGATGCGCTCGGTCACCACGGCCGCCGGACCCGAAAAGGGATCGATCATCGCGAATTTGAAGGTCTCATCCGCAAAGGCGGCGCTGGCCGAAGCAAGCGCGATAACGGATGCGAAAATTGTTTTGGTCATAGTCATTTGCGTCTCCCTCGGGGAATACCCATCGGTGCCCTCTGACGGCTGTCAAAGGGGGTGCCCTTGCGGGCCTCTACCTTGGATTGAAATCCCGTTTCTCCAAATAGGCTTTCGCCCTTTTCACCCGCTGCGGCTGTTTGCTGTTCTGCGACGGGTGCTCCTCTGTGCAGCCTATGGTGTAAAACTCGCCGCTTTGGGTCAACTCAGAGAGTCCGAATGTTGGACGTAAAGATGAATTATTTGCATTCATTAAATTGAATTTTTGGGTGAGTCTGAGTGCTAGTTATTGTTTTAAATTGGATTTTTCGAATAACGTACGGCGAAAAATATTGGACTCTTGCAGTCATCTTTTGTCGAGAGAGTCCAATATGCGAAATCAGTAGGTCGCGCGCCCGCCGGACATGTCGAAAACCGCGCCTGAGTTGAATGAGCATTCAGGGCTGATCATGAAGCAGATCATGGCGGCGCATTCCTCGACGGTGCCGAACCGTCCTTGGGGGATTCGTGACAGAGAGAAGGCGATTTGCTCTTCTGGCAGTTGCTCCATCAGGGGGGTGTTGATCAGCCCGGGGGCAAAGCAGTTTGCCCTAACGCCGGTCGCGGCCAGTTCTTTGCCAAGGGATTTGGTGTAGCCGATGATGCCTGCCTTGGCAGCGGAATAGCTGGAGGCATTGGGGTTGCCTTCCTTGCCGGCGACCGAGGCAATCGTTGCGATCCGCCCGTAGTCGCGGGCGATCATGCCGTCCAGTACAGCGCGGGAGCATAGGAAGACGCCACCAAGATGAACGTCGATCACGCGCTTCCAAGAAGGATAGTCATGTCCCTGCACAGAGTGGGTCGGCCCAGTGATCCCTGCGGCGGTCACAAGGATGTCTACTTTGTCGAAGGCAGCTTCGGTGGCGGCGTAGGCGGCGTTCACCGATGTCTCATCTGTGATATCGACGGCGACTCCGATGGCGCTGGTACCAAGCGCCTTGGCGCTGTCCTCTGCGCTGCCAATATCCCAGATCGCAACTTTGCCGCCCTCAGCGATCAGGCGCTTGGCAACGGCAAAGCCGATTCCCCGTGCGCCTCCAGTGATGACCGCGACTTGACCTTGAAACCGTGGCTCCATAAAAATGCTCCTCCTTCTGGAAATGTGTCCGGTATGTAGACTTATTCGTTGCCGAGAAGGGGGCATGAAACCTGAAACTCTTGCAACGCTTTTGATTGTCTGCATCTCTGTAAGGCAGAATAAGTCCATATATCGGTCTTTGAGGTGATGGCATGGCAGAGCAGCAAGACAAGATGGGGAAAAGTCAGGTCGTTGAGCGGACCTGTATGATTCTACGAGAGTTGGGCCGCCATGGTCCCAGCGGCGCGCGCCTGATCGATCTGACAGCGCGGACGGGCCTAAGCCGCCCCACGGTGCATCGTATCCTGACCACGCTGGTGGCCGAGCTGTTCGTTGAGCGGACTGCGGATCGCGGTTACCGCCTGTCCTCCCAGATCTATGAGTTGGGTCTGAACGCGCCAAGTCCCGTGGGCGACACATCCCGTTTGCGTCCTATCGTGCAGGCTTTGGCGGATGAATGCGGCGATACTGTCTATCTTGCCATGCGAACCGGAGACTTCGGACATTATCTATTGCGCTGCGAAGGCGCCTATCCGATCCGCACCCATGTGGTCTCGGCGAACCAGACCCTGTCTTTGGTGTCCAGTCACTGCGGTCGTTCGCTTCTAGGGTCCATGTCCGAAGACGAGGCCGAGCAGATCATCCGCCGCGCCGAGCGTGACAAGCGTCTGTTCGGGGAGGCAACGCCTGATGGTCTTCGTGATGAGGTCGAGCATGTGCGTAAGAAGGGATATGGTTGGGCGCGTGACGTGACCTTTGTCGGTGTCGCAGGTCTGACGGTGCCGGTCCCCAATCCACGGGGCAGTTCTTTTCTTGCTATGAGCATCTCGACCATTCCCCAGCGCCTGACCCAAGAGCGGGCCGAGAAGGTCTTGCCAAGCCTGAAGGCCGCAGCGGCTCAGATTGCCGAAGCTCTGGCGGGCGGACGGGGAGGGGCGTCAACCGGTCGGGGGTGAGATTCCGGTGCCTGCAGGGATCTACGGCGTCACTCTGATATATGGCTTTCAACTCTTCTGGGCTGAAATGCGCTATTTGCAGGCTTTATGGCGTCTTCATGAGGCTGGAATCCGCTTAAGAACAAGGCGTTCCGGACTTTTCTTCACTTAATCCGCATTTTTTCTGATTTTCCGCTTGCGACTCTTCTCCCCTATCCGTAGAAGACCCCTCACCGGCGGCGCTGAGGCGCGGTTGGGACGGGCGGGACGGTCGCAAGGCGGTTCGGTTCGGTAGGAATTCA